>NZ_JABMCN010000136.1 GCF_013179515.1 Pseudomonas sp. CM27
TGGAAAAGTGCGATGAATCAATTTGCGATTCTGTACGGAGATCGGTTCATCAGGCCAACCTGGTGAAATCAAGGCCTGCCGGGCGGCAGGCCATTACCGGCCCGCACACAAAAAACCTGACACTCCCATGAGGGCGGCACAGACAGCTCGAAACTTATTGCCCGGCCGCAGTCTCCTGCACACCCTTGAACCACTTCTGCTCAAGTTCGGCAGTGCGCCCGCTGTCTTTCAGCCGTTGCAGCGCATTGTTCACCGCACTTTCAAACGCCGGATTGTCCTTCTGGAACGGGATCAACAGCCTCTTGGCGCCAAACGGCTGGCTCACATCCAGCGAGCCGCCACCCGTGGGCGCATCAGCGGACGGCGTAAGTGCAATGTCGTACTTGCCACTTTCGACGCCGGGCAATACCTCTGCAGCCGACGCTTCGACAAACTCGGCACGCAAGTCCAGCTCCTTGGCGAGATCTTGCCCGAACTCGATGTCGAAACCGGTCAGGCGATCATCTTGCTTGAACGCGTACGGCGAGTTGTCGGCCTGTACGGCTATGCGCAGTTCGCCCCGGTCGGCGATTTCGTCGATCAGCTCCGCCTGGGCCAATGGACTGATCAGTACTGCCAGCAGTACCCCTATGGTCGAACGCATGAATGCCCCTTTTCTTTTAGCAGTTGAATAACTTTCGCCACGGCTTTCTTCCTCGCCGTGATCGAGCGCAGCCTATGACCTTGAAGCCTTGGCGAGGTTTAACCCTAACTGAAATATTTCTCTTTGTGGGCTATGGTGAACTACCGCTGCCGTTCGACATGCTGGTGGCGGTCAATAAGTGAATCACAGGAGAAGTGAATGAACAGCCTATTTTCGCGTGCTGCCGTTGCCGGTCTGCTGATGGGAGCATCGGTGTTCGCCAGTGCCGCGGATGCCCTGAAGAGCCAGGAGCCGCCCAAGGATGCCAAGGTCTTCATCGTTTCCCCCGCCGATGGTGCCACGGTCGACAAGACCTTCACCGTCAAGTTCGGCATCGAAGGCATGGGACTCAAACCAGCCGGTGACCAGACCCCGCACACCGGGCACCACCACTTGCTGGTGGATGTGGACAAAGAACCCGTTGCCGACATGCCCCTGCCGACCAGCCTGATGCCTGAGGCAGGCACCGCGCTGCCGGCGGGGCCGCAGGTTTTGCATTTCGGCAAGGCACAGACCGAAACCAGCATTACCCTGACCCCGGGCAAGCACACGCTGCAGCTGGTACTGGGTGACCAGTATCACGTACCGTTCAAGCCAAGTGTCGAGTCGCAGAAAGTGACTGTCGAAGTGAAATGAAAAAAGGGAGGCCACAAGGGCCTCCCTTTTTCATACCGCCCGCAAACTTAGAACAGGACGCGGGAACGGATGGTGCCCTTGACCTGTTGCAGCTTCTCTTGCGCCAGGTCGGAGTACTCGGCGTCAACGTCGATCACCACGTAACCCACTTTCTCGTTGGTCTGCAGGAACTGACCGGAGATGTTGATACCGTTTTCGGCGAACACCTTGTTGATCTCGCTGAGCACGCCGGGGATGTTTTCGTGGATGTGCAGCAGGCGGTGTTTGCCTGGATGCGCCGGCAGGGCAACTTCCGGGAAGTTGACCGAAGATACCGAGGTACCGTTGTCGCTGTACTTGACCAGCTTCTCGGCAACTTCCAGGCCGATGTTGGCCTGGGCTTCGGCAGTGGAGCCACCGATGTGCGGGGTCAGGATCACGTTGTCCAGGCCACGCAGCGGGCTTTCGAACTCTTCGTCGTTGGAGCGCGGCTCGACCGGGAACACGTCGATGGCGGCGCCGATCAGGTGCTTGTCCTTGATCGCGGCGGCCAGGTGGTCCAGCTCGACCACGGTGCCACGGGCGGCGTTGATCAGGATCGAGCCCTTTTTCATCGCGCGGATTTCTTTCTCGCCAATCATCCACTGGGTGGATGGCAGCTCAGGCACGTGCAGCGAGACAATGTCGGCCATGCCCAGCAGCTCGTTCAGGCTGGTGACCTGTACGGCGTTGCCCAGCGGCAGTTTGGTCAGCGGGTCGTAGAAGTACACCTGCATGCCCAGGTTTTCGGCCAGTACCGACAGCTGGGTGCCGATCGAGCCGTAGCCGACGATGCCCAGCTTCTTGCCACGAATCTCGAACGAGTTGGCCGCGCTCTTGATCCAGCCGCCACGGTGGCAGGAGGCGTTTTTCTCAGGGATGCCGCGCAGCAGCAGAATGGCTTCGGCCAGTACCAGTTCGGCGACCGAACGGGTGTTGGAGTACGGCGCGTTGAACACGGCGATACCGCGCTGGCGGGCAGCTTCCAGGTCGACCTGGTTGGTGCCGATGCAGAAGCAGCCGACGGCGACCAGTTTCTTGGCACAGTCGAAGATCTCTTCGGTCAGCTGGGTGCGCGAACGAATGCCGATGAAGTGGGCATCGGCGATCTTTTCCTTCAGCTCGGCTTCCGGCAACGAACCAGTGAGGTATTCGATGTTGGTGTAGCCGGCGGCCTTGAGGGTATCGACCGCGTTCTGGTGCACACCTTCAAGAAGAAGGAACCGGATCTTGCTCTTGTCGAGAGAAGTCTTGCTCATCTGCGTAAACCTGTATCCCGGAGATAAAAATGGCGAGGGTGATGCCAGGCGCCACGGCAGCCTTAGCATGAACAGCGGGAGGGCTATGCTAGCATACGCGACACAATCTGAGCCTATCCCGACAGGTGAAGAGTGCTCAGGGTGACTATGAATAAGTCGAGAGTTCCAGCGATGACCCACCCCGCTGTTATTGATGAACTGATGACCCTTGTCGACCCTGGCAAGGTCCTGACTGACGCGGCTTCGCTTGAAGCGTATGGCAAGGACTGGACCAAGCATTTCCCGCCGGCACCCAGTGCAATCGTGCTGCCGAAGACGATAGAACAGGTGCAGGCGATCGTGCGCTGGGCCAATGCGAACAAGGTGGCGCTGGTGCCCTCTGGCGGGCGCACCGGGCTTTCCGCCGGGGCGGTGGCGGCCAATGGCGAAGTGGTGGTGGCCTTCGACTACATGAACCAGATTCTCGGCTTCAACAACTTCGACCGCACCGTGATCTGCCAGCCAGGGGTGATCACCCGCCAGCTCCAAGCCTTTGCTGAAGAGCAGGGCCTTTATTACCCGGTAGACTTCGCTTCCAGCGGCTCCAGCCAGATTGGCGGCAACATTGGCACCAATGCCGGTGGTATCAAGGTGATTCGCTACGGCATGACCCGCAACTGGGTGGCCGGCCTGAAAGTGGTCACCGGCAAGGGTGAGCTGCTGGAACTCAACAAAGACCTGATCAAGAACGCCACCGGCTATGACCTGCGTCAGCTGTTCATTGGGGCCGAAGGCACCCTGGGCTTTGTGGTGGAGGCCACCATGCGCCTGGACCGTACACCGCGCAATCTCACCGCCATGGTGCTGGGTACGCCGGACTTCGACTCGATCATGCCGGTGCTGCACGCCTTCCAGGGCAAGTTGGACCTTACGGCTTTCGAGTTCTTTTCCGACAAAGGCCTGGCCAAGATCATGGGGCGGGGCGATGTGCCGGCGCCGTTCGAGACCGCTTGCCCGTTCTATGCGCTGCTGGAGTTCGAGGCCAGTACCGAAGAGGTTGCCAACCAGGCCTTGGCCACCTTCGAGCACTGCGTGGAGCAGGGCTGGGTGCTGGACGGGGTGATGAGCCAGAGCGAAACCCAGCTGAAAAACCTGTGGAAGTTGCGCGAATACCTGTCTGAAACCATCTCGCACTGGACCCCGTACAAGAACGACATTTCTGTCACGGTCTCGAAAGTGCCGGCGTTCCTGCGTGATATCGACGCCATTGTCGCCGAGCACTACCCGGATTACGAAGTGGTGTGGTACGGCCACATCGGCGATGGCAACCTGCACCTGAACATTCTCAAGCCCGAGCACATGGGCAAGGACGAGTTCTTCGCCTCGTGCGCCAAGGTCAACAAATGGGTGTTCGAGATCGTCCAGCGCTACAACGGTTCGATTTCCGCCGAGCATGGCGTGGGCATGACCAAGCGCGACTACCTGGGCTACAGCCGCTCGGCCGAAGAAATCGCCTGCATGAAGGCAATAAAGGCCGTGTTCGACCCTAACGGCATCATGAATCCGGGTAAGATCTTCGCACCTGAATAAAAAGCAGTATCCACAGGAGTCGGCCAATGAGTTACCAGCACCAGTACGTAGACGGCACACGCATTCACTTCCCGCTGGGCAAGGTGGTGTGCATCGGCCGTAACTATGCCGAGCATGCCAAGGAACTGGACAACCCGATCCCCAGCGAGCCACTGCTGTTCATCAAGCCGGGCAGCTGCGTGGTGCCGGCCGAAGGTGGTTTCAAGATCCCGGCCGAGCGCGGTTCCGTGCACTATGAGGCCGAAATTGCCGTGCTGCTGGGCAAACCGCTTTCCACCCACCCGACCGAAGAGGAGGTGCTGGACGCGATTTCCGGTTATGCCCCGGCACTGGACCTGACCTTGCGTGACGTGCAGGCCAAGCTGAAAGAGAAAGGCCTGCCCTGGGAGCTGGCCAAATGCTTCGATGGCGCCTGCGTGCTGCCGCCGTTCGTGTCTGCCGCCAGTTTCGAGGATGTGACCGACATCCCGGTACGCCTGACCGTCAATGGCGAAGTGCGCCAGGACGGCAACAGCGCAATGATGCTCAACCCGATCGTGCCGATGATCCAGTACATGGCGGCGCATTTCTCGCTGCAGGCGGGGGATGTGATCCTTACCGGTACGCCGGCGGGCGTGGGGCCGTTCAATGTCGGTGATGAGCTGGTGCTGGAGCTGCCGGGTGTGAGCCGCTTCGAAAGCCGGGTGCTCTGATTCCAGACCGGGTTGGCTTCTTCGCGGGCACGCCCGCTCCACAGGGCTCTCCACAGGCCTGTGACATTCCTGTGGGAGCGGGTTTACCCGCGAAGAGGCCGGTCCTGTTTACCGATTTTTCACACCTTATGCGGATAATGCGCGGACCTCCGCCCATTCTCCCAGGACCTCCGCATGCCATCACCTTCCAGCGCCCCGGCAACCTCCAAGCGCCGTTTCTACCTGCGCTGGCCCTTCGGCCTGGCCGTGGCAGCGGTGATCGGCTATGGCGTGTCAGTGGCCATGCACTGGGATGACCGCGGCGCACTGTGGCTCAAGGAAAGCCTGGAAACCACCGCCGAGCGCAGCGAAAGCGTGTGGCTGCCGGACTACCAGGTCGACATCGACGCCAAACCGCTGCCGGGCATGGATGATGACGAAGCTTCGGACGTGGCCTTCAACCCGCGTACAGGTACCCTGTTCGCGGTCATGGGCAAGAACCCCATCCTTGTCGAGCTGAGCCTGGACGGCGATGTACTGCGCAAGATCCCGCTCAACGGCTGGAACAACCCGGAAGGCGTCGCCGTGCTGGAAGACGACTACCTGGCGATCACCGACGAGCGCCTGCATGACCTGACGGTGGTCAAGGTCGATGCCCGGACCACGGTGTTGAACCACGCCGACTTCCAGAGCCACGACCTGGGCCCGTCGGTGAAGAGCAACAAGGGCTTCGAAGCAGTGGCCTGGGACCCGCTGCGCCAGCGCCTGGTCATCGGCGAAGAGCGCCCACCCAAGCTGTACACCTGGAACACCGATGGCCGCAGCCCGCTCATGGGTGAAAAGCAGCCACTGCCCAGTGACGAGCTCGACCTGCGCAACCTGTCCGCCCTGGGCGTGGACCCGCGCACCGGCCACCTGCTGGTATTGTCCGCCGATTCCAACATGCTGCTGGAGCTGGACGAGCAGGGCCAGCAGGTCAGCTTCATGACTTTGCTCGGTGGTTTCAATGGCCTGCAGGACACCATTCCGCGTGCCGAAGGGGTGACCATGGACGACAAAGGCAACCTCTACATGGTCAGCGAGCCGGCACTGTTTTATCGCTTCAAGAAGCACTGACAGCATCTTCAGGCTTTTCTGACGCTGGCATTAAGCTATGTTTCAGCCATTAATGGTTAGATTCGCCACCCTTGTGCCGAGTCTGCCTTATGCGCCGTTTTGTTCGCCTGTTCCTTGTTGTGGCCGTTATCGGCGTGTTCCTGCTTGGCTGGGCCGGGCAGGAGTTTCGCTTGTTCGAGCGCGGCTGGTTCAACCTGAAGGCGTGGTGGCAGCCCGCCGAGCAGAGCATCGGCCTTGACCGCTACCGGGTAGTGGTAGAGGCGCAGCCGGTCGACGGCTTGGATGACGACCTTTCGGCGCTGACCTACGACCCCGACCGCAAGACCCTGTTCACTGTCACCAATGCCCGCTCGGAGCTGATCGAGCTGTCGCTTGAAGGCCGCATTCTGCGCCGGGTGCCGCTGACCGGCTTTGGTGACCCGGAAGCCGTGGAGTACATCGGGCCCAACAGTTATGTGATCACCGACGAGCGCCAGCAGCGGCTGATTCGCGTGCGCCTGGAGGACGACACGATGTTCCTCGACGCCGGTGACGCCGAACAGCTGACCTTGGGCATTGGCCTGAACGGCAACAAGGGCTTCGAGGGCCTGGCCTACGATTCGGCAGGCAAGCGCCTGTTCGTGGCCAAGGAACGTGACCCGATGCTGATCTATGAGGTGCATGGGTTTCCTCATGAAAACCCGGAGAAGCCCTACGCAGTGCATGTGGTGCAGGACCACAAACGCGATTCGCGGTTGTTCGTGCGCGACCTGTCGAGTCTGCAGTTCGATGAGCGCAGCGGGCACCTGCTGGCGTTGTCGGATGAGTCGCGGCTGGTGCTGGAGCTGGATGTGCAAGGCAGGCCGCTGAGTACCCTGTCGTTGCGCAAGGGTTTTCAGGGTTTGCAGGCGATGGTGCCGCAGGCGGAGGGGATTGCGATGGATGAGGCGGGGACCATCTATCTGGTCAGTGAGCCGAACCTGTTCTATGTGTTCAAGCAGCCGCCAAATTAAGCTGTTGGGGCCGCGTTGCGGCCCATTCGCAGCACAAGGCTGCTCCTACAAGGACCGCATCAGATCCAGTGCCTGCGGCCTTCTGTAGGAGAAGCCTTGTGCTGCGAATCGAGGGCAAAGCCCTCGCCGGGGACTACTCGACCTTCAGGGTCTTGACGCCTTCGCCGGTACCCAGCAGCAGTACATCTGCCGGCCGCGCCGCGAACAGGCCGTTGGTCACCACGCCAACGATGGCGTTGATCTGCGCTTCCAGTTCCACCGGGTTGGTGATCTGCAGGTTGTACACATCGAGGATGACGTTGCCGTTGTCGGTCAATACCCCTTCACGATACACCGGGTCGCCGCCCAGCTTGACCAGTTGACGTGCCACGTGGCTGCGCGCCATCGGGATCACTTCGACCGGCAGGGGGAAGGCGCCCAGAACCGGTACCAGCTTGCTGCCGTCGGCGATGCAGATGAAGGTTCTGGCCACGGCCGCGACGATCTTCTCGCGGGTGAGGGCTGCGCCGCCGCCCTTGATCAGGTTCAGGTGCGCGTCGCTCTCGTCGGCGCCGTCCACATAGAACTCCAGCTCGCTGACGCTGTTCAGCTCGTAGACCGGGATGCCATGGCCCTTCAGGCGCTGGGCAGTGGCCTCGGAACTGGCCACTGCGCCGTCGAAAGCGGTCTTGTGCTGAGCCAGGGCGTCGATGAAGAAGTTGGCGGTCGAACCGGTACCGACGCCGACAACGCTCTTGTCATCCAGCTTGGGCAGAATGAAGTCGACAGCGGCCTGGGCGACGGCCTGTTTGAGTTGGTCCTGGGTCATGCGGGCTCCGGGAGGGGCAGGGGCGGTTTCAAAGTTGCCTAGTATAACGGCTCGCACGGCTTTGCTGTGGTCGCCCGACGTAGCGCTGGGGTAGACTCCCAGCCCTTGTCCCGCGGCCCAGTGATGCTTTCCCGATGCTCGAACAGTACGTCAAGAAGATCCTCACCTCGCGCGTCTATGACGTTGCCGTCGAAACCCCGCTGCACAGCGCCGGGCAGCTGAGCAAGCGCCTGGGCAACCAGATTCTGCTCAAGCGCGAAGACTTGCAGCCGGTGTTCTCGTTCAAGATTCGCGGGGCCTACAACAAGCTGGCGCAACTGACGGCGGAAGAACTGGCCCGTGGCGTGGTCACCGCTTCGGCCGGCAACCACGCCCAGGGCCTGGCCCTGGCCGCGCGCGAGATGGGCATCAAGGCCACCATCGTGATGCCAAAGACCACCCCGGAGATCAAGATCGAAGGCGTGCGCTCGCGCGGTGGCAAGGTGGTGCTGCATGGCGACTCCTTTCCCGAGGCGCTGGCTTATTCGCTGAAGCTGGTGGATGAAAAGGGCTTTGTCTACATCCACCCCTACGACGACCCGCACACCATCGCCGGGCAGGGCACCGTGGCCATGGAAATCCTGCGTCAGCACCCTGGCCGGCTGGACGCGATTTTCGTCCCGGTGGGCGGTGGCGGCCTGATCGCCGGCATTGCGGCCTACGTGAAGTACCTGCGCCCGGAAATAAAGGTGATCGGCGTCGAACCGGACGATTCCAACTGCCTGCAGGCGGCCATGGCGGCCGGTGAGCGCGTGGTATTGCCGCAGGTAGGGCTGTTCGCCGACGGCGTGGCGGTGGCGCAGATCGGGCAGCACACCTTTGATATCTGCCGCCAGTATGTGGATGAAGTGGTCACGGTCAGCACCGATGAGATATGTGCAGCAATCAAGGATATCTACGACGATACCCGCTCGATCACCGAGCCTGCTGGCGCCTTGGGTGTGGCGGGCATCAAGCGCTACGTCGAGCTGTACGGTGTGACCGGGCAGACCTTGGTGGCCATCGATTCCGGTGCCAACGTCAATTTCGACCGCCTGCGGCATGTGGCCGAGCGCGCCGAACTGGGTGAAAAGCGCGAAGCGATCATCGCCGTCACCATTCCGGAGCGCCCTGGCAGCTTCAAGGCCTTCTGCGAAGCCATCGGCAAGCGCCAGATCACCGAGTTCAACTACCGCAAGCACACCTCTGACGAAGCCCACATCTTCGTCGGCATTCAGACTCATCCGGAAAACGATCCCCGTGCAGCCCTGGTGCAGCAATTGACCGAGCAGGGGTTCCCGGTTACCGACCTGACCGATAACGAGCTGGCCAAGCTGCATATTCGCCATATGGTGGGTGGGCATTCGGCCGGGGCCAGTGACGAGATGGTGCTGCGCTTCGAATTCCCCGAGCGGCCAGGCGCGCTGTTCAACTTCCTCAACAAGCTGGGCGGGCGCTGGAATATTTCGATGTTCCACTATCGCAACCACGGTGCGGCGGACGGGCGCGTGGTGGCGGGGTTGCAGGTGCCGGAGGAAGAGCGCCACCTGGTGCCGGCGGCGCTGGCCAAGATCGGTTACCCGTACTGGGATGAGACCGAGAACCCGGCGTACAAGCTCTTCCTTGGTTGAGCAGCTAAGCTGGGGCTGATGGCCCTATCGCCGGCAAGCCAGCTCCCACAGGTACTGCGCAGGCAGCAGGCCTTGTGATATCCCTGTGGGAGCGGGCAAGCCCGCGAAGTCGCCACCGCTAAATGGCCTGCTCAAGGACAACAGAAGCATGGAACACCTGACCACCCTGAAAACCCTGCATATCATCGCCACTGCAGTGCTGCTGCTGGGCGCCCTGGGCCTGGCGATCTGGACCGTGCGCGCCCGCCGTCAGGGCGATACCGAGGCCTACGTCAAGCTGCTGCGCCGGCCTCTGGTGTTTGTCTGGCTGGTGATGGGCCTGTGCCTGGCAAGCATGCCGTTCACCGGCTGGTGGCTGGTACACCTGGTGGGCTGGCCGCTGGGGCAGACCTGGGTGCTGGCCTCCAGTGTCATCTACACCGTGGGCGCGTTTGCCGTCTGGTGGCTGCTGGTGCGGCTGAACCGGTTGCGCAAGGCTGAAGTTGTGGGGTTGCGGCTTACCTTGGCGCTGGCGGTGTTCAGCGGGGTCTGTTTCTTGTCCATCGCCGGGTTGATGGGCGCCAAGCCAGTCTGACAGTTCAGGGTTGCCTGTGCCGGCCCTTTCGCGGGTAAACCCGCTCCCACGGGGACTGCACAATGCCTGAGGGCAGCGCGATACCTGTGGGAGCGGGTTTACCCGCGAAGAGGCCAGCCCAGGAAAACTTCAATCGCGCAACGAAACCACCGGCCACCCACGCTTCCCGGCCTCGGCCCGCAACAGCGGGTCCGGGTCCACCGCCACCGCATGCGTCACCCGCTGCAGCAACGGCAAATCATTCATCGAGTCGCTATAGAAGTAGCTGTCCTCAAGATCAAAGCCGTTCTCCAGCATCCAGCGCTCCAGCCGCGTCACCTTGCCTTCACGAAAACACGGTATATCGGTACTACGCCCGGTATAGCGGCCGTCGCGCATCTCGCATTCGGTCGCCAGCAGCACGCGAACTCCAAGGCGGCGGGCGATCGGTGCGGTGACGAAGCGGTTGGTGGCGGTGATGATCAGCAGCTGGTCGCCAGCCTCACGGTGCTGCTGCAGCAAGGCCAGGGCCTTGGGCAGGATGATCGGCTCGATGCAGTCGCGCATGAAGTCGCGGTGCCATTCGTCGAGCCGGGACGCAGGCGTTGCCGCCAGGACTTCCATGGAAAAGGCCAGGTAGGCCGGCAGGTCCAGGGTGCCGTCGAGGTAGTCCTGGTAGAAACCATCGTTGCGTTGCTTGTAGGCAACCGGGTCGAGGATGCCACGCTGGCAAAGGTAGTCACCCCAGGCATGGTCGCTGTCGCCACCGAGGAGGGTATTGTCCAGGTCGAATAAAGCCAGGCGCATCGCGGTCACTCGCATCAGCCACAAGGTAGGCCCGCAGAATACGGAGTTTTCACGCTGCTGCACATAAGCTTGGCGGGCGCGTTGCTGCGCTCGCAGGCTTTGTGGAACAATGCGGTGACATGCGTTTGCGAGGTTGCTGCCGTGATCGACCCGGATGGTTTTCGCCCCAATGTCGGGATCATTCTCACGAATGATGCCGGGCAGGTGCTATGGGCTCGACGGATCAACCAGGATGCCTGGCAATTTCCCCAGGGTGGTATCAACCCTGACGAGACGCCGGAAGACGCCCTGTACCGTGAGCTGAACGAAGAAGTTGGCCTTGAACGCGATGATGTGGAAATTCTTGCCTGCACCCGCGGCTGGTTGCGTTATCGTTTACCCCAGCGCCTGGTCCGTACCCACAGCCAGCCGCTGTGCATCGGCCAGAAGCAGAAGTGGTTTCTGCTGCGTCTGGTCAGCAATGAACAACGGGTGCGGATGGACCTGACCGGCAAGCCGGAATTCGACGGCTGGCGCTGGGTCAGCTATTGGTATCCGTTGGGCCAGGTTGTGACATTCAAGCGCGAGGTGTATCGACGCGCACTGAAAGAGCTAGCACCGCGTCTGCTGACGCGCGACTGACGACGGAGTTCGACCCCGAGCCATGCTCAATACGCTGCGCAAGATCGTCCAGGAAGTAAACTCCGCCAAAGATCTCAAGTCGGCGTTGGGGATCATTGTCTTGCGCGTCAAGGAGGCCATGGGCAGTCAGGTCTGCTCGGTCTACCTGCTCGACCCGGAAACCAACCGCTTCGTGCTGATGGCCAGCGAAGGCCTGAACAAGCGTTCCATCGGCAAGGTCAGCATGGCCCCCAACGAGGGCCTGGTCGGCCTGGTCGGTACCCGCGAAGAGCCGCTGAACCTGGAAAACGCCGCCGACCACCCGCGTTATCGCTACTTTGCCGAAACCGGCGAAGAAAAATTCGCCTCCTTCCTGGGTGCGCCGATCATCCACCACCGCCGAGTGGTCGGGGTATTGGTTATCCAGCAAAAGGAGCGCCGCCAGTTCGACGAGGGCGAAGAAGCCTTCCTGGTCACCATGAGCGCCCAGCTCGCCGGGGTTATCGCCCACGCCGAAGCCACCGGTTCGATCCGTGGCCTGGGCCGCCAGGGCAAGGGTATTCAGGAAGCGCGCTTCGTCGGTGTGCCGGGCTCGCCAGGCGCCGCTGTGGGGCGTGCGGTGGTGATGCTGCCGCCGGCCGACCTGGAGGTGGTGCCGGACAAGGCCGTCGATGACATCGACGCCGAACTGAAGCTGTTCCAGAACGCCCTCGAAGGCGTGCGCGACGACATGCGCAAGCTGTCGGCCAAGCTGGCCACCCAGCTGCGCCCGGAAGAGCGCGCGTTGTTCGACGTGTACCTGATGATGCTCGAAGACGCAGCCCTGGGCGGCGAGGTGACCGAGGTCATCAAGACCGGCCAATGGGCCCAGGGCGCCCTGCGCCAGGTGGTCGGCGAGCACGTCAACCGCTTCGAACTGATGGACGATGACTACCTGCGCGAGCGCGCCTCGGACGTCAAGGACCTGGGGCGGCGCCTGCTGGCCTACCTCCAGGAAGCCCGCTCGCAGTCGCTGGTGTACGCCGACAACACCATCCTGGTCAGTGAAGAACTGACCCCGGCAATGCTCGGCGAAGTGCCGGAAGGCAAGCTGGTTGGCCTGGTTTCGGTACTCGGCTCGGGCAACTCCCACGTCGCCATCCTGGCTCGCGCCATGGGCATCCCTACCGTGATGGGCCTGGTCGACCTGCCTTATTCCAAGGTCGATGGCATCGAGCTGATCGTCGATGGCTACAAGGGCGAGGTGTTCACCAACCCCAGCGAAGTGCTGCGCAAGCAGTACAGCGAAGTGGTGGAGGAGGAGCGCCAGCTGGCTCAAGGCCTGGACGCCTTGCGCGAACTGCCATGCGTCACCCCCGACGGCCATCGCATGCCGCTGTGGGTCAACACCGGCCTGCTCGCTGATGTTGCCCGCGCCCAGCAGCGCGGCGCTGAAGGGGTAGGGCTGTACCGCACCGAAGTGCCGTTCATGATTCAGCAGCGCTTCCCCAGCGAGAAGGAGCAGCTGGCGATCTACCGTGAGCAACTGGCGTCGTTCCACCCGCTGCCGGTGACCATGCGTACCCTGGACATCGGCGGCGACAAGGCGCTGTCGTACTTCCCGATCAAGGAAGAAAACCCGTTCCTGGGCTGGCGTGGCATCCGGGTCACCCTCGACCACCCGGAAATCTTCCTGGTGCAGACCCGCGCCATGCTCAAGGCCAGCGAGGGCCTGAACAACCTGCGCATCCTGCTGCCGATGATTTCCGGGATTCACGAGCTGGAAGAGGCCCTGCACCTGATCCACCGCGCCTGGGGCGAAGTACGCGACGAGGGCACTGATGTGCCCATGCCGCCAGTGGGCGTGATGGTGGAGATTCCTGCAGCGGTGTACCAGACCAAGGAATTGGCGCGGCAGGTGGACTTCCTGTCGGTAGGGTCCAACGACCTGACCCAGTACCTGCTGGCGGTGGACCGCAACAACCCGCGGGTGGCCGACCTTTACGACTACCTGCACCCGGCGGTGCTGCAGGCACTGAACACGGTGGTGCGCGATGCCCATGGTGAAGGCAAGCCGGTCAGCATCTGTGGCGAAATGGCCGGTGACCCGGCTGCGGCGATCCTGTTGATGGCCATGGGCTTTGACAGCCTGTCGATGAACGCCACCAACCTGCCCAAGGTGAAATGGATGCTGCGCCAGGTGAACATGAGCAAGGCCAAGGAGTTGCTGGCCGACGCCTTGAGCCATGACAACCCGCAAGTTATCCACAGTTCGCTGCAATTGGCCCTGAAGAACCTTGGGCTGGCGCGGATGATCGGGCCTGGGGCCAATAAGACCCTGTGAATGTGATGTTGCCTGTGCTGACCTCTTCGCGGGTAAATCCGCTCCCACAGGGACTACTACAAGCCTGAGGCCTGTGCTGAACCTGTGGTAGCGGATTCACCCGCGAAGAGGCCCGCCCAGGCAACACCGAAGGTTCAGACCACCAGCTCAACTTCCCCCAAATGCCCGCCAAACGGCCCGAAACTGCGCTCGATCAGCCGCCTTTTGCCCTGATCATCCACAATCAGCACGGTACTCGCCCGGGTACCATAGTTCTGGCTGGCAATAAACACGCTTGAAAGCAGCTTCTCGGTCCCCAGGCCCACGCCTGTGTCCGGCAGATCGCCGTCAGCCGCGGGTTCACCATCAGCCAGCAATGCCAGCAACTGCTGCGGATCTGCCGTCTCAAGCATCCCCTCCAGCCCGCTACGTGCCTTGACCAGCTTCGGCCACGGTGTGTCCAGCCCGGCATTGGAAAGCCCGTAAACCCCAGCCTCCAACAGGCGTGGCGTAGCTTGCCGGGCATTCAAGTACCCCAGTTGCCGCTCATCACCCACTAGCAGGTTGAACCCCGAGTACTGGCCGCGGCGGTCGGCCACCTGGTCCAGGTAAGCCTCAACGCCCAGCTCACCCCGCAGATACGCCGCCACCAGCTCACCACGCGAGCGTGGCCCCAGCACCTGGCCCGGGTCGCGAATATTGGTCAGCGCCGCAAACCGCCCTTGCGGCCCCACGCCAAGCCAGGTACCGCCGGCCTCCAGGTCGCGCCCGGCATACACGCCAGGGGCATCCTCCCAAGCCGCCAGGGCTTGGGTGGGGCGAGCATGAAACTCGTCGCGGTTGGCTGCGACGATCAGCGGCAGGGCGTGCCCCGGCCGCCAGGCAAATACGATCAGGCACATCGGTCGGGCCTCTGGGTTTTTTGCCACTGTACCCACACTGGCTGGGCGGATCCATCCTGACACAGACTTCACTAGAGCCCCGAGGCTGGCTTCCGTTACCATGCCGGATTGATTTCTCGGGGACGCCGAATGGAATTCGTGCTCTATCTGCTGTTGGGCGCCTGCGCGGGCGTGCTGGCCGGGCTGTTCGGCGTGGGCGGCGGCATCATCATCGTGCCGGTGCTGGTGTTCAGCTTTACCCTGCAGGGCTTCGATACCTCGGTGCTGACCCACCTGGCAGTCGGCACGTCGCTGGCAACCATCGTCTTCACCTCGATCAATGCCGTGCTCGAACACCACCGCAGGGGCGCGGTGCAGTGGCCGATCTTCGGCTGGATGACCCTCGGCATCCTGCTGGGGGCCGGTGTTGGCGCCAAGACCGCGTCGCTGATCCAAGGCCCGCTGCTGCAGAAGATCATCGGCGTGTTCGCCCTGGTCATCGCCGCACAGATGGCCCTGGACCTCAAGCCCAAGGCCAGCCGTGGCATCCCCGGCAAACCCGCATTGATCGGCGCCGGGGGAGTGATCGGCTGGGCTTCGGCCATTTTCGGCATTGGCGGTGGTTCGCTGACTGTGCCGTTCCTGACCTGGCGCAGCCTGCCCATGCAGCAGGCGGTGGCCACGTCTTCGGCCTGCGGCCTGCCCATCGCCGTGGCCAGTGCTCTTAGTTTCATGCTGCTGGGCTGGCATCAGCAGCATCTGCCGGCCCATAGCGTGGGTTACGTGTACCTGCCGGCTTTGGTCGGCATTGCCGTGACCAGCATGTTTTTCGCCCGCTACGGCGCGCGCCTGGCGCACAAGCTGTCGCCACGTTTGTTGAAACGCCTGTTCGCGGCACTGCTGTTCAGTGTCGGCCTGAGCTTTTTGATTTGAATCGAGAGGAAGTTCCATGCTGCCTTACCCGCAGATAGACCCCGTGGCCGTGGCCCTCGGGCCGCTGAAAATCCACTGGTACGGCCTGATGTACCTGATCGGCATCGGCGGCGCCTGGCTGCTGGCTTCGCGCCGGCTCAACCGCTTCGACCCCACCTGGTCCCGTGAAAAGCTGTCCGACCTGGTGTTCTGGCTGTCGATGGGGGTGATTGTCGGAGGCCGGCTGG
>NZ_JABMCN010000137.1 GCF_013179515.1 Pseudomonas sp. CM27
GATGGCCAGCTGCGCCTGCTGGACTTCGGCCTGGCGTACTGCCCGGGGCTGTCCCAAGACCCTTTGCACACGTTGCCGGGCACGCCCTCGTACATCGCCCCGGACGCATTCGAAGGCCTACCGCCCAGCCCGCGCCAGGACCTGTATGCCGTGGGCGTGACGCTGTACCACCTGCTGACCGGTCATTACCCCTATGGCGAGGTGGAAGCATTCCAGCGACCGCGCTTCGGCCAGCCGGTGAATGCCGCCCGCTACCGCCCCGATCTGCCGGAATGGCTGCAGCACAACCTGCAGCAGGCGGTGGCTGCCGACCCGGCGCAGCGCTACGAAACTGCCGAACACTGGCTGCTGCTGCTCGAACGCGGTGACCGCCAGGAGCTGCCCGACCGGCCACGGCCATTGCTGGAGCGCGAACCGCTGAAAGTGTGGCGCACCCTGGCCCTGCTGTCCTTGCTGATCAACCTGATACTGCTGCTTACCCTGCTCAAGGGCTGAGCAGGCAGCCCAAATCGCAGGCAAAGAAAAACCCGGCCGAGGCCGGGTTTTTCATGAAACGTCAGGCCAATTACTTGGACTGAGCTTCAACCTGCGCTTCAACGCGACGGTTAACAGCGCGACCTTCTTCGGTGGCGTTGTCAGCAACCGGACGGGTTTCGCCGTAGCCAACCGAGTCAACACGGGTAGATTCTACGCCGTACTGCTGGGTCAGAACCTGCTTCACAGCGTTGGCACGACGCTCGGACAGCTTCTGGTTGTAAGCGTCTGGGCCCACGGAGTCAGTGTGACCTTCAACCACGGTGGTGGTCTGTGGGTACTGCTTCATGAAGTCAGCCAGGTTCTTGATGTCGCCGTAGCTGTTTGGCTTGACGACCGACTTGTCGAAGTCGAACTTGACGTCCAGCTCAACACGAACCACTTCGGCAACAGCCGGGCAGCCATCAGCGTCAACGGTAACGTTGGCCGGGGTGTCCGGGCACTTGTCGACGTTGTCGCAAACGCCGTCGTTGTCGGAGTCGGAGCAGACTTCAGCAACTGGAGCCGGAGCGACTTCAGCTTGCTTCGGGCTACCGCCGAAGTTCAGGCCAACACCAACGCTCGGGGCCCACTCGGTGTCGCCCTGGTCGATGTTGTACTGAGCTTCTACGCCGGCACGGGCGTAGAACATGTCGGTGATGTACCACTTGGCGCCAGCGCCAACGTTGGCGAAGGTGGAGTGGTCACGACCGCCACGGCCGGTCTGGCCCAGCGACTGGTGCGAGAAACCAGCGGAAACGTACGGACGGATGGCGTCATACGGGTTGTTGAAGTGGTAAACGGCGTCCAGGGCGCTGTTCGAGCCCTTGATGTTCTTGCCGTCTTCGCCACGAGCGTTGTGAACTTCGTCGTAGCCCAGACGCAGTTCAACGTCGTCGGTCAGGAAGTAACCGATCGAGCCGCCGAACAGGTTGCCGTCGTTCTTGAAGTCGCGCTGGCTGTCGAAGAATTCCTTCTTGTAGAAGCCTTCGACTTCTACAGCGCCTGTGCCTTGTGCCATAGCGCCGATCGAAGTGGCGGCTACAAGCGAACCAATGGCCAAGCCCAAGGTGTTTTTCAGTTTCATCCGTTAAATCCCCATCTGGTGATAGTTAAGCAGTCCCACCACAAACAAGGGGGACAACTCGACGGCAAGTCTAGCAGAACTCACCGCTGCGTTAGAGATATTTGCACGCCACTAAGTTTCATCGAGGCCAGCAAATTTCTCACGAAGCTTGTCTAGCGCGCGCTTGTAGCGCATTTTCGTTGCGCTCAGGCCCATGTGCATGATGTCGGCAATTTCCTGAAATTCCAGCTCTGCGACAAAACGCAGCACCAGGATTTCCCGGTCAATCGGGTTCACATGCACCAGCCATTTGTCCAGCCCGCCTTTTTCTTCAGGTTTTGGTGCCTTGTCTTCGGACGCCTCTTCAACAGGGTCCAGACTCAAGGCATCCATCAGCCTGCGTTTACGGCGCTCCTTGCGGTACTGGGTAATGCACTCGTTGTAGGTGATGCTATAGAGCCATGTCTTGAACTTGGATTTGCCTTCGAAGTTCTTCAGCCCGTACAACACTTTCAGCATCACTTCCTGACAGACATCGTCCGCGTCCCGGTCGTTCCCCAGATAACGCGCACAGACGTTGAACAGGGTTCGCTGGTAGCGCCGCATGAGCTCTTCATAGGCGCGGGTAACGTGGTACAGCTCCTCATGCGAACGCGCCACCAACTCTTCATCGGTGAGCTCGCGGGGGTCATAACGCATGGGCGGCGAATGAACTTTATTCAAAACGGATCTGGCCGACAGTCAGGTCAATGTCGCCGCGAGACCCCGTGGGTCATTTTCGCGGCGGCATACATTAACAGCTTTTGTGCGGTTAGCGGCTATTGACACGCTGTTCCAGCAACTCGCGGTTGGACAGCGATAGTAGTTCGCCATCATCGGTCAGCAGCGTCGTCTTGACCGTACCGATCTCTTCGATCTGGCCTTCGACCTCTCCAATCCGCACCTGCTGGCCAACCTGGTACAGCTCGCGCACGTAGATGCCAGCCAGGATCTGCCCGGCAATTTCGCGGCTGCCAAGGCCCATCGCCAGGGCAACGGCCAGACCAACGGTAATCAGCCCGATGACGATAACGTGGTTCAGCAGGTCGGTTTTGACCTCCAGCTGGCTGATGGCTACCGAAATGCTGATGATGATCACCAGGCCCTGGGTAATACGCCCCAGGCCCGCCGAATATTCCAGGCCGATACCTTCGGCAGCGCCGCGCACCAGGCCGTTGGCCACTTGTGCCAGCAGCACGCCAACCAGCAGCACCAGCGCTGCGCCGAACACCTTCGGCAAATACAGGGCAAGCATGTCGAGCGTGGCCGAAACCCGCTCAAGGCCCAGCGACTCGGCGGCCGAGACCAGGAAGATGAGCAGCACGAACCAGTAGACGATCTTGCCGATCAGGGTCGAGATCGGCACCTGGATGCCGACCCGGCCCAGCATTTTGGTCAGGCCGGTGCCAGCCATCAGGCGGTCCAGGCCGAGCTTGGCCAGCAACTTGGACAGCAGTGTATCGAGCAGCTTGGCCACCACGAAACCGAGCAGCACCACGACCAGCGCGCCGAACAGGTTGGGGATGAAGTTCGCCACCTTGGTCCAAAGGGCAGTCATCGCGGTGACCAGGCTCTGGGTCCAGAGATCGAGTTCCATATTCAATCGGCCTTATCTGCTTTGCTGCCGCTGGCAGCGTTGCGGGAAGAGTGTCGACGCACCGGCGCGACATGCGCCGAGCCATTGTTCACGGCGATCAGCAGCGCCTGGCACCAGCGGCCGAGCAGGCTGAACAGATCGCCCGCGCCAACCTGGCGGTTGGCGGTTTTCAGCACGCGACCCAGGCAGGCAGCGTCATCCCGGTCGTCCCGGTCGTTGCCGGAGGGTGACGCCTTGAGCAGGTCGCGCAGGGATTCTTCAAACGGATCGTGCATAGGCACCTCGCGCAGTATCAGCAAGAGACGAGGTGGCCCAACGCTGGGTCACACATTGCATCGGGACGAATGTTTCAACATGGGAAATATTCGCCTGCACCGGCCCTATCGCCGGCAAGTCAGCTCCCACATGAATTGCGCAGGTTGCAAGGCTTGTGGTGCCCCTGTGGGAGCTGGCTTGCCGGCGATAGGGCCGGTGCAGATCAATGAGCATCTATACCCACCGTAACCGTCGGAACATCCACCACTGGCCCACCGCCAGCCCCAGCACGACGATGCAGGCAAACAGGAAGCCATAGGGGTTTTCCGCCCCGGGAATACCGCCGACATTAATGCCCAGCAGCCCGGTGATAAAGCTCATGGGCAGGAAAATGCAGGTGATGATGCCGAAGCGGTACATGGTGCGGTTCATGCGCTCGCTGCGCCGACGGTCTTCGCTCTCCAGCACCAGCGCAGCCCGCTCGCGGGTCAGTTCCAGCTCTTCGAGATAGCGGATCAGGCTGTTGTTGAGCTCGTTCCAGTAATCGGCGTCGGCGTCGGCGAACCAGCTCCATTTGCTGCGCGACAGCTGGGCGTAGATTTCCCGCTGCGGGGCGAGGAAACGCCGTAACCCGGCCGCGCGACGGCGGATCTGCTGCAGGCTGCCCTGCTCAGGCGTATACCGTTCGTCGGATTCAACCTTTTCCTCTTCAAGGTCGACCAGTTCAGACAGGTCGCTGACCAGTCCCTGGACCTTTTCGGTCAGCAGTTCGCCCATCAGCAGCAACAGCTCGGACGCCGATTTCGGCCCCCTGCCCTGCTCCAGCTGCTGCAAGACTTCGTCGCTGGCGCGCAACGGTCGCAGGCGCAGCGAGATAACCCGCTGGGCCTCGGCGAAGATGCGCACCGAAACCATGTCTTCGGGCTCGGCGCCGGGGTTGAGGTTGACCCCACGCAGGAACAGCAACAATTGCTCGTCCACCATGGGCAGCAGGCGTGGCCGGGTGTTCTCTTCCAGCAGCAAGTCGCAGGCAAACTCGCTGAGGCCGCTGTCGCGCAGCAGCCAGGTGCGGGTTTGCGGATGGCTGCGGTCCCAGTGCAGCCAAAGGCTCTGCTCAGGTTGCAGCTGCAGGTCGTCCAGTTCGGTACGGGCAATCGGGCGCGCGCCGCCTTTGCCATCGAGCACCAGGGCATGCACCAGCCCCCACTGCGCGTTGTCTTCCTCGAACATCAAAGCTCCATCAGCGCGTGCGGCGCATCACTCCGGCATTTTCAGCGGGTTTGGCGAGACCAGCACGCCATTGTTGTCGGCATATACATACTCACCCGGGCGGAAGGTTACCCCGGCGAAGGTCACCGCCACGTTGAGGTCGCCGATGCCGCGCTTGTCGGTTTTCATCGGGTGGCTAGCCAAGGCCTGGACGCCGACGTCGGTCTGGATCAGCACGTCGACATCACGCACGCAGCCGTAGATCACCAGGCCTTCCCAACCGTTTTTGGCAGCCTTTTCGGCGAGCATGTCGCCAAGCAGCGCACGACGCAGGGAACCACCGCCATCGACCACCAGCACCTTGCCTGTGCCATCGAGCTCGACCTGCTCCTTGACCAGCGAGTTGTCCTCGAAGCACTTGATGGTGACGATCTGGCCGCCGAACGAATCGCGCCCCCCGAAATTGCTGAACATCGGTTCCAGCACCTGCACCAGGTCGGGGTAGGCGTCACACAGGTCGGGCGTTACGTAATGCTGCATGGGAAGCTCCTGTCAGTCACAACGAAAGCGGGGATCGACCCAAGGCTACACCTTTGAGGCCGTCGCAGTCATCCGGGACCGGGCAGTCAGTTGGGTTCTACCTGCCCTGGCCCTATCGCCGGCAAGCCAGCTCCCACAGGGATACCCACAAGGTTCGAGGCCTGCGGTATCCCTGTGGGGGCTGGCTTGCCGGCGATGGGGCCAGAACAGCTAGAGCAAGATCAGCTGACAGGCACAGATTCTGCAGCCGCCGTCGACGCATGCACCGGCATCACCGGGTTGCGCAGCCAACGCTGCACCAGCGGCCACACCTGCACCTGCGCGGCCTTGCTGACCAGCATGTCGACATGCCCGAACGCCTCGAAGCCTTCTTCGCGCCCCAGCCGCAAGAACTGCTTGCGCTCGCCGCCCAGCTGATCGAACAGCTTGCGGCAGGCCCACACCGGGTCCTGGAAGTCGCCCGCACCGGCCACTGCCAGCAGCGGCACATCCACCTCGGCCAGCCCCGCCCACCAGTCGTGCTTCTTGTCGCCAAAGCGGCCGAACAGGCCATGCCAGCGCATGCTCTCCAGGGCCAGGCCGATCGGCTCGTCCTCCGGTCCACGCTTGAAACGCGGCCCGGAAATCTGCCCCCAGCGCTTGAGCAGCAGCTTCGCACCCCAGGTCAAC
Organism: Pseudomonas sp. CM27; assembly: GCF_013179515.1. Classification (GTDB taxonomy): domain Bacteria; phylum Pseudomonadota; class Gammaproteobacteria; order Pseudomonadales; family Pseudomonadaceae; genus Aquipseudomonas. The sequence goes on from NZ_JABMCN010000137.1 coordinate 5,889, forward strand.
GGCGGGACTTTCAGTGGCCAGTAGACACGGCTGATCTGGGTGCCGAACAGCGCCACGCTGGCAACGTCCTCGGCAGCCAGGAAACCACCGCCCAGCGCTGCCACCAGGGTTGTGCCGCCCAGTGAGTGACCTACCCAGTGCGGCGCCTGGCCCGATTGCTCGCGCACGAACGCGGCAATCAGCGGCAGATCATCACGGGCGTAGGCAGCCACGCTGTTGTGCTTCCAGTCGAGGTTGCGCGGCGACAGGCCATGGCCGCGCATTTCCGGGATCCACACATCGAAACCGGCGCGGGCAAGGTAGGCGCCCAGGCCAACCCCCTTGGGGGAGTACCAGAAGCGCCTATTGGAAAAACTGCCGTGCAGGAGAATGACCGGCACACCCTGGGCCGGGCCCTGATCGGCCAGCCCCAGGCGCGTCACGGCCAGCTCGACGCTGGGGTCAGGGCTGTTGCCGGCCTTGATCCGGTACACGTCTTCGCTGAGGTCGCCGCGGCGTTCGGCACTGAGCAGGGCCACGGGAAATAAAGTGCTGCTGCTTTGCATAAGGTTGCTTGATGCACAAAAAAGGGCGGGTTCCATCGCTGGAGCTCGCCCTGAAAAAAAAGGCAGGGGTACGCCAGACGTACCCCCGCGTTCTACTAGGTCAGGCTGCGCCTTGGCCTTCGGCCAGGAAGAACCAGGTTTCGAGTACCGAATCCGGGTTCAGCGACACGCTTTCGATGCCCTGCTCCATCAGCCATTTGGCCAGATCCGGGTGGTCCGATGGGCCCTGGCCGCAGATGCCGATGTACTTGCCGGCCTTGTTGCACGCGGCAATGGCGTTGGCCAGCAGCTTCTTCACCGCAGGATTTCGCTCATCGAACAGGTGCGCGATGATGCCCGAGTCACGGTCCAGGCCCAGGGTCAGCTGGGTCAGGTCGTTGGAGCCGATCGAGAAGCCGTCGAAGTATTCCAGGAACTCTTCGGCGAGAATCGCGTTGGACGGCAGCTCGCACATCATGATCACGCGCAGGCCGTTGTCGCCGCGGGCCAGGCCGTTTTCGGCAAGCAGGTCGACGACCTGGCTGGCTTCGCCCAGGGTGCGCACGAATGGCACCATGATCTCGACGTTGGTCAGGCCCATTTCGTTGCGCACGCGTTTCAGGGCACGGCACTCGAGTTCGAAGCAGTCACGGAACGATTCGCTGATGTAACGCGAAGCGCCACGGAAGCCCAGCATCGGGTTTTCTTCTTCCGGCTCGTACAGCTTGCCGCCGATCAGGTTGGCGTACTCGTTGGACTTGAAGTCCGACAGACGCACGATGACCTTTTTCGGGTAGAAGGCGGCCGCCAGGGTGCTGATGCCCTCGACCAGTTTCTCGACATAGAAGCCGACCGGGTCGCTGTAGCCGGCGATGCGCTTGTCGACGCTGTCCTTCAGGTCGGCAGGCAGGCCTGCGTAGTTCAGCAGCGCCTTGGGGTGCACGCCGATCATGCGGTTGATGATGAATTCCAGGCGCGCCAGGCCGACACCGGCGTTGGGCAGCTGGGCGAAGTCGAAGGCGCGGTCCGGGTTGCCGACGTTCATCATGATCTTGAACGGCAGATCAGGCATGGCGTCGACCGAGTTCTGCTTGATGTCGAAGCCCAGCTCACCTTCGAAGATGAAGCCGGTGTCGCCTTCGGCGCAGGACACGGTCACGCCCTGGCCGTCTTTGAGCAACTGGGTGGCGTTGCCGCAACCGACCACGGCCGGGATACCCAGCTCACGGGCGATGATCGCCGCGTGGCAGGTGCGCCCGCCGCGGTTGGTGACGATGGCGCTGGCGCGTTTCATCACCGGTTCCCAGTCCGGGTCGGTCATGTCGGACACCAGCACGTCGCCGGGTTGCACCTTGTCCATTTCCGACACATCGTTGATCACGCGGACCTTGCCGGCGCCGATGCGCTGGCCGATGGCGCGGCCTTCGACCAGTACGGTGCCCTTTTCCTTGAGCAGGTAGCGTTCCATGACATTGGCGCTGGAACGGCTCTTCACCGTCTCAGGGCGAGCCTGGACAATGTACAGCTTGCCGTCGTCACCGTCCTTGGCCCACTCGATATCCATCGGGCGCTGATAGTGCTGCTCGATGATCATCGCCTGCTTGGCCAGCTCGCTGACCTCGGCATCGCTCAGGCAGAAGCGCGCGCGCTCGGCGCGGTCGACTTCGACGGTTTTCACCGAACGGCCGGCCTTGGCTTCTTCGCCGTAGACCATCTTGATGGCCTTGCTGCCCAGGTTGCGGCGCAGGATGGCCGGGCGGCCGGCCTGCAAGGTGTTCTTGTGCACGTAGAATTCGTCAGGGTTGACCGCACCCTGCACCACGGTTTCGCCCAGGCCGTAGGCGCCGGTGATGAATACCACATCGCGGAAGCCCGATTCGGTGTCGAGGGTGAACATGACGCCAGCGGTACCGGTTTCGGAGCGGACCATGCGCTGCACACCAGCCGACAGGGCGACCAGCTTGTGGTCGAAGCCCTGATGCACGCGGTAGGCAATGGCGCGGTCGTTGAACAGCGAGGCAAACACTTCCTTGGCCGCACGGATCACGTTGTCGACGCCGCGGATGTTGAGGAAGGTTTCCTGCTGGCCGGCGAACGAGGCGTCCGGCAGGTCTTCGGCGGTGGCGGAGGAACGCACGGCGACCGCCATGTTGTCATTGCCGGCGGCCATTTCGGCGAAGGCCGTACGGATTTCCGAATTCAGACGCTCCGGGAATTCGGCTTCCATGACCCACTGGCGAATTTGCGCGCCGGTCTTGGTCAGGGCATTGATGTCATCCACGTCAAGCGCGTCGAGGGCGGCATGGATACGGTCGTTGAGACCACTCTGTTCGAGAAAATCGCGGTACGCCTGCGCCGTAGTGGCAAAGCCGCCCGGCACCGATACACCAGCACCTGCAAGGTTGCTGATCATCTCGCCCAGGGATGCGTTCTTGCCCCCCACATGCTCTACATCATGGACGCCGAGCTTATCAAGGGAAACTACGTACTCTACCAAGGTGATCTCTCCACTAACTGTGTTGGAAAAGCTCAAAGGCGCCCGCCTGTCTTCAGTGACTTGGCCGGGCGTTTGTGGCCTGTACCTGGAAAATAGGGTCTGCAAGTGTGGCAGAATGCCGACAGCCGCATTCGGCAAACCGAACTTATCATATCCAAGAATCTTCATCAGCTTAAGGCCCAGATCGCAAATGAAACGAACCGCGTTCTTCATCTCCGACGGCACCGGTATCACTGCCGAAACCCTGGGCCAGAGTCTGCTCGCGCAATTCGAGAGCATTCCCTTCAACAAATTCACCCGTCCGTACATCGATTCGCCGGACAAGGCACGCACCATGGTCCAGCAAATCAACGCGGCGGCCGAGCGTGACGGGGTACGCCCAATCATCTTCGACACCATCGTCAACCAGGACATCCGTGAAATCCTGGCGACCTCGAATGGCTTCATGATCGACATCTTTTCGTCGTTTTTATCCCCGCTCGAGCAGGAATTGACCGCCCATTCGTCGTATTCCGTGGGCAAATCGCACTCGATTGGCGGCAATTCCAACTACATGGAACGCATCGAGGCGGTGAATTTCGCCCTGGACAACGACGATGGCGCGCGCACCCACTATTACGACAAGGCCGACCTGATCCTGGTCGGCGTGTCACGCTGCGGCAAGACCCCGACCTGCCTGTACATGGCCATGCAATTCGGCATCCGCGCCGCCAACTACCCGCTGACCGAGGACGACATGGAGCGCCTGCAGCTGCCGGCGGTGCTGAAAAAGCACCACAACAAGCTGTTCGGCCTGACCATCGACCCCGACCGCCTTACCGCCATCCGCCACGAACGCAAGCCCAACAGCCGCTATTCCAGCTTTGCCCAGTGCGAGTTCGAGGTGCGCGAGGTGGAGAGCCTGTTCCGCCGCGAGAACATTCCCAACATCAATTCCACGCATTTTTCGGTGGAGGAAATTTCGGCGAAGATCCTGGTGGAGAAAGGGGTGGAGCGGCGGTTCAAGTAGGCCTGCACCTGCCTCATCGCCGGCAAGCCAGCTCCCACAGGTACGCCACTGCCCTCAGGCCTGAGATATTCCTGTGGGAGCTGGCTTGCCGGCGATGAGGCCAGCACAGGGATAAAAAAACCCGGCATCTCTGCCGGGTTTTTCATTTCAGCTCAAGCTCAGGACGGCACAACCGCCGCCTGCCCGCTCATGGCCAGGTCGACCAGCTCGCGGTTGGCCACCGCGTACATCGCATAGTCGGTACCGGTGGCATTGCGCAGGTCATCCAGCATGGCGCGCCAGCGCTCTACCATCACCCGATGCTGCTCGGCCCACAGTGCCACACGGGCGTCCATGTCTTCCGGTGCATCGGCCATTTGCAGTACCGAGATGGTGATCGCCCGCTGCTGCAGGTCGATATCGTCGCGGAACGCCTCGCGCGCCAGCGCCTGCCAGTTGTTTTCCACCGGCAGGTTGCTGATTTCCTGCAAGTACCAGGTCAGGTCCAGCGAGCTGCCCACGGCGAAGAACGCCTTGGCCACCTGGGCCGGATCATGCCCGGTAACGTCAGCGGCTTCGATGATCGGCAACAGGGTGTACAGGTGGCTGGTACCGGCAACCATGCGCGCCAGCAGCTCCGGCACACCGGCCTCGACGAAGCCCTGGTAGCGCACCATCCAGCGTTCGCGGGTCGGGCCTTCAAGCAGCTCGTCCAGCTTGAGCCCCAACTGCGCGATCTTCGGCCCGAAATGCGCGGCGTCACGCCCGGCATCCTGCTCGTTGCGACGGCTGCGCAGGAACCAGCGGGTGGCACGGCGCCCCAGGCGCATCAGCTCGTCCATCAGGGTGAGCTGAATTTCGGCGGGTACCTGGTAATCCAGCGCCTCGATCTGGCGGAACCAGTGCGGCAGGTGGAAGATATCACGCACGATCACATAGGCCCCGGCCACGTTGGCCGGGCTCATGCCAGTCGACTCCTTGAGACGCTGGACGAAGGTGATGCCCATGTTGTTGACCAGGTCGTTGGCGATCTGGGTGCTGACGATTTCGCGTTTCAGCCGGTGGCGGCGCATGGGCTCGGCGAACTTGCTGACCAGCGACGGCGGGAAGGCGGTTTCCATGTCGCGGGTCAGGTAATCGTCGTCCGGCACCCGCGATTTCAGCAGTTGCTCCTTGAGGTCGATCTTGCTGTACGAGATCAGCACCGACAGCTCGGCGCGGGTCAGGCCCTGGCCAGCGGCCAGGCGTTCGGCCAGCTGCTCCTCGGACGGCAGGAACTCGATGGCACGGTCCAGCTTGCCGCGGCTCTCCAGGTCCGCCATCAGGCGCTTGTACTCGGCAATCCGCTCGCGGGCACGCCGAGCAGCCAGCGACAGCGCCTGGGTCTGCTTGTAGTTGTTGCCCAGCACCAGGCCGCCCACTTCGTCGGTCATGCTGCCCAGCAGCTGGTTGCGCTGCTTCTCGGTCATGTCGCCACCCTGCACCACTTCATTGAGCAGGATCTTGATATTGACCTCGTGGTCGGAGCAGTCCACGCCGCCGGCGTTGTCGATGAAGTCGGTGTTGGTGGCGCCGCCGTGCAGGCCGAACTCGACCCGGCCGAGCTGGGTCATGCCCAGGTTGCCGCCCTCGCCCACCACCTTGCAGCGCAGCTCGTTGCCGTTGACCCGCAGCGCGTCGTTGGCCTTGTCGCCGACATCGGCGTGGCTTTCGCTGCTGGCCTTCACGTAGGTACCGATGCCGCCGTTCCACAGCAGGTCCACCGGCGCCTTGAGCAGCGCATTGAGCAGCTCGGTCGGAGTCAGGCGGTCGGCCTCGATGGCGAAACGTTCTTTCATCTGTGGGCTGATGGCGATGCTCTTGGCACTGCGCGGGAAGATCCCGCCGCCTTCGGACATGATGCCGGTGTCGTAGTCGCTCCAGGCAGAACGCGGCAGGTCGAACAGGCGCTTGCGCTCGGCGAAGCTGGAAGCCGGCTCGGGGTTGGGGTCGATGAAGATGTGCAAGTGGTTGAACGCTGCCACCAGTTGCAGCTTGTCGGACATCAGCAAGCCGTTGCCGAACACGTCGCCGGCCATGTCGCCCACGCCGATGACGGTGATCGGGTCTTCCTGCACATTGATGCCGCGCTCGCGGAAGTGGCGCTGCACGCCCACCCACGCGCCACGCGCTGTAATGCCCATCTTCTTGTGGTCGTAACCGGCCGAACCGCCCGAGGCGAAGGCATCGCCCAGCCAGAAGCCGTAATCGATGGCAATGCCGTTGGCAATGTCGGAGAAGGTCGCGGTGCCCTTGTCGGCCGCCACCACCAGGTACGGGTCGTCATCGTCATGACGCACCACGTTGGCCGGCGGCACCACGCCACCGTCCTTGAGGTTGTCGGTAATGTCGAGCAGGCCGGAGATGAAGATGCGGTAGCACGCCACGCCCTCGGCAGCGATTTCGTCACGGCTGCCGCCCAGCGGCAGGCGCCGCGGCAGGAAGCCGCCCTTGGCGCCGACCGGCACGATCACCGAGTTCTTCACCTGCTGGGCCTTGACCAGGCCCAGCACTTCGGTGCGGTAGTCCTCTTCGCGGTCGGACCAGCGCAGGCCGCCGCGGGCAACGTTGCCAAAGCGCAGGTGCACGCCCTCGACCCGCGGCGAGTAGACGAAGATTTCGAACTTGGGCACCGGCTTGGGCAGCTCGGGGATCAGCTTGGGGTTGAACTTGAAGCTGAAGTACGACTTGTTCTGGCCATCGGCATCCGGCTGGTAGAAGTTGGTGCGCAGGGTAGCCTTGATCAGGTCCAGGTAGCGGCGCAGGATGCGGTCTTCGTTAAGTACCTGCACGTCATCCAGTGCGGTCAGGATGGCCTGTTCAAGGCGCTGCTGCTTGTCATCCAGGTCGTCCTGGGTGAGTTTGCGTGCCAGGTAGAAGCGGGTCTTGAACAGCCGGGTGAGCTCGCGGGCGATATCGGTGTGGTTGTTCAGGGTACTGGCAATGTAGCCGAGGTCGAAGCCCAGGCGAATCTGCTTCAGGTAACGGGCGTAGGCGCGCAGCAGCGCCACGTCGCGCCATGGCAGGCCAGCGGTCAGCACCAGCCGGTTGAAGGCGTCGTTCTCGGCATCCCCGCGCACAATGTGGATGAAGGCGTCCTGCAGGGTGTCGTTGAGCTGCTGGATATCCAGGCTCAGGCCTTCGCTGTAGGTGAAGGCGAAATCGTGAATCCAGTACTCGCGGCCATTGGCGTGGCGCAGGCGGTAGGGGAACTCGCCGAGCACGCGCAGGCCGAGGTTTTCCAGGATCGGCAGCACGTCGGACAGCGCCAGCGGGGTATCGGCGTGGTACAGCTTGCAGTGCAGGATGCGCTCGCCAACCTGGGTCAGCGGCTGGTAGAAGCTCATCGCCAGGGGTTTGGTTTCAGACAGGTTCAGCACGTGCTGCAGGTCGACCACTGCCGAGTGCGCGGCGAAGCGTTCGCGATAACCGGCCGGGAAGCCTTTGGGGAAGTCGGCGAGGATGTTGGTGCCCTGCGCTTCGCCGAAGTTCTCGACTACCAGCGCCGAGTAGTCGTCATGCCACGAGCGGCAGGCCTGGATGACTTCGCGTTCCAGCTGCTGGGGGTCGATGTCGATGCGGTTCTTCGGGTCGACCCGCAGAATCAGCTGCACACGCGCCAGCACCGATTCGGAGAAGAACGTCCAGAACTCGCAGTCGCTGGCCTTCAGCCGCTCCATCAGCACCTGCTGGATTTTCTGCCGCACTTCGGTGGAGTAGATTTCCCGCGGCACGTAGGCCAGGCAGTAGCAGAAGCGGCCGTACGGGTCCTTGCGCAGGAACACGCGGATCTTGTTGCGTTCCTGGATCTGCACGATCGCCATGACGGTGGTGAACAGCTCGTCGATCGGTGTCTGGAACAGGTCGTCGCGCGGCAGCACTTCGAGTACCTGGGTCAGCTCCTTGCCCAGGTGGGCCTTGGGGTCGAAACCCGAGCGCCGCTCGATTTCGGCGACCTTGACGCGGATATACGGAATTGCATGCACGCTTTCGCCATACACCGACGAGGTGTACAGGCCCATGAAGCGGTGTTCCTTGACCACCTTGCCGTCGGCGTCCAGCTGGCGGATCGACACGTAGTCCGGGTAGGCCGGGCGGTGTACGCGGCTGGGCAGCGCGGCCTTGGCAAACGACAGCAGCAGCGGCTCGTTGAGGTAGGCCACGGCGTAGTCTTCGATGCGCAGCTCTTCTGCCGTCAGGCCTACGCGCAGGCGGCGCGGCAGGCCGAGGAAGGACTGCTCGTCGTAGACCATCTGGCCACCACCGGCGCCGCCCTTGACGGTGAATTCTTCATAGCCCAGGAAGGTGAAGTGGTTGTCCAGCAGCCATTCGAGGAAGGCCTTGACCTCGCCCTTTTCGTTCTGCGCCGGGCCGAAGGCGGTCTGTTCCACCTGCGCCACCACTTCCCGCAGCTTGGCCTTCATCGGTTCGAAATCGGCAACCGCCACCCGCACCTCGGCCAGCACCTGCTCGATTTCGCGAGTCAGCACTGTCAGCTCGGCAGCGTTGGCGCAGCGGTCGATCTCCAGGTACATCAGCGACTCATGACGCACGCCCTCGCCCTGGGTGCCCTTGGGCAGCAGCTCCAGCAGCTCGCCCTTGGCGCCACGGCGCACGCTGAGTACGGTGGTCTGCAGGGTGTGGATGCTGTAGCCGCGGCGGTTGAGCTCGGTGCGCACCGAGTCGACCAGGAATGGCAGGTCGTGGTGCAGCACTTCGACCACGGTATGGGTCGACTGCCAGCCGTTGCGTTCGTAATCGGGGTTGTACACCCGCACTTGCGGGTATTCGGGGTCGAAACGCTCGATGATGCGCCAGGCCGAGAGGGTGCAGCCGGCCAGGTCGGAAAGCCTTCGCTGGGTGAGTTCGTCCATGGAGATGATGCCGAAGAACTGCTCGGCGAACAGCGTCACTTGTGGCAGGGACTGCTCGCTGATGTGCTGCGCCAGGGCCGCTTGCAGTTGATGCTGGAAGTCGGCTTTGCTGGCTGCGGTGAAGAACGCCATCTGTGGTACTCCGCTTGGGCTTTGTATTAGTTGGAGCGTCGCTGCGTGCGCCGTGTACGGGTCAACGATAGCCAACCCGTGGCAAGGCGGACGGTAAAAACCAGACGTTGGACGTGCGCAGGCACGCCCAGGGCTGGGCGAAGCTTAACGACTGATCGGTCATCAAGGCTTGCAGCGCTGCGACAATTTCGGTCAAGGGGCGGTAACTTTACGTTTATGCATGTAAGCAAGACTGTCAGAATTCCCTTCCGTTTCCTTTGATCCGAGCCTTGTCCATGCAAATCGATACCGCCCTGCTCTTCGCCACCCCTTGCGATGACGAGGAAGACAACATGGCCACCCTGTGCTGCCACAGCGACAAGGGCCAGATGTTCCTGCTGACCCGCTACCCGGACGAAGACACCGTCGATCTGACCCTGGATGACGAGCCGTCGACGCTGGACGGGCTTAAAGTGACGTTGAGCGCCAAGCGCCTGCTGATCGAAGTCGCCGCCGGCGACCGTGATGCGCTGAAGGGGGACGAGGTGCTGGAGATCAACCTGACCAGTGACCTGAGTGACATGGATGAAGTGAAGGAAACCCTGGAAAACATCCTGGCCGGGACCGGTACCTTCGTCTGCGAGCTCTGAAACGCAGATTTCCCATAGGGGCCTATCCGTATTGCCTGTACTGGCCTCA
>NZ_JABMCN010000138.1 GCF_013179515.1 Pseudomonas sp. CM27
TGGCACTGCTGCAGGCGGTGCGCGCACGGGCTGTGGTCGATGGACGCAAATGGCGCCACGCGCGACAGGTCGAGGACAAGTACCAGCGCCTGACTCAGCGCGAGCGCCAGGTTTTCTCACTGGTGGTCGATGGCCTGTCACACAAGCAGATCGCCAAGCAGATTGGCACCAGCGAGGTGACGACCAAGGTGCACAAGAAGAACATCATGAACAAGATGCAGTCCCGCTCGCTGGTTGAGCTGGTGGCCATGCACCAGGTGATCGGAGCACGGCCTGAAGGCCTGGGCGGCGCATGAACAGATGGGTGTGCATCGTCGACGACGATGCTTCGGTGCGCAAAAGCCTGGCCAACCTGCTGCGCTCGGCCGGGTTCGAAACCTTGCCATTTGCCGCAGGAGAGGTGTTTCTGGCCTCGGAGCTGGCGCCACAGGCGGGCTGTGTGCTGCTTGATTTGCGGATGCCGGGGATGAGTGGTCAGCAAGTGCAGCATGAGCTGATTCGGCTGCAATGGCGTTTACCGGTGATCTGCATGTCAGCGCATTGGGAGGAAGGCGCAGTACGCGCAGCCATGAGCCTTGGCGCCTTGGCCTGCCTGGGCAAGCCTTTTCCCGAGGAAGTGTTGCTGATGGTGGTTGAAGAGGCGCTGGCATCCAGCTCAGCACACCTGCGCAATCAATAGGCTGCCAATCAGGCAATGCTCACGTGTTGATCGATCAGCGAGACCATTGCCATGCCACGCCTGAAGTTTTTCCTCGACCCTCAATCTCCGACCCTGACCGCCACCGGCCTGCTGTTCATGCGGGTGATGGCTGCTGTGCTGCTGCTTTCAATTCATGGCTTGCCCAAGTTGCTGCACTGGAGCGATGAGTTGCAGCGCATCGAAGATCCCTTTGGGCTAGGGCCTTCGCTGACGTTGGGGGTGGCAGTATTCGCCGAGGTGGTATGCCCGTTGCTGCTGCTGTTGGGGGTCGCTGCCCGCCTGGCTTGCCTGCCGGTGCTGGCGGTTTTGCTGGTGGCGCTGGTGGTGGTGCACCCGGACTGGACGCTGGAGCAGGGGCAGTTTGCCTGGTTGCTGGTGGCGCTTTATGGCGGGTTGGCGGTGACCGGGCCTGGGGGGTATTCGGTTTCGGGGTATCTTTGGGGTAAGAGGGGGGCGCGGCAGGGCTGACAGGTGCTTGGCGCTGCATATCTTGCGGCAAGCACCTGTCAGCCCTCACGCGATTCCCTATGGCTAGCTTGTCGGCGATGGGCTACAGCGCATCCCCGCCACCTAACTGCTCCCCGGCCGATACTGCAAAGCCTCGGCCAGATGCCCCCGGGCAATCGCTTCGCAGCCTTCCAGGTCCGCCAGCGTGCGCGCCACCTTCAACAACCGGTGCGCTGCCCGCAACGACAAGGTCAACCGCTCGCAGGCACCTTCCAGCCAGAGCTGGTCCGCCGCTGCCAGGCCACAATGGCGGCGCAACCCCTCCAGGTTCAGGAACGCATTCGCGCAGCCTTGCCGCCGTTGCTGCACCTCCCGCGCTTCAGCAACCCTGGCGGCAACATCGGCACTGGTTTCACCACAAGGCTGGTGGTTCAGCGTGGTGCTCTCGCGGGCCACGGTCAGGTGCAGGTCAATGCGGTCCAGTAACGGCCCGGACAACTTGTTGCGATACCGCGCGATCTGTTCGGTGCTGCAACGACAGCGGCCAGTCGGGTCGCCCAGGTACCCGCAAGGGCACGGGTTCATTGCCGCTACCAGCTGAAAGCGTGCCGGAAAACGCACCTTGTCACGCGCCCGGGCAATCACGATCTCGCCCGACTCCAGCGGCTCGCGCAGCACTTCCAGCACCCGCCGTTCGAACTCAGGCAGCTCATCCAGAAACAGCACGCCATGGTGGGCGAGGGTGATCTCACCCGGTTGCGGTCGGCTGCTGCCACCCACCAGGGCCGGGCCAGACGCGGAGTGGTGCGGGTGACGAAACGGCCGCTGTGGCCAGCTGTTCAGCGGAGCGTGCCCACTGACCGACTGGATTGCCGCCACTTCCAGCGCCTCGTGCTCGTCCAGTGGCGGCAGCAGCCCGGGCAGGCGGCTGGCGAGCAGGGTCTTGCCGGTGCCAGGAGGGCCGGTGAACAGCAAATTGTGAGCCCCGGCCGCCGCCAGCAGCAAGGCCCGCTTGGCCGCCAGCTGGCCCTGCACTTCGCTCAGGTCCGGGTAGGGACGTGGATGCAGGATCAAACCATTGGCTGCGTACGGTGGCAGTGGTACCTGGCCGTTAAGGTGGGCGACCAGTTCCAGCAGGTGACCCACCGCATACACCACCAGGCCACTGGCCAGGCTGGCTTCCTCGGCATTTTCCCGTGGCACCACCAGCGCCCGACCGGCTTCGCGCGCCGCCAGAGCCGCAGGCAACACGCCCTGCACCGGGCGTAACTTGCCAGACAACGCCAGTTCACCGAGGCATTCGACATCGACGAGGGTGGCAATTGGCACCTGACCATCGGCGGCAAGAATGCCCAGGGCGATGGCCAGGTCATAGCGCCCGCCATCCTTGGGCAGGTCGGCGGGGGCGAGGTTCTGGGTAATGCGCCGCTGCGGGTAGTTCAGCCCGGAGTTGACGATGGCGCTGCGCACCCGGTCCTTGCTTTCCTTGACCGTGGTTTCCGGCAGGCCGACCAGGGTGAGATGCGGTAGGCCGTTGGTCAGGTGGGTTTCGACACTTACCGACGGTGCCTGCACGCCCACCTGGGCGCGGCTGTGGACGAGTGTTAGGGACATGGACGCTCCGTTGTCGCTGAAAAGGCCGCTGCCTGCGGGTGGGGCAAGGATAGCCAGCGCGTCAGAGCCAGGCGCAGGAAGTGTGCGACGTGGTTTTACAGGGCAGGTTTTTTCCCTGTGATTTCACTGGAGCCGACTAAAATGGATCCAATTAACTTTGCGCAGCCGCCAGGTATGGCTTAGTGTTGTTGGGCAACGGCGGTTGCCATGGGATGGCACCGCAGCTTCTTCCAAATGGACTTGAGGTATTGCTCCGTGCAAACGCTCACCCGCACGCGCCAGGTCATCCGCGAACTGGCGGACGCCCGTGCATTTGTTGAACTCAACCGTTACTTCGACAGCCTCGAAGCGCAATGGCGACAGGCCCCGAACGGGGAGTTTCCTGCCTACCTGAGTGCCCTGGAAGGGCACATGCTGGTCGACGCCGAGTGCCAGGGCGGCAAGGCCATGAGCCAGGTGCTCAAGGCCTGGATGGATGCCTGCCCCAAGGCTTACCACCCACAGGTGGTGATGGGCTGGCACTGCCTTCAGCGCGCCCGCCAGGTGCATGGCAATGGCCAGCGCAACGCCGCAGCCGCGCTGGCCGTCGAACAAATCTGCGAAACCGCTGCCGCACACTTGGTGCGTGCCATGGACCGCTCAGCCCAGCCAGTGGCAGCGCTTGTGGGCATGCTCCATCTCAGTGCGCGGTTTGCTGAGCCTGGGTGGTTGATCGAACTGTTTCAAGGCCAGCCCGCGCGCTACCGGCCCAGTGCCCAGGCGGACGTGGAAGTGCAGGAGGCTGCGGCGCCGTTGCTGGTGAAGCATGGGCTTTTGCCGCTGGCCGAACTACCGAAAGCGCTGCCGACCTGTCTGGGCAGGCGGGTCGATCACGAGAACGAGGACCCTCGCTATTACTGGTTGCGCCATGCCCTGGTCGCTCGCCCCGGATGCTTTGAAGCGATCCAGGCCCTCGCCATTTCCCTGTCCCCCCGCTGGGGTGCGAGCCCTGACGCGATTGAACTGCTGGCCAATGGGCCATTGTGCGAAACCTGGGATGAAAGCCTGCGAAATGCGCTGCGCTGGATACCCATCGAAGACCGGCTGACGCTACCCCATACCGATCAGTTGCAGGCGGTTGCCGATTGGCAACAGGTGCTGGATGCTTGGTCACAACGCCTGCTCCGGCCCAGGGAAAGTGCGGTAGTGCTGGCGTGGCGGGGCGCCTTGCGCAGCCATGCGTTGCAGGATCACCCGGGCGCCATGCGCGACTTCGCCGCAAGCTTTGCGAGCAATGCCGACCATGGTGCCATCCCCGCAATGGGCGCGCCCTTTCGCTGCCTGGTCGAGCTGATCCTGCGCGACGGCATGGCTGACGAAAAACAGCTGCTGCGCACCGCCATCGAGCGCCTGAGTGAAGGTCGCTCGCATGCTGGCGCCTGTGCATTACGCGCTGCCGGCCACCACTTTGGCTTGTGGGGGTTGCCACGCTCGGCCGAGCAGGCGTGGGCATGGCTGCAGATGGCCGTGAAACGCCAGTGCGCGGGCCAGGCGCCGGGCTTCGAGGTGCTGGAGGTGGCGCGGCTGCTCTGGGCTGCCAATCGGCATGAAGTGGCCTGCTACCTGTATGAGCGTTGCGCCCAACTGAACCTGCCAGGGGCGGCCTTGGGGCTGTATGAGCTGCACCGAGGTGGCATGGGGAATACACCACAGCACTACCTGGATGAGCAAACGGCAGAGTACTGGCTGCAGCGTGCGGTCGCGGCGGGCAGCCGCCAGGCCAAGTACAACCTGGCTTGCCTGCGTATGCATGGCGATGAGGACCTGAACGAGCGCAGCGCCATGCTGGCAGTCCGGCGCCTGCTGGTCGACGCGCTGGGCAATGCGCAGACCAATGCCCGCGCTCGCTTGCACCTGGGGATTCTTTTGCGCCAGTTTGGCGAGGCGCAGGAGCCGGCCGAGGCGGTGGCCTACCTGTCGAGCCTGGTCGAGCACCCGGACCCATGGATCGCCGGGCGTGCCAGCGCCGAACTGGCGCTGGCCTGGATGCAGGGGCGCGGTACACGCAAGCAAAGCCGCTTCGCCGCTATCGAATGGGTCAATCGTGCGGCCACCTTGCAGCCAGGGGATTCGACCATCGAGGATATTCAAGCCGAAGTCCTCAATTCGCATAACCGCGTGAGGACCCTGGTCACCCAGTGCGGTGCTGCACTGTTCCGTGGCACCCTGCATCCCAGTGAGTTACCGCCAAGACAGCCACCATCCGCGCCGGAACGCCTAGGAGCCTCGGCCTGATCTCAGGGCCTGGCGCCGAGGATGATGTGCGAGGCCTTGATCAGCGCCGTGGCTTTCACGCTCGGCGCCGGTCCCAGCCCCTGTACCGCTTCGCGGGTGACGATGGCATGCACCTCGATACCGCCGGCCGGCTTCAGCTCATGCTGAGGCACTCCTTGTCGATTGCTATTCCTTGCCGCCAGGCGCCATCCGCGCTTCCAGCTCGGCGACCTGCTGCTCGAGGGCTTCCAGGCGTGCACGGGTGCGGGCCAGCACGACCATCTGGCTGTCGAATTCATCGCGGCTGACCAGGTCCAGCTTGCTGAAAGCACCTTGCATCAGCACCTTGAACTGGCTTTCCAGCTCTGCACGGGGCTGGGCGGTGTCGCTGCTGAACAGGCGCGAGGCCTGGTCACTCAGGGCGTCGAGAAGGGCTTTAGGCGCGAGCATGAGGCTGTCCACTGAAACTGGGAAATGGCCGGCAGTGTACCACGGGCAATTGCGCTGCCCAGGCTGGCGCGGCTGCACATAATTCGCGCAATGCGGGCTGCTGGTGCGCACCAACTTCGTGCATGTTTTACATGCTGGCGACTGGCCAAGTCCGCCGGATTCACATAACCCCCTGATTTTCGACGCTTTGGCAGAACTGGCAAGGTTTCTGCAAACACCTTTGCGAGCCATGCACTGATGCAGTTCCTTGTGACCAGGCAGTGCGCACGCAGAGCCACATGCCGACGACGCGTTACAAAGCCAACCGCTGCGCTTAGACTTGAGACGGGTTTGTTTTCCTGGGGCAAGTCCACCAAATCGGGAGAGAGTTTCATGAAGCTAGTCACAGCCATCATCAAGCCGTTCAAGCTGGACGACGTGCGCGAGTCACTGTCGGAAATCGGCGTGCAGGGCATCACCGTCACCGAAGTCAAAGGCTTCGGTCGGCAGAAGGGCCACACCGAGTTGTATCGCGGTGCTGAATATGTGGTCGATTTCCTGCCCAAGGTGAAGATCGATGTCGCCATCGATGACAAGGACCTTGATCGGGTAATCGAAGCCATCACCAAGGCAGCCAACACCGGCAAGATCGGTGACGGCAAGATTTTCGTGGTGAATCTGGAGCAGGCGATCCGTATCCGTACCGGCGAAACCGATACCGACGCGATCTAAGCAGCAAAAAAGCCTCACCAAACCCAACGCCCCAGGAGAAAACAACATGACTCTGCGTAAGATCGCAGGGCTAGGAGCCCTATTGCCCCTCGTAATGCCCGGGCTTGCCCTGGCAGAGGAGGCTGCCCCAGCGCTGAACTCCGGCGACACCGCCTGGATGCTGACTGCAACGGCGCTGGTGCTGTTCATGACCATCCCGGGCCTGGCCCTGTTCTACGGCGGCATGGTGCGTTCCAAGAACGTGCTGTCGGTGATGATGCAATGCTTTGCAATCACCGGCCTGATGAGCATTCTGTGGGTCGTCTACGGCTACAGCATGGCCTTCGATACCACCGGTATGGAAAAGGGCGTGCTCAATTTCAATTCCTTCGTCGGTGGCTTTTCCAAGGCATTTCTCAGCGGCGTCACGCCCGACAGCCTGACTTCGGCCACCGCGCTGTTCCCGGAAGCGGTGTTCATCACCTTCCAGATGACCTTCGCCATCATCACTCCGGCGCTGATCGTCGGTGCCTTCGCCGAGCGCATGAAGTTCTCCTCGATGCTGGTGTTCATGGGTATCTGGTTCACCCTGGTGTACGCGCCAATCGCGCACATGGTCTGGAGCGGCGACGGTGCACTGATGTGGGACTGGGGCGTGCTGGACTTCGCTGGCGGCACCGTGGTGCACATCAATGCCGGTATCGCAGGCCTGGTCTGCTGCCTGGTGCTGGGCAAGCGCAAAGGCTACCCGACCACCCCGATGGCGCCGCACAACCTCGGCTACACCCTGATGGGCGCTGCCATGCTGTGGATCGGCTGGTTCGGCTTCAACGCAGGCTCTGCTGCTGCCGCCAACGGTACTGCCGGCATGGCCATGCTGGTGACCCAGATCGCTACCGCCGCTGCGGCACTGGGCTGGATGTTTGCCGAATGGATCGGCCACGGCAAGCCGAGCGCCCTGGGCATTGCCTCGGGTGTGGTTGCCGGGCTGGTCGCCATCACCCCGGCTGCCGGCACCGTGGGCCCGATGGGCGCTCTGGTGATCGGCTTGTCTTCGGGCGTGATCTGCTACTTCTGCGCTACCAGCCTCAAGCGCAAGCTGGGTTATGACGACTCGCTGGACGCCTTCGGCGTGCACGGTATCGGCGGCATCGTCGGCGCCATCCTCACCGGTGTGTTCGCAGCCCCGGCCCTGGGCGGCTTTGGCGCCGTGACCGACATCGGCATGCAGGTCTGGATCCAGGCCAAGGGCGTGCTGTTCACCGTGGTCTACACCGCCATCGTCACCTATGTGATCCTCAAGGTGCTGGATGTGGTGATGGGCCTGCGGGTCAACGAAGAAGAAGAGTCGGTCGGCCTCGACCTGGCTCAGCACAACGAACGCGGCTACAACCTGTAACTGCGACGCGGTAAAAACTTGCCCGGCTTGCCGGGCATTTTTTTGTCAGATTTTCGGCATTTCCTGCACGGCAAACGGTTTATTCGGCACGTTCGCGACGTAGGTAAAAAACTTACAACTTGCAGTGCAATTATGGAGCTTTGCTTTTTCCACGGGCGCGCTAGAATGCGCGCCGAAGGGTGCTTGCGAGTAGTCCGCACACTTCGCCAGCCTTTGCTAGGCTTGCCAGTAGCGAGTGGCCAGCAGGGGCTAATGGATTTGTCAGGTCCTGCCAGGAGCAGGGCCTGCTGGGTGCCGCCTCCCATCCCGGGTGCCGACCCAAGGGCAGTGGCCTAACCCACGGCCAGTTGAATTTTCACTGGTGGCTGCCGGTCTACGGCTGCACTGGTCTATAACTAACCTGCTTTTCGCAAGTCATGAGGTAGAACATGAGCGACGACGATCTGGAAAATGATGACCTCGAAGTAGGCGACGACGACGAGGCTGATGAAGGCCTCGAAGCGGCGGCTGACGATGGCGCCGAAGATGCTGGCGACGACGACAGCAGCCCGGCACCCGCTGCCAAGGGCAAATCCAAGGCGGCCGTCTCGGTAGACGAGATGCCGAGCATGGAAGCCAAGCAGAAAGAGCGTGATGCACTGGCCAAGGCGATGGAAGAATTCCTTTCCCGCGGTGGCAAGGTGCAGGAAGTCGAGGCCAACGTGGTCGCCGACCCGCCCAAGAAGCCGGACAACAAATACGGCAGCCGCCCTATCTGAGTGGCTGCTCGCAAAAAAGCCCGCCGTCGCTGCGGGCTTTTTTGTGCCTGTCGAAAACCTGCCGAAATTTCCTACGATAAAAGCAGATTCGTCTGCTAGATCATTTTGTCCGACCTAGGCAAGCATCGCGGATCGAGCCTGGAGGATTTATGGACAAACTCGTTCGCCGTCGTGAGTTACGTAAGGAAGACATTTCTAAAGTGGAGGATCCTTTTTTTGCCAGGGGGGAAGTGGAGCGTGCCCTCATGGGGCGGAGGCACCTGTGCGGTGAAGCGGAATTTCTGAGAAGCTGTGGCATCACTTCTGGGCGAGAGCTATCAGAGCACGATCTCAAGGTGGCACTGGAAGAAATCAGAAACGGCAGCTGGCTATTTTTGACCAACAATCCATTCAGACCCATGAGACTAGATGGTCACTTAGGCACGACACAGTGCTTTCCTGTTTCAGATAAGCTGAAAAGGCAACCTGATTACGAAAAAGGCTCCGGTAAGTGGCGTACTATCGATATCGATTATGACGGGTTGAAGAACACGTTCGCCATCTTGCAAAACCGTCTTGGTTCGCTGGGTGATGAGGGCCGCCTTTTCGGCTCGGAAAGCAAGGATTATGACAACACCTTTCGGGTCGTGACCCAGCAATGGGTTCCTCTTGATAGTCATGATGATCATTTAGCATCACGCTCAGCCATTCATCGCTATGGCAAACTACGGGGCATCACGCAACGGTATCTGGAGGGAGAGGATAAGTGGCAGATCAGTGGAAAATCTTGGCACTGGCAACCTGTTCTTCCTTTTGAAACCTACGAGCACCGAGAAAAGAAATGATGTTCGTAGCACAAAACAAAGAGCGCTGGGTGTTGAGGCTATGGGGCGGGCTGGACGCCCTTTATGTATTGCTCTATGTCGCAGGCAGTATTCGGCGTGGGCATCTGCCTGTAGTTACCGATCTGCAGAGGATGCTGGGGTTTTTGGCCGAACAAGGCTTGCTCACCATGGTGTTGATGGTGATGAATGTGTTTTTACAGGTCTCGATCATTTTCAGTGCCGTGTTTTTTCTTGGCAGTCGAAAGGTGGGAGTCTACGTGGGCCTCGCGCAAATACCGTGGCGTCTGCTGTTCGCTGTGCCGTCGCTTTCGGTACTGTTGATCTGGGCCGGTCTGGTACCTGAATACAACAGGTGGCTGATGTTCTGCGCAATTGTCCTCTCAGAGCTGATCAAGGGTGGGACGCTATTGTGGCTGCTACGCCGCCAACGAAGGCGTCACGTGGTTGCTCGTAGCTGACAAAAAACCGCAGTCGCTGCGAGTGTCTTGTTCTTTTCGATTTTGTGTTTTCTGTGCGAGCCTCTTCGCGGGTGAACCCGATCTCACAGGCTCAGCACTGGCTGAAGGTTCTGCGCGATCCCTGTGGGAGCGGCTTCAGCCGCGAATGGGCCGCGCAGCGGCCCCTGTCAGCGCCAGCGCGAAAGGACGTCGGGCAGCTGCGACAGACGCTGGATCTCGGCATCCGGTGCCTGTTCACCAGCCCAGGCCTTGCCTTGTGGGTTGTACCACACTGCCCGCAACCCGGCGCGCTGTGCGCCGGCAATGTCATCGCCGGGGTGGTCGCCGATGTGAACGGCGGCGCTGGCGTCCGCGTCCCCGCGGCGCAGGGCTTCCAGGAACGGCGCCGGGTCTGGCTTGCCGATGCCAAGGTCCTCGGCACACAGGGCAAAGCTGAAATAGTCCGCCAGCCCCAGGCGGCTCACATCGGCATTGCCGTTGGTGACCACGCCCAGGGTGTAGTGATGGCGCAGAATCTCCAGCACCGGCTGCACTTCAGGGAAAATTTCCACCTGGTGGCGGGCATGCAGGAACACTTCGAAGCCTTCATTGGCCAGCTCCAGCGCCTGCTTGCTGCTGTAGCCGACTTCTTCCAGGGCGTGCAACAGCACGCGCCGGCGCAGGGCGCTGATGCGGTGCTTGAGGCCGGGCTCGGCCTGCACCAGGCGCTCGCGAATGGCAAACAGGTGCTCCACCGGTACGCCGCCAAGGATCGGGGCGTTGGCTTCCAGCCAGTCGCGCAGCACGACTTCTGCGCTGGCAATCACCGGCGCGGTGTCCCACAGCGTATCGTCGAGGTCGAAGGTGATCAGCTTGATGCTCATGAGTCTGTGCCTTTGCTGCGTTTAGCCCGGGGGTGGGCACTGTCGTACACCGCCGCCAGGTGCTGGAAGTCCAGGTGGGTATAGATTTGCGTGGTGCTGATGTCGGCGTGGCCGAGCATCTCCTGTACCGCACGCAGGTCCTGGGACGATTCCAGCACATGGCTGGCGAAGGAATGGCGAAGCATGTGCGGGTGCAGGTGCTGGCCCAGCTCACGCTCGCCGGCCGCCTTTACCCTCAGCTGGATGGCCCTGGGGCCCAGCCGGTTGCCCTGACGGGTGATGAACACCGCACCGTCACGAGGGTTGCCGATACCGCGCAGGCGATACCACGCCTGCAGCGCCTCGCGGGCCTTGCGGCCAACCGGCAGTACGCGTGCCTTGCCACCCTTGCCCAATACCTGCACCAGGCCGCCGGCGAGGTCGAGGTGTTCAAGGTCGAGGTTGGTCAGCTCGGACAGGCGCAGCCCCGACGAGTAGAACAGTTCGAGGATGGCCTGGTCACGGCGGGCGATGAAGTCGTCGTCGACGCCGCCATCGAGCAGTTGCAAGGCCCGGTCGGTGTCCAGCACCTTGGGCAGCCGCCGTTCACCCTTGGGCGCGCTCAGGCCGCTGGCCGGGTCGTGCTGGCACAGGCCTTCGCGGTTGAGGTAACGGTACAGCCCGCGCACTGCCGACAGCAGCCGCGCCAGGCTGCGCGACGACTGGCCGTGGTGGTGCAGGCGCGCGATCAGCTGGCGCAGCTGCTGGATCTGCAGCGCCTGCCAGCCGGCAATACCGTGTTCGTTGCAGTAGGCGATGACCTTGTCCAGGTCGCGCCGGTAGCCCAGCAAGGTGTGCGCCGACACCTGGCGCTCGTTGCGCAGGTGTGCGCAATAAGCCTCCAGCTGGCGTTCCATCAGCGTACCGAGCGCAGGGTCTGGGTGACACGTGGTACAACGCGGCCGAGCACTTCGGCGATATAGCCGAGGAACAGCGTGCCGACGCTGCTCTTGTAGTGTTGCGGGTCGCGGCTGCCGATCGCCAGTACCCCGTGCAGCCCTTGGTACTCAAGGGTCGCCACGGCGCTGGAGCCCACTTCACGGCGCTGTTCTTCGCCAAACAGGAAGGTCAGTTCGTGTTCGCGCAGGTTGCCGCTTACCGTCTTGCCGCCGCCCAGCAGGGCACCAATGGCCTGCTGCGCCTCGGCGTTGCTGACCCAGCGCCCGACCGGTGCGACGTTGTCGCCGAACAGGATCAGGCTGACGAAGGGCACCTGGAACTCCTGGCGCAGGCTGTCTTCGACTGCCATCACCACTTCTTCAAGGCTGGCGGCATCGAGCAGGTCGAGAATCAACCGGCGGGTCTTGTCGAACAGCCGGTCGTTGTCGCGCGCCACGTCCATCAGTTGCGACAGGCGATGGCGCATTTCGATGTTGCGGTCGCGCAGCAGCTTCAGCTGGCGTTCCACCAGCGACACGCTGTCGCCACGCTGGTGCGGAATACGCTGTTCAAGCAGCAGCTCGTCATGCTCGGCGAAGAAAGTGGGGTGGGCGCGCAGGTAGGCGATCACCGCTTCGGCATCGAGCTCGGCGGACTGCTGGGGTACAACCTGTGGCTGATCGGTCATGGCGGTTACTCGCTTAGAGACGAACCTGTCCTTCGTAGACGCGTACGGCCGGGCCGGTCATCAGCACGGGCTGGCCGGGGCCGGCCCATTCGATGTGCAGGCGGCCACCGGGCAGGTCGAGGGACATCGGGGAGTCCATCCAGCCCTGGCTGATTGCCGCCACGGCGGCAGCGCAGGCGCCGGTGCCGCAGGCCTGGGTTTCACCCGCACCGCGTTCCCAGACGCGCAGGTTGGCGCGGTGGCGGTCGACAACCTGGAGGAAGCCGGCATTCACCCGCTGCGGGAAGCGTGGGTGGTTTTCGATCTTTGGGCCCAACTGGTGCACGGGGGCGGTATGCACGTCGTCGACACGCAGCACGGCATGCGGGTTACCCATGGACACGGCGGCGATCGAATGCACTTGCCCGTCGACTTCCAGTGGGTAGTTCAGCGCCTGCTCATCGGCGACGAAGGGGATTTCGGCAGGGATGAAGCGCGGCGGGCCCATGTCGACGCTCACCTGGCCGTCGTTCTGCACGTCCAGGGTGATGACGCCGCTTTTGGTTTCCACGCGGATGCGCTTTTTCGCGGTCAGCCGCTTGTCCAGCACGAAGCGGGCAAAGCAGCGTGCACCATTGCCGCATTGCTCGACCTCGGAACCGTCGGCGTTGAAGATGCGGTAGCGGAAGTCCACTTCGGGATTGTTCGGCGCCTCGACGATCAGCAACTGGTCGAAACCGATACCGGTGTGGCGGTCACCCCATTGCTTGGCGTGCTTGGGCTGGATGTGCGCGTGCTGGCTGACCAGGTCGAGGACCATGAAGTCGTTGCCCAACCCATGCATCTTGGTAAAACGCAGCAGCATGGGGTTACTCCGGCAGCAGGCTTTCGCCAGCGTACAGTTCGGCGATGGTCTCGCGGCGGCGTACTTCGAAAGCCTGGTCACCGTCGACGAGGATTTCAGCGCAACGGCCGCGGGTGTTGTAGTTGGAGCTCATGACAAAACCATAGGCGCCTGCGGACTGTACAGCCAGCAGGTCACCTTCGGCCAGGTCCAGCACACGGTCCTTGGCCAGGAAGTCGCCCGTTTCGCAGATCGGGCCGACCAGGTCGTAGGCACGGCCTTCGCCGGTACGTGGCTTGACCGCACTGACGCCCATCCAGGCCTGGTACAGGGCCGGACGGATCAGGTCGTTCATCGCCGCATCGATAATGGCGAAGTCCTTGTGTTCGGTGTGCTTGAGGTACTCCACGCGGGTGATCAGCACGCCAGCGTTGGCCACGATGTAGCGGCCCGGCTCGAACACCAGGGCCAGCTCGCGGTCGCCGACGCGCTCGCGGATGGCCTTGATGTAGTCGGCCACCAGAGGCGGTTGTTCGTCGCGATAACGCACACCCACACCGCCGCCCAGGTCCAGGTGGCGCAGGTGGATGCCGCAATCGGCGAGGCGGTCGACCAGGTCCAGCAGGCGGTCGAGGGCATCGAGGAACGGCTCGACGGTGGTCAGCTGCGAACCGATATGGCAGTCGACACCGACCACTTCCAGGTTCGGCAGCTGCGCGGCGCGCACGTAGATGGCCTCGGCGTCGGCGATGGCAATGCCGAACTTGTTTTCTTTAAGGCCGGTGGAGATGTACGGGTGGGTGCCGGCGTCGACATCCGGGTTGACCCGCAGCGACACCGGGGCAACCTTGCCCATTTCGGCGGCTACCACTTGCAGGCGCTCCAGCTCGTCGGTGGACTCGACGTTGAAGCAGTGCACGCCTACTTCCAGGGCGCGGCGCATGTCTTCACGGGTTTTGCCGACACCTGAGAACACCACTCGGTCGGCGCGGCCGCCAGCCGCCAGGACGCGCTCCAGTTCACCGCCGGAAACGATGTCGAAGCCTGCGCCCAGGCGGGCCAGCACGTTCAGCACACCGAGGTTGGAGTTGGCCTTGACCGCGAAGCACACCAGGTGCTCGGCGCCTTGCAAGGCGTCGGTATAGCTGCGGTACTGGGCCTCGATATGGGCGCGCGAATACACGTAGGTGGGGGTGCCATGGCGTTCGGCGATGGCCGACAGGGCCACGCCCTCCGCGAACAGCTCACTGTCGCGGTAGTTGAAAGCGTTCATCTGGTTTCCTTACTGCGCAGGCGACTGCTCGGGCTCGGACTGCAGCTCTGGCTGCTGCTCCTGGGTCTGGACCGGCTTGGCTTTTGGCTGGTGCTGGTGCGACTTGCGGGTGTCCTTGCCGTCCTTGCCGTCTTCAGGCAGGTACAGCGGGCCCTTCTGGCCGCAGGCGGAAACGAGGCAGGCAACAGCGACCAGCGCCGCGAGGGAGGAAATCAGGCGCTTCATGGGTGAAATCCTTAGAAAAATGCAGTATTGCGCCCGAGTATACCGAGCGACCGGCGGCTTGCCTATGCAAGGGCCGGTCCGCCGGGCGGGCTATTCTTGCCGCCTCCAATGGCTAATCTTTGCATTCGGCGGCAAGCGCCCGTATCTTGCCCGGCTTGCCTGTAACGCAGCCAATTTCGAGGTTTCTGCAATGAGTTTGAGTGAAGCGCGTTTCCACGACCTGGTCGACGCGACCCAACAGGCCCTGGAAGACCTGTTCGACGAGAGCGGCATGGACCTGGACATGGAGAACTCCGCGGGCGTCCTGACCATCAAGTTCGACAATGGCAGCACGCTGATCTTCAGCCGTCAGGAGCCGCTGCGTCAGCTGTGGCTGGCGGACAAGTCGGGTGGGTTCCATTTCGACTACGACGAAGAGAGCAAGAAATGGACCTGCGAAAAGACCGACGAGCTGCTGGGCGAAATGCTCGAACGTATTGTCTGGGAGCGGGCCGGCGAGAAGCTGGACTTCGACGAGATCTGACATGAGCAGCACCCAGACCCGGCCACCCAAGCCGCTTTACAGCAACGTCAGCCCCGCCGTGCCATCGCCGTGCATCAGCGTTTGCCGGCTGGACGAACAGCGGGTGTGCACCGGCTGCCACCGGCATGTCGAGCATATCCGCGAATGGCGCTCGGCCGACGACCAGCGGCGCCGGCAGATCTGTCGCGAGGCCCAGGCCCTGCGCGACCAGGCCAAGGCACACTGAACGCAAGGGCTTGAGTATTTGCCCGGCTGTGGTAGTGTCGAGTTCTGCGTCGGTGACGCCAAAGCCTTTTCAAACCCCGCCCTTGGGCGGGGTTTTGCTTTATCTGCACATTGAAAATTGCCTGTTCAAAGGAGTCTGACTGGATCATGAGCACCAAGCCTTCCCTAATCCTCACCCGATTGGACGTACAACGTCTGGAGCGTCTGATCGACAGCCTCGACGAAAGTACCCCGGGTGTGCTCGCCCTGCAGGACGAGCTGGACCGCGCCGAACAGGTGGTCGGTCACGAGGAAGTACCGGCGGGCGTGGTCACCATGAACTCCCGTGTGCACTGCCGTGAGGAAGCCAGCGGCAAGGACTACCACCTGACGTTGGTGTATCCGAAGGACGCCGGGCCGGAAGGCAATGTCTCGGTACTGGCACCGATCGGCTGCGCCTTGCTGGGGCTTTCGGTGGGCGAGCA
>NZ_JABMCN010000139.1 GCF_013179515.1 Pseudomonas sp. CM27
CCGGGTCCATCCACGGCGCATGGGCCGCCAGCGTGTAGCGGTGGATGCCCACGCCCCAGCCTTTCTCGGCGCGCTCGGCCTTGCCGCCCAGGGTCAACGCCAGCAACTGATGGCCGAAGCACACACCCAGCAATTTCTCGCCACGCTCGTACAGTTTCAGCAGATACGCCTTGAGGGTCTGGATCCAGGCATCGGTTCCGAACGAATCGGCCTTGCTGCCCGTCACAAGGTAGGCATCGAACACTTCATTGTCGGCGGGGTAGTCGCCGTGCATCACGTTGTAGACACAAAATTCGGCGGCGATCGGCTGACGCGAAAAGAGCTGCTCGAACATCCTGCCGTAGCCCTGATACTGCGCGGTCAACTCCGGACGCAGGACATCGGTCTCAAGGATGCAGATGCGTAACGACATAGGAATAGTCCTGAACGACATGAGTGGGAATCTGCTGTAGAGACTGACGCGAAAGGCACGTACAAGCAAGTAGGCTGCACTGACGAACGGTCACATTTTGTCGGTATGTCGCCAGCAGTTGCGCCAGCGTCTAGTCAGAGCATGCCAGCCGGCTGGCACAAGGCCTCATAGCCACACGGAATCGTGCGGCTATACGGTTAGAACAAAGGGTTCTCAAAGATGCCTGACACACACCCTAGTGTTGGATGTATATGCACTTACAAGAGGCAGGCAGTTCAGGCGCCATCGACGCCACTGCGATCGACCCGCAGTACGACAGGGAAGCCAACGGGTATTCAGGAATAACAACAAGAAGGCGGTCCGCCATGTTCAGACAATCGAAAATTCGCCAAGCTGGGCTCATTCTTTTCGCCACGACTTTGCTGTTGATCTTGCCGAACCTGACACGTTTGTTCGGCTGACTGCGGCGGTGGCGCCAACGGGCAGTGCACAGGTAATCTGCTGGCCTTGATGGTCGGAGATTGCCCATGCGCCACTGCCTTGCCCTGTTGATGATGCTGCTGAGCCTGCCACTGTCGGCGGCGCAGCTGCACCTGGCGCTGGGCGCCAGCACGCGCGAGTGGAGCAGCGCCGAACTGCTCGGCCACCCGCAGGCGCGTGAAATCAGCATCGAACAGGACGTGTCCTATAAACGCCCCATGCACTATCGGGCGGTGCCGCTGGCCGCACTGCTGGAGGGTGTGAACGCCAGCGACCACCTGCAAGCAGTAGCGCTGGATGGCTTTGCCGCCGAAATGCCTGCTGCGCCGCTGCTGCAGCAAGGGCCTGCACGGGCCTGGCTGGCCGTGGAAGACCGGAGCAAGCCTTGGCCACCACTGAGCAAGGGCAAGCCGAGCGCCGGGCCGTTCTACCTGGTGTGGACGGCGCCGCAGGCCAGCGGCATACGCCCGGAACAGTGGCCGTTCCAGATTTCCACCCTGCGCCAGCTGTCGCCGGTGACGCAGCGTTTTCCGGCGCTGCTGCCCGACCCGACGCTGCCTGGCGACAGCCCGGTGCGCCAGGGGTTTGCGTTGTTCCAGCAGAACTGCCTGGCGTGCCATACGCTTAACGGCGCGGGAGATGCGCAGCTAGGGCCGGATTTGAACGTGCCGCACAACCCGACCGAGTATTTCCAGCCTGCTTACCTGCGCAAGCTGATACGTGACCCGCAGAGCCTGCGCCGCTGGCCGCAGGCGAAGATGCCGGGGTTTGCCGAAAGCGTGTTGAGTGAGCAGGAGCTGGATGCGCTGCTGGCCTATCTGGGGCATATGGCCGGGCGCAGGCCTTGACTGCGGTGCCTGGCCATTCGCGGGCATGCCCGCTCCCACAGGGATCGCACAGGTTTCAGGCCTTGTGAATATCTGTGGGCGTGGGCAAGTTTGCGAAAAAGCCACTACGGACCGTCAGGCAGTCAGCCGTTCGTGCTTGACGCCCCAGCCTTCCACTTCACCACCATAAGGTGTCACCAGCTGCTCGAAGGTCTCCTCGAAATCGCCAATCCCGCCATACGTGGCGTACATGACCTTGCTCAGCTCCAGGTGCCAGGCACCGTCGCCCATTTCGGTTACCTGGGCATTGAGGGATTCACCGCGAAACTGCCCGGCCGCACGGCGGGCCCCTGCTTCGTCGGGGAATACAGCATAGAACTCGATGGGGTGGATCCGGGTGAAGTCGAAACCGCCTGCTTTCATCTGGCGCAGGACGTTGCTGCTGATATCGTCGTTCTGGCTGCTCATGAATCGTCCTCCTGAATAAAGCAATGGATAGACTTTCCGTGCACTACGCACCTGCCGGCAGTGGCCGCGCAGTTCGAGCTGATGCAAGACGCGAATAGAAAAGGCACCAACCCGCAGAATAGGCAGGCACCTTCCACCAGCGTAGTGCCTGCAACGGCACCACGCAAACGTGTGGTTCAGGGCGCTTCGTGGATGCTGGTGATGGTGACGCCGCTCTGTTCCTTGAGCCAGCGTGCAGTGGGGGAAATGGCGCGGTCCTGGAAGTCGTTGAGGTCAAGCTCGTCCATCACCGGAAACAGGTGCGAACGGATCGCCCGCGCGGCGTCCTCTTCGCTGGGGATATGCTCGGCATGCAGCAGCAACCTGGACGGTTCGCCTTTCTGGTCGGCAAAGATGACTTCCCACTCTTTCATTGAACGAGCCCTCTCCATCAAATACCACAAGGTGTGTGATGCCTGAATAACTGACCTTGGGGTTGGGAGAATGTTCAGTCTGTGCCGGCCTCTTCGCGGGTAAACCCGCTCCCACACGGATACCATCAACCTCAGGCCCTGTGACTTCCCTGTGGGAGCGGGTTCACCCGCGAATGGGCCGCAAAGCGGCCCCTGTTGCCACCTTACTTCGGCGTACCGTGCACTACACCCGCGGTGTTATCCAGCAGGCTCTTGGTCGCCGTCTGGATATACGCTTCCAGCTTCTTGAGCATTTCCGGCTGGTCCGGGCTTTCGATCAGCTCGGCCTTGAACTCGCTGCCCAGCTGGTAGCGGTACATGCGCGGGGTCATGTCCTTGGACTCGATCAGGATACGGTCGCCCTGCACCAGGCCGACGATCTGCTCGCTGCCCGACGGCTTGATCATGCCCGAACCCTGGTCGCCCTCAGGCAGGTTGAGCAAGTCGCGGCCCCAGCACTGGTGCCGGGCCTGGCCACCCAGACGGCCCATGATGGTCGGCACGATGTCGACCTGGGTGCCCACGGTGTGGTCGACCGCGCCGAACTTCTCCTGGATACCCGGGGCGATCAGCAGCAGCGGTACGTTGAAGCGGCCCAGGTCCAGCTCGGTCACCTGCTGGTGGTTGCCAAAGCCATGGTCACCCACGATGACGAACAGGGTGTCCTTGAAGTACGGCTCTTTACGCGCCTTCTCGAAGAACTGGCCCAGCGCCCAGTCCGAGTAGCGCATGGCGGTCAGGTGCTCGTCCAGGCGGCCTTGCCCGGTAACCTTCTCGACCGGCAGGTCTTTAGGCAGCGCGTACGGGGTGTGGTTGGACAAGGTCTGCAGCAGGGCATAGATCGGTTTTTTGCCATCATGCTTGGCCAGCTCCTCGTTGCCGCGGTCGAACATGTCCTGGTCGGACACGCCCCACGTCGGGTCGGAGAACACCGGGTTGACGAAGTCGTTGCGGCCGATGAACGTGGTCATGCCCTGGTTGCCGAAGAACCCGGACTGGTTGTCCCAGGCGAAGTCGCCGTTGTACACGTACACGTCGTCGTAATTGCGGGCGCTGAGCAAGGCCGGCAGGCCCGACAGCTTGTGGCCGCCTTCCGGGGTCTGCATCAGGTATTCGAACCCGGGCAAGTTGGGGAAGCAGGCCATGGTGGCGAACATGCCCTGGTGGGTATGGGTGCCGTTGGAGAAGAAGCGGTCGAACAGCAGGCCTTCTTTGGCCAGCTTGTCGAAGTACGGCGTGATGTTGTTGGGGCTGCCCAGCGCGCCCACCGAGTGGCCGGCGAAGCTTTCCATCAGGATCACCACCACGTTCTTGATCGGCAGGGTGCGCTCGGCCGGCGGCAGGAAGTCGCGGCGGATGGCAGCCTCATCGGCATCGACCAGCGTGTCGTGGGCGGTCAGCAACTGCTCGCGCACGCTTTGCGTGGCCACAGCCTGGTCCAGCACCGGCTTCCAGATGTTGGCGCGGTCTTCGCCGAAGCGGCTCTTGGCGGCGTCGATCAGGGTCAGGGTGCCGTTCAGGCCCAACTGGTTGACGAAGTTGGAGTCGGTGGTAAAGGCATCACCCCAGCGCATTGGCGGGCCCTGGCGCAAGGTGCCACGGGCGGCGACCACGGCCACCAGCAGAATCACCATGAATACCGCCAGGCGGTTGTACCACGGCGCCACGCGCTGCACGCCATCGCCACGGGTGATGCGGTCGATGCCCTTGAACAACAGGCTCAGCAGCCAGGTGCCAAAGGCCCAGGCCAACAGGTAGCGCACCACCGGGAAACCGTACCAGAGCATGCTCATGACGGTTTTCGGGTCTTCCTTGATGTACTGGAACACCAGGCCGTTGAGGCGCTGGTGGAACTCGCGGTAGAAGTCCATTTCCATCAGGCCGAGGAACATCACCACGCTCGAGGTGAGGGTCAGCCAGAAACGGAACACGCCACGCCGGGCCATCGCCCAGGGGCTGAGAATGGCCAGCAGCAGCGGTATGCTGAGGTACACCACCACCCGCAGGTCGAAGCGCAAGCCGTTGAGGAAGCCCTCGGCGACGGTTGTATAGGGTGTATCGCCGATCATGTCGCTGTTGTAGACCAGCAGCGCGAGGCGCACGAGGCTGAGCATCAGCATGATCACCAGGGCGCTGAGCAGCGTGTAGGCCAGGTGGGATTTCAGGGTCGGCGAGAACGACGCTCGCCCGCCCCGTTGCTTCAGGGCGTCCGTGTTAGCCATGAATGGGAAGGTCCTAGGATTGCGGTTTGCGGAGATGGCGCTGGTGCTAGACCAACGCAGCATTGTGCGGGTGCGGATTCTGTTTAAACCAATGTGAAAATTTTGTCACGAGGGTGTTGCCGGTTTTGTCTGCGCCGGCCTTCAAATGCGCGCATTCCCCCGCGGGCCGGCAATCGCCCAGATCACCAGGCCCACCACCGGCAGCAGTGCGATCAGCAAGATCCACAACACCTTGATGCCCACCTCGCGGCCACTCTTGATCACGTTGAAGATGGCCCAGATATCCAGCGCCAGTATGATCAGCCCTACCAGGCTGTTGAATGTAGACCCCATGCCATGGCTCCTGTGCTAAGGCTTTGCTGCACAGCATAGCCAGCTATCACGTCGATAGAGGGGAAACCTTGGCAATGCGGGCCGGTCACTGCATAAACTGCCTTATACGCCGAATCCGAGGTTCACATGCCCCCAGCCCAGAGTCACAGCGCCGCCCCGCCCTCCCCCCTCAGTGCCTGGCGGCAACAGATAGCCAGCAGCCCGTGGGTGGGCGCCGGCCTGGCGTTGAGCCTGCTGGCCGTGCTGGCGCTGCTGGCGGCGAGCCTGTGGAATGCCATTCATGGCGACCATGCCGAAAACCTGCACCTGGCGGCGCTGGGCGGGTTTGCCGGCTTCGGCGCCACCGCCCTGGGCGCGGTACTGGCCGTGGTGCTGCGTGATGTCAGCACGCGCAACCAGGATGTGATGCTGGGCTTTGCCGCCGGCATGATGCTGGCGGCCAGCTCATTTTCGCTGATTCTGCCGGGGCTGGACGCCGCCCGGGACATCACCGGCAGCGGGCCCGCCGCGGCCTTCACCGTGGTGCTGGGCATGGGGCTGGGTGTGCTGCTGATGCTGGGCCTGGACCGCTTTACCCCGCACGAGCATCAAACCGTCGGTGTGGTCGGGCCGGAAACCGAGCGCTTCAGCCGGGTGTGGCTGTTCGTGCTGGCAATCACCCTGCACAACCTGCCAGAGGGCATGGCCATTGGCGTGAGCTTTACCAACGGCGACATGAACATCGGCCTGCCGCTGACTACCGCCATCGCCATCCAGGACATCCCCGAGGGGCTGGCCGTAGCCTTGGCCTTGCGGGCAACCGGGCTGTCGAACATGAAGGCGGCTCTGGTGGCGGTCGGGTCGGGGCTGATGGAGCCGCTGGGTGCGGTGATCGGCCTGGGGATTTCCACCGGCTTTGCCCTGGCCTACCCGATCAGCATGGGGCTGGCGGCGGGGGCAATGATCTTTGTGGTCAGCCACGAGGTGATACCCGAAACCCACCGGAACGGGCACCAGACAGCGGCGACCCTGGGGTTGATGGGCGGGTTTGCGGTGATGATGTTTCTGGATACCGCGCTGGGCTGAACTTGAAGTTACCTGAACCGGCCTATTCGCGGGTGAACCCGCTCCCACAGGTATCCCACTGCAATTGAGTCCAGTGATGATCCTGTGGGAGCGGGCGAGCCCGCGAAGATGCAAACGCCGAAATCAGACGTGGACAGCCACTTTCAGGGCTTCCAGGGCCGGCTCGACCTTGATGCCCACTTCGGCCCCAAGCGCCTGGACCCGCGCCAGGTCATGCTGCCCCACCATTACCATCTGCAGCTCGTCATCCAGCAACTGGCTGAAATTCAACAGCACATAACCGCCGGCCTCTTTGTTCAGCGCGCCCATCTGCACCTGGATGCGGTTAAGTGCAGTCAGCGGCTCGGTACGGGCCAGCTGCTTGGGCTTGAGGGTGAACGGCACGCTGTTGTCGAATGAATCGCTGATCTGCTGGAACAGGTCCTGGTAGCTGTCAGCCTGGAACACCACGGTGTCCGGCAGGCTGCCCAGCACCACCCATTCGCCCAGCGGCATGGGGAAGCTGTCGTCGTAATTGATGTCAGGGTTGGCGGCCAGGAAGGCGGCCGGGTCGGCGTAGGCCTGGGCGGCCTCGTCGGCAATGCGCTCGATGTCTGCCTCGAGCATGCAGCCAGCGCCGATGAGGCTGATGAATTCGAGCAACTGAGTTTTCATGAAAGGGGCCTGCGACGGGTGAAAAGTCGCCAAGGATAGCCGCAAAAGCCCCTTTGCTGTTAGCCGGCCAGCGCCTGCAGGCGCGCCGTGGCGTCCACGGCACCCATGGTCTGCGCCGCCATCAGGGCGGTGGCACCGCGGGCGTCCTGGTGGGCCGGGTCGGCGCCTTGTGCCAGCAGATAGTCGAGGATGTCGCTGCGGTTGAACATGGCCGCCAGCATCAGCGCGGTGCGCCCGTCCTGCGCGCAGGCGTCCACTGGCACGCCATGCTCCAGCAGCAGGCGGATCATGGCCAGGTCGCCTTTGAAGGCGGCGCCGGCGATGGGCAGTTGCCCGTTGTCATTGGCGATCAGCGGGTCGGCACCCTGCGCCAGCAGCACGCGCACCGCGTCATGGTGGCCATGGTAGCTGGCCAGCATCAGCAGGGTGTCGCCCTTGTGGTTGCGCAGGTTGGCCGGCAGGCCGCTGGCAAGCAGGCGCGCGAGCATTTCGGCATCGCCGTGGCGGGCAGTGTCGAACACCTGTTCGGCGAAGGCAGCGGTTTCATCGGCAGTCATGGTGGCGGGCGCGGTTTGGCTGGACATCGGGAACCTCCTGGCAGAAATCGGTGCCTAAGTGTTTGTCAGGCTCACGCTTTGGGTCAAAGGTTCAGTTTCTATCGAGCCGATAGGCACAAGCCGGGCCGTGCAAAATGCACTGTGCAAATTGCACGACCTTGCAGGATGCACGGTAACCCCTCTGAAAAATCTTTATAAATCACTGATTTCAAAGGACTTTTCTGCAAATCAATTTCTGGCACGGTCACTGCAATCTACTTCATCACGATTGCCACACCACCTTTGTCAGGAGTTGATATGGACCTCATCCAGGAAAAGTTCGTTTCGGTATTCTCGGCTTATCAGGTCAATACCCAGCCCCGCCCCGATGGCGGCGTGCTGCTGACCTTGCGTGCTGCCGATGGCAAGGTGACCCGCCGGGTGCTGACCTACGGACAACTGCACAGCGCCGAACAGCTGTCCTGGGCGATCAGCGCCATTCGCCGCGATCTGGCTGAGCAGGCCAGTGAATTGCCGGTGATTACCATGCTGCAGAGCCAACAGCGGTTTGCCCTGCCGACCTATCGTTGATTTTTGTGGTGGTATCAAGGGCCTCTTCGCGGGTGAACCCGCTCCCACACTGATCGCGTAACCCTCAGGGTTCGCAGTCAATCAATGTGGGAGCGGGTTTACCCGCGAAGAGGCCCGCGAGGCCACTACAGCTCGTCAATCCCCGGGAATGCCCGTGCAGTCAGATCTCCGGTAAACCGCGGTTCCACGCCCTGCTCGCTGCCAAACACGCGCACCGCGAGGCAAAACGGCGTATCACCCAGCTCCACCCAGCGCCGGGTCCCCGCCGGGACCAGCAGTTGGTCACCCTTCTCGCACAGCACCGAGTACACCCCTCCAGCAAGCCGTAGGCCAACTTGTGCGCGCCCGCTGACAACTGCAAATACCTCGTCGCTGTCGTGCACATGCTCATCGCGCACATCCACCTGCGCCGGGTCTTCCCCATCACGGTTGAGCAGCACGAAGGCCTTGCAGCCATGCGCCGTCATCAGCTGGTCCAGGTACCCTCGGCAGGCATCCAGTACCTCGTCCCGGGCCGTACCCGGGCGCACCCGCAGGCCGTGTTCGGCATGCGCAAAATGCACGCCCTGCTCGGCCAGGGTGGCGGCGATGTCATCATGGTGGGTCAGCACCTTGTTCGGCAGTTCCGGGCTGGCGGGGTGGAAAACGCTGAGAATGCTCATCAGGGGCGGGTCCTGGCAGGTTGCGAACAAAGGGCCATGATAACGGCTGCAGCCAAGGCTGCGGCACTGGCCATACCAAAGGTGAAGGCGGGCCCCAGCAGCTTCCAGCTGTAGCCCGAATACAAGGCGCCCAAAGCGCCGCCGGTACCCGACAGCGCGGCGTACAGCGCCTGGCCCTGGCCCTGCTGGCGGGCACCGAAGCTGGCCTGGACGAAGGCAATGCAGGCGGCATGGAAGCAACCGAACGTGGCCGCGTGCAGCAACTGGGCGAATATCAGTACTGTCGGCTCGTCCGCCAGGTTACCCAGCAGCAACCAGCGCACAGCCGCCAGCAGGAAGCTGACCAGCAGCACCCGTTGCACGCTGAAGCGGGCGAACAGGCGGCTCATGAGCATGAACATCAGCACTTCGGCCACCACCCCCAGCGCCCACAGCAAGCCGATGGCACCCCGGCTGTAGCCCAGGTGCTCCAGGTGCAGGGTGAGGAAGGTGTAGTACGGCCCGTGGCTGAGCTGCATCAGCGCCACGCAGGCATAGAATGCGATCACCCCCGGGGCGCGCAGCTGCTGCAGGAAACCACCCGCGCTGCGGCGCTCGCCCTGCTCCACCGGCTGGGCATTGGGCACCCACAGGCTGGCCGCGACGATGCCCGCCATGATGGTCACCAGCGCTACCGGGTAGATATCCAGGCTCAGCCATTCGAACAGCCGGCCCAGCCCCACCACGGTGAGGATGAAGCCGATCGAGCCCCACAACCGCACCTGGCTGTAACGCGCGGTCTGCCCGTGCAGGTGCGCCAGGGTTATCACCTCGAACTGCGGCAGCACGGCATGCCAGAAGAACGCGTGCAGGGCCATGACCAATGCCAGCCAGGCGTAGCTTTTGCCGAAGAAGATCAGGGCGAAGCTCGCCAGGGTCGCCAACGCCCCCAGGCGCACGATCAGCAGGCGCTGGCCGCTGCGATCGCCCAGCCAGCCCCACAGGTTGGGCGCCACGCAGCGCATCAGCATGGGGATGGCCACCAGCTCGCCGATGCGCGCCGGGGAAAAGCCCAGGTGGTCGAAGTACAGCGCCAGGAACGGGGCGGTGGAGCCGAGCAGGGCGAAGTAGAACAGGTAGAAAGTGGACAGGCGCCAGTAGGGGATGGGTTGCATGGGGTGGCCTTGTGGGAACCTGGGCCGGCCCTATCGCCGGCAAGCCAGCTCCCACAGGATCACCTCATACCTGAAGACTGTGGGGTACCTGTGGGACCTGGCTTGCCGGCGATAGGGCCGGTGCAGGGGAATCAGCGCTGGCCCAGCACCGGGGTATTCACGCGCACATCGGCATTCTGCGCACGGTGGCGCAGCAGGTGGTCCATCAGCGCAATGGCCATCATTGCCTCGGCGATCGGTGTGGCACGAATGCCCACGCAAGGGTCGTGGCGGCCTTTGGTGATGACATCCACCGGATTGCCGTCAACGTCGATGGAGCGGCCCGGGGTGGTGATGCTGGAGGTCGGTTTCAGCGCCAGGTGCGCCACGATCGGCTGACCCGAAGAGATGCCACCGAGGATGCCGCCAGCGTTGTTGCTGAGGAAGCCTTCGGGGGTGAGCTCGTCACGGTGTTCGGTACCGCGCTGGGCAACGCTGGCAAAGCCGGCGCCGATTTCCACGCCCTTGACGGCGTTGATGCTCATCAGCGCGTGGGCCAGCTCTGCGTCGAGGCGGTCGAAGATCGGCTCGCCCAGGCCCGGCATCACGCCCTCGGCGACCACGGTGATTCTGGCGCCTACCGAGTCCTGGTCACGGCGAAGCTGGTCCATGTAGGCCTCCAGCTCCGGCACCTTGTCGGGGTCGGGGCTGAAGAAGGCGTTGTGCTCCACCGATTCCCAGGTCTTGAACGGGATTTCGATCGGGCCCAGCTGGCTCATGTAGCCGCGCACGGTGATGCCCTGGGTGGCCAGGTACTTCTTGGCGATGGCACCGGCGGCCACGCGCATGGCGGTTTCGCGGGCCGAGCTGCGGCCGCCGCCGCGGTAGTCGCGGATGCCGTACTTGTGGTGGTAGGTGTAATCGGCGTGGGCCGGGCGGAACAGGTCCTTGATCGCCGAGTAGTCCTTGGACTTCTGGTCGGTGTTGCGGATCAGCAGGCCGATCGAGCAGCCCGTGGTACGGCCTTCGAACACGCCGGAGAGGATTTCCACCTCGTCGGCTTCCTGGCGCTGGGTGGTGTGCCGGCTGGTGCCGGGCTTGCGCCGGTCCAGGTCGTGCTGCAGGTCGGCGAGGGAAATTTCCAGGCCGGGTGGGCACCCATCGACAATGGCGACCAACGCCGGGCCATGGCTTTCGCCAGCGGTGGTGACAGTGAACAGCTTGCCGTAGGTATTGCCGGACATGGACGCTCCGCGAGATCAGCCTGAAATGGACGAAAGCGGCAGTATACAGATGGATTGGTTGTCTGTACTGGCCCTATCGCCGGCAAGCAGGCTCCCACAGGTTTACCACAGGCCCAGGCATTGTGGATTCCCTGTGGGAGCTGGCTTGCCGGCGATGAGGCCGAACCTGCATACAAAGCCCGAGAACCTTCCCGCAGACATTGGGTCAAACCCTCATCTCCCCATGTAGTACCGCCTGATGTCGCGCCTCGTCGCCTTGTTCCTGCTGTTGTGCTCCGGCCTGGCCCAGGCCGCCGCCCCCACCGTGCTGCAACGCCCGATCGACCTGGACACCGGCCAGGGCGTGCTGCACGGCAGCCTGCTGCTGCCGCAACAGGCCACCCCGCCACCGGTGGTGCTGATCATCGCCGGCTCCGGCCCCACCGACCGCAACGGCAACAACCCGGCTTCAGGCAGGGTAGACAACCTCAAGCGCCTGGCCCTGCTGCTGGCCAACGAGCATATCGCCAGCGTGCGCTACGACAAGCGCGGTGTGGCTGCCAGCCAGCCGGCCACGCCCGACGAGCGTGACCTCAGCGTGGAGCGCTACGTGGCCGATGTGGTCGCCTGGAGCCACAAGCTCAAGGCCGACCCGCGCTTTGGCCCGCTGATATTGATCGGCCACAGCGAAGGCGCACTGATCGCCAGCCTGGCCGCCGAGCGGGCCGGCGCCAGCGCCGTGATCACCCTGGCCGGCAGCGGCCGCCCGCTGGCCGATGTGCTGCGCGAGCAGCTGGCACAACGCCTGCCGCCGGCGCAGCTGGCCGGTGGCAGCGCCCTGCTCGACCGCCTGCAGGCCGGGCAGACCAGCCTGGAAGTGCCGGCGCCGCTGCGCCAGGTGTTTCGCCCCAGTGTGCAGCCGTACCTGATTTCGCTGTTCCGGCAAAACCCGGCTGCAGCCTTTGCCCGCCTGCCCATGCCCGCGCTGATCGTGCAGGGGCGCAACGACGTGCAGGTGGACGTGGTCGATGCCCAACGGCTGAAGGCCGCCAAGCCGGATGCGCAGCTGGTGTTGATCGACGGCATGAACCACATGCTGCGCATCAGCCCCAAGGGCATGAGCCAGCAGCGCGACAGCTACCTCAACCCCGAGCTACCGCTGGCGCAGGAACTGGGTGAGCGGATTGTGACGTTCATCCAGCATTTGCCTTCGGCGTGAGCTGAACAGGCTCAGGTCCTTGGCAAGCCTGCCGATACAGCAGGCATAGCCGAGGACAAGCCCCGATGACAACCACACCCGCCGCCGTAGAGCCGGCCGAAGAGGCCCAGCAACCCCCTGCCCTGCCCTGGGCCGACCTGGCCCCGGAACACTTCCAGCTGCTGCGCCTGGCCGCCCTGCCCACCGACCGCAGCACCGGCGCGCGGCCGCTGCGTTTTGTGCAGTTCGGCTATGCCGAGCGCCATGACAAGGCGCGCAGCCTGC
This sequence comes from Pseudomonas sp. CM27, assembly GCF_013179515.1. GTDB lineage: Bacteria > Pseudomonadota > Gammaproteobacteria > Pseudomonadales > Pseudomonadaceae > Aquipseudomonas. Next base: position 12,542 of record NZ_JABMCN010000139.1, read on the forward strand.
TGCGCATGGAGATCCAGCTGCCCGGGCAGAAGGTGCACAAAGAGCAGAACCGCCTGGACATCCGCGTCGACCATGCCGAGCACCTGGTGCGTATCGGCAGCGAGCATGGCCTGCAACTGGAGCCCGTCAACCGGGGCATCGGCCGCTTCCTGCTGGCCCAGGCTGCGCAGTGGCTGCAACGCCGTTGGTCGCATTACCGGGTCGAGGGCATGGCGCTGCCGAGCAAGGATGCGCTGAGCGAAGACTCGCGCCTGCGCCGTGACCACTGCTTGCGCGGGGTGGGTATCGCCGTGGAGTACGAAGACAGCCAGCACCTGAAGGGCCGCACCGTGGACATGCCCGTGGGCCAGCTGAAAGCGGCCTGGAGCAACGAGCGCCTGCAGCGGGTGGACATTCTGGATGCCGCCAACCTGCTGCAGCAGGCTGACCAGCAATTGCTGGAGAAGGAAGCGCAATTGCGCGAGCGCGATGAGCGGGTGGCCAAGTACCACCGGGAAGACAGCGGGTTGCGCTTTACCATCACCTGCCTGGTGGCATTTGCGGTGTTTCAGGCGGGGCTGCTGATCTGGATTGCTACCCGCTGAGACCGCGTTGCCTGCTTCGCGGGTAAACCCGCTCCTACAGGGATAGCACCGGGCCCGAGGCCAGTGATGGCCTTGTAGGAGCGGGTTCACCCGCGAAGAGGCCCTGCAGGTCAGACCCGGGCTTTGAACAGTTCCTGATGCTGGCGGCACTGCTCGGAGGTCAGCATGAACACGCCATGCCCCCCGCGCTCGAACTCCAGCCAGGTGAAGTCCACCTCAGGGTACAGCGCCTCGACATGCACCTGGCTGTTGCCCACTTCGACAATCAGCAAGCCCTTGTCGGTCAGGTGGTCTGCCGCCTCGGCCAGCATGCGCCGCACCAGGTCCAGGCCATCATTGCCGCAGGCAAGGCCCAACTCGGGCTCGTGGTGGTATTCGGCCGGCATGTCGTCGAAGTCTTCGGCATCGACATACGGCGGGTTGGACAGGATCAGGTCGAAACGCTGCCCCGGCAAGCCGCTAAAGCCGTCACCCTGCACGGTGAACACACGGCCGTCCAGGCCATGGCGTTCGATGTTCTGGTTGGCCACTTCAAGGGCCTGGAACGACAGGTCGGCCAGCACCACCTCGGCCTCGGGGAACACGTCGGCGGCGACGATGCCGATGCAACCCGAGCCGGTGCACAGGTCGAGGATGCGCGCCGGTTCGCTGGCCAGCCACGGCTCGAAGCGCTTTTCGATCAACTGGCCAATCGGCGAACGCGGCACCAGCACCCGTTCGTCAACGATGAACGACATGCCGCAGAACCAGGCCTCGCCCAGCAGGTAGGCGGCCGGCACGCGCTCTTCGATCCGGCGTTTCAACAGGTGCTGCAGGCGTACCCGCTCGTCGTCCTCGAGCATGCAGTCCAGGTAGCTGTCGGCCACTTCCCACGGCAGGTGCACCGCGCCCAGCACCAGCAGGCGGGCCTCGTCCCAGGCGTTGTCGGCACCGTGGCCGAAGAACAGATCATGCTCGTGGAAGCGGCTGACCGCCCAGCGGATGTAGTCGCGCAGCGTGCGCAGACGGGATGTGATCACGGGGTACTCCTATTTCAGACCGTACAAAAGTCTAACAGCCCAGGCCGTACATTTGTTCCCCCGGATCGCCCCCAGGCTAGCCACAAGCCAGTAACTACGCCGCTTGCGTTGTCAACCATTCCCATTGGCGCCAATGCAAGGGAGAATAGGTGTACAAAAGCCCTGCTCAAGGAGCCATTGATGTCCGTTCCAACCACGATGTTCCGCCTCACTGGCCGCGACTACCCGCCGGCCAAGCTGAGCCACGCCAGCCTGATCATCATCGATGCGCAAAAGGAGTACCTCAGTGGGCCCCTGCAGCTGTCGGGCATGGACGAGGCCGTGGCCAACATCGCCAGGTTGCTCGACGCCGCGCGCAAGAGCGGCCGTCCGATCATCCATGTTCGCCACCTGGGCACCGTTGGTGGCCGCTTCGACCCCCAAGGCCCGGCCGGCCAGTTCATCCCGGGGCTGGAGCCCCTGGAAGGCGAAACCGTCATCGAAAAACGCATGCCCAACGCCTTCAAGAACACCCAGCTGCACGAAACCTTGCAGGCGCTGGGGCACCTGGACCTGATTGTCTGCGGTTTCATGAGCCATTCCAGCGTCAGCACCACCGTGCGCCGCGCCAAGGACTATGGTTATCGGTGCACCCTGGTGGAAGACGCCTCGGCCACCCGTGACCTGGCCTTCAAGGACGGGGTGATTCCGGCCGCACAGATCCACCAATGCGAAATGGCCGTGATGGCCGACAACTTCGCTTGCGTGGCCCCCACCGCCAGCCTGATCTGAACGGCGGGCACGACCGCCCGGCAGCCGGGCGGAACCCGATGGGCGGCAGCAGGTCGAATTCCGGATATCCACAGAGGAGAGCGGAATGAAGCTCAAAGGCAGTTTTGACGCCAAGCGCCTGCGCCCGCGCGAACCGCGTAACTGGGGCGCTCGCCTGGCGGCTGGGCTGTCGGCCCTGCTGGCGACACTTGGCGTGCTGCTGGCAATGGCCGGGGTTGCCGGCCTGCTGGGCAACTACCCTGCGCTGGCGGAACTCAACGCCAACAAACCGCTGGCCGGCATCCTGGCCGGGGCGGGCTTGCTGCTGTTGTGGCTGGGGGTACGCTTTTGGCGGCGCAGCCGCATTCGCTTGCGCCGGGGGCGGGAATTGAACCTGTCGCCGCACCTGATGAAAAAACACGATTGATGGGTGTGTATAGCCTTTGCGGGCCTCTTCGCGGGTGAACCCGCTCCCACAGGGATGTCGGATTGCCCGGGCCTGTAGCGATCCTGTGGGAGCGGGTTTACCCGCGAAGAGGCCGGCACAGGCTGCAGAAGGCCCCACAGTCGCGTAAACTACGCCGCCCACGTGGAGGCATCATGCAAGACGACGATTTTTCCCTGTTCAAGGCCGAAGTGCGCGGTGTCAAACCGATCCGGCACGACCGCGCCGAAG
>NZ_JABMCN010000014.1:0-6228 GCF_013179515.1 Pseudomonas sp. CM27
GGCTCGCCAGCTTGTCGCTGAGCACAACCTGGCGGTGCGCCTGTGGGTGGATGACCTGAATGCCTTTGTGCCAATGTGCCCCGGGGCGGATGCCACTGCCGCCCAGCAATGGCAGCACGGCGTGGATGTGCGGCAGTGGCCGGCGACCTGGTTGCCGGTGGCGCCGGCCGAGGTGGTAATCGGTGCGTTCGCCTGCCTGCTGCCGCCTGCGTATGTAGATGCGATGCGCGCGCGCTCCGTGCCGCCGCTGTGGCTCAACCTCGAATACCTCAGCGCCGAAGACTGGGTGGAAGGTTGTCATGGCTTGCCCTCGCCACAGCCCAACGGCCTGCGAAAGGTGTTTTTCTTCCCCGGCTTTACCGAAAAAACCGGTGGCCTGCTGCGCGAGGGTTCGCTGCTGGCACGGCGTGACGCGTTCCAGCAGTCTGCCGACGTTCGCCAGGCATTCCTGCACGGGCTTGGCGTGCATCCAGCGCCGGGTGCACTGCTGATCTCGCTATTCGCCTACGAAAACCCGCAGTTGGCCAGCTGGCTCGATGCCTTGGCCACCGACGCCCAGCCCTGCCACTTGCTGGTACCGCAAGGGCGGGTTGTTGCCGGCCTTGGCCAGTGGCTGGGCGAAGCGCAGTTGAACGTAGGTGCGGTGCACAAGCGCGGGGCGCTGACCGTGCAAGTGTTGCCTTTCGTCAGCCAGGACGATTTCGACCGGCTGCTCTGGAGCTGTGATTTCAATGCGGTGCGCGGCGAAGACTCATTTGTACGCGCGCAGTGGGCCGGTCAGCCGATGCTATGGCACATCTACGTGCAGGACGAAAATGCCCATTGGGAAAAGCTCGAAGCATTTCTCGGGCATTATCGACGTGGCCTGTCAGACGCTGCCGACGCCGCACTGCTTGGCCTGTGGCGTGCCTGGAACATGGGTCGCGACATGGGCCTGGCGTGGCAAGCGGCCCGCCAGCATTGGCCAGAACTGCAGCAGCACGCCCGCGATTGGGCAGCCCGGCAGGCCGCTCAGCCGGACCTTGCCATGACGCTGGTACAGTTTTACCGAAATTGGCTATGATATGCGGCCTCGATTTTTATAAATCCATCCAGATTCGGATACTTCGCAATGAAAACTGGTAAAGAACTGAAACCCGGTACCGTCCTGCGGATCGACAACGACCCGTGGCTGGTACAAAAAGCTGAGTTCACCAAATCGGGCCGTAACAGCGCGATCATGAAGACCAAGCTGAAGAACCTGCTGACCGGCTACAAGACCGAAACCGTCTACGGTGCGGACGACAAGCTGGACGACGTGATCCTGGATCGCAAAGAAGCGACCCTGTCGTTCATCAGCGGTGACTCGTACACCTTCATGGACACCACCGACTACACCATGTACGAGCTGAACGCCGAAGACATCGAAGCCGTTCTGCCGTTCATCGAAGAAGGCATGGAAGACATCTGCGAAGCCGTGTTCTTCGAAGGCCGCCTGGTATCGGTTGAACTGCCGACCACCATCAGCCGTCAGGTTGTCTACACCGAAAACGCTGCTCGCGGCGACACCTCGGGCAAGGTCATGAAGCCTGCCAAGCTGAAGAACGGTACCGAACTGCAGGTTGCCGACTTCATCAACATCGACGAGTGGATCGACATCGACACTCGTGAAGGTGGCGTGTACAAGGGCCGTTCCAAGAAGTAATCCTTCTTGCGAACTGCAAAAAAACCCGGCCAAGGCCGGGTTTTTTTATGCCTGGGATTTACACGGTCACATGCAACCGAACGTCCACATTACCGCGTGTAGCGTTGGAATACGGGCACACATGGTGCGCCTTTTCCACCAGCGCTTCGGCATCGGCCTGTGCCAGGCCCGGCAGGTTGATGTGCAGGTCGATGTCCAGGCCAAAACCGCCCGGGATCTGGCCGATGCCCACCTTGGCGGTGATCGACGCATCGGCCGGCAGGGCTTTTTTCTCTTGGCCGGCGACAAATTTCAAGGCGCCGATGAAGCAGGCCGAGTAGCCGGCAGCGAACATCTGCTCGGGGTTGGTGCCTTCACCCCCTGCGCCGCCCAGCTCCTTTGGGGTGCTCAGCTTGACTTCCAGCTTGCCGTCGCTGGAGCGGGATTTACCGTCACGCCCACCGGTGGAGGTGGCTTCTGCGATGTACAGCGGAGTGACCTTTTGCATCTTGAGCCTCGCTAATGTGCTGTGCGCTCCCTGTTGCAGGAGGGCAGGGTTGGTGTGGGATTTAAGTTAGCGCGCAATTAGTTTGCGCGCAAGATAAATAATTGCCGGTCTGCCGAACGGCCATTGCACAGCATAGCAATCAGAGGTTTTTCTGCAGGTTCTCGCGCAAGTTCAGCAGGTCAGCCTGCAGTTGCTGAAGCTGCTGCAGGCTGCGCCCGCTGGCCTTCAGGATGCACTGCGGCACGTCCTTGGCCTTGTCTTGCAGGTCGCGGCCCTTGTCGGTCAGTTGCACCATCACCACCCGTTCGTCCTCGCGGCTGCGGTTGCGCTGCAGCAAGCCTTCGCTTTCCAGGCGTTTGAGCAGTGGGGTCAGCGAGCCCGGGTCGGTGAGCAGGTGCTGGCTGATCTCGCCCACGGTCAGCCCGTCACGTTCCCACAACACGAGCATGGCCAGGTACTGCGGGTAGGTCAGGCCCAGGGCCTGCAGCAGCGGTTTGTAGACTTTGGTCATCAGCAACGAGGTGGAGTGCAGGGCGAAACAGACCTGGTTGTCCAGCAGCAGCTCGTCACAGGAGGCTTGGGTGTCGGCGTTCATGCAGGTCCTTGGAATAATCAATGGGATAGTCTGGCACGCTGATCATTAGTGCGCGCGTTACTGGCGCAGTTCACTGCGCAAGGCCAGGTCCCAGGGTGGAATCGGGCTGAAGCGGCTCTTGAGAAATTCGAGCAGCAAACGGCTGCGAGAGTTCGTTTCATGTGCCAGGCGTAGCGCGTATATACCACTGGTCTCGGCTGCGGGCAGGCCGCCGTCGCAAAACAGCGGTATCAACTCGCCACGCAGCAGGTATTCGCTGATCAGCCAAGTGGGCAGGTGGGCGATGCCCAAACCGGCCAGCGCGCCGAACAGCAGGGTTTCGGCGTTGTTGGCGGCCATGCGCATGCGCGCGGGGCGGTACAAGCGGGTTTGCCCGGCCACGCTGAAGCGCCAGGCGAAAGGCGGCGCCAGGCCGTCCCAGTCCAGGCCGTGGTGCCCAGGCAGCTCGCTGGGGCAGGTGGGTATGCCGCGGCTGGCCAGGTAGGCAGGGCTGGCGCAGGCGATGCGCACCATGTACGCCAGCGGCGTGGCGACCAGGCGGGTGTCGGCCAGCGGGCCGGCGCGCAACACCAGATCGACCTCGCCCAGGTGGCTGCCATGCATGTCGACAAAGCTGTCGATCAGGCGCAGTTGAACGTCCAGGCCCGGGTATGCCACCAGGAAATCAGCGATGGCCGGGGCCAGGTGACGACGACCGAAGGCCGCGGGGGCGTCGATGCGGATCAGGCCTTCGGGGGCGCTGCTCAGCGACACTGCCTCGGCCCGGGCCAGGCGCAGTTCCTCGATAATGCGCCGGGCCCGCTCGGCGAAGGCGTTGCCGGCGGGTGTGGCACGCACGGCGTGGGTGCTGCGGGTGAACAGGCGGCTGCCGACGGCGCTTTCCAGGTTGTCGATACGCCGGGCCACGGCCGATGGGGTCAGCGGGTGGCGGCGGGCGGCTGCGGAAAAGCTGCCAGTCTCGAGCACATCGAGAAACAGGCTCAGTTGGTCGGTCAGGGTGTCGGGGCTCATGGGTGCCTTGGTTTTGCGGAAAACGCACAGCCATTGTGCGTTGCTGTGCGTTTCCCCGCTAGCGCGCAATCGTTAGCATGCTCGCATTCATAGACAGGCGGACGAGGCCCTGATGATCGAGTGGTTGTTGTATATCGTGCTGGGCGCTGCGCTGGGCACCATGGGTGGCCTGTTCGGCATAGGTGGCGGGCTGATCGCGATTCCGGCGCTGGGCGTGCTGTTTGGGCTGGACCAGCAGCTGGCGCAGGGCACGGCATTGGTGATGGTGGTGCCGAACGTGCTGCTGGCGCTGTGGCGCTACCACCAACGCAACCGCATCGAGCTGCGCCACGCAGTACCGCTGGCGCTGTGCAGCTTCCTGTTCGCCTGGCTGGGATCGATCTGGGCAGTGGGGCTGGATGCGCACTCCATGCGCCTGGGCTTTGTCGGCTTTCTGGTGGCGTTGGCGGTGTGGAACGTGGCGCGCATGTTCATGAGGGTTACGCCGCCCAGTGCCGAGTTGCGCTATGCCTGGCCCTGGTTGGGGGTGCTAGGTAGCTTTGCCGGCACCATGGGCGGGTTGTTCGGGGTAGGTGGGGCGGTGGTGGCCACGCCGATCCTGACCAGCGTGTTCGGTACCACGCAGGTGGTGGCGCAGGGGCTGTCGCTGGCGCTGGCGGCGCCGAGTACCCTGGTGACGCTGGTGACCTATGGCGTGCACCAGAGCGTTGACTGGGGGGTGGGGATTCCACTGGCGGTGGGTGGCATGCTCAGCATCAGCTGGGGGGTGAGGCTGGCCCATGCCTTGCCGGAGAAGGTACTGCGGGCGATGTTCTGCGTGTTCCTGGTGGTGTGTGCGGTGATGCTCGGCTTTGAACTTTGAGAATTTGGGGCCGCTTTGCGGCCCATCGCCGGCAAGCCAGCTCCCACAGGCACCCCACAGTGTTCGGGCCTGTGATAACCCTGTGGGAGCTGGCTTGCCGGCGATGGGGTGCGAAGCGCCCCCGGCTTACTTGAACCCTTCGACGATATAATCGGCCATGCAGTCAGTAATCGGTGAAGGGTTCTGGGTACTGCGCACCAGCATCACATTGGCCACTGGCAACTGCGGTAGCCCATCCTGTTCACCCAATATGCGGATGTTTCCGCCAATCAGGCTTTGCAATTGCGCCGTCACCGCCAGCCCCGCTGTGACAATGGCAAAGATCGCCGCCAGGCTTGGGCTGGTATAGGCAATGCGGTAATCGATGCCCTGTGCCTCAAGCGCATTGCACGTCCAGGCGCGGCAGAAACAATCGGTGTTGAACAACGCTACAGGCATCGGCCGTTGCTCCTGCGGGCAGAAGCCTTCGGCAGCCGCCCATACCAGCCGTTCCTGACGCAGCAGCTGGCCAATCTCGTTGCCCGGTTCACGGGTGACGATGGTCAGGTCCAGGTCCTGGCGCAGCATCAGTTGTCGCGACGAATCGCAGTGCACCTCTACCTGGATCAGCGGGTAGGCCTGGGCAAAACTGGAGAGAATGGTCGGCAGAAAGCGCATGGCGTAGTCGTCTGGCGTGCCGATGCGCACCTGCCCGACCATGTGTGGCATGCGCAGGGTGTTGAACACCTCGCCGTGCAGCTTGAGGATGCGCCGCGCATAGCCCAGCAGCACCTGGCCCTCGGCGGTCAGGCGTACCTGCCGACCATCACGCTCGAACAGCTGACGCTGCAGGATGTCTTCCTCCAGGCGTTTCATCTGCATGCTCACCGCCGACTGGGTGCGGTTGACGACCTCACCGGCACGGGTGAAGCCGCCTTGTTCGGCGATGGCGACGAAGGTGCGCAGTACGTCCGGGTCGAGGCTCTGGTACTGGGACATTGCATCAATCTCCGAGATGCATGGCATCAGAAACATTCGTTGGATTGATCTTAAGCCCGGCGTGAAACTGAGGCCATCAACACGGAGGGCTTCACGATGAAAGGTCAAGTCAGCAGCATCCGGCAACCTGTGCTTTCCCTGAATCACCTGTGGCATGTTGCCTTGCAGCGCCCGTTGCGCTGGCTGCAACTGCACCGTCAGCGGCGGGAGCTGGCCAGTCTCAGCGATGCGATCTTGCATGACCTGGGGTTGAGCAGGGCAGATATCCAGCAAGAGGCCGAGCGGCATTTCTGGGATGATCCGCTGCGTAAATAGGCTGAGTTTGTCGGTGGGCTTACCGGCCTATTCGCGGGCACGCCCGCTCCCACAGGTACTGCACAGCTCTCAAGTCTTGTGCAAAACCTGTGGGAGTGGGCGTGCCCGCGAATGCTTTTAGCGCCGCACCTGCTTGAGCGTCTCGGCAATCAGAAAGGCCAGCTCCAGCGACTGGTCGGCGTTCATCCGTGGGTCGCAGTGGGTGTGATAGCGGTCCGACAGCGCATCCTCTGTGATCGGCCGGGCGCCGCCGATGCACTCGGTGACGTTCTGCCCGGTCATCTCGATATGGATGC
>NZ_JABMCN010000014.1:6328-39677 GCF_013179515.1 Pseudomonas sp. CM27
GACTGGTCGGCGTTCATCCGTGGGTCGCAGTGGGTGTGATAGCGGTCCGACAGCGCATCCTCTGTGATCGGCCGGGCGCCGCCGATGCACTCGGTGACGTTCTGCCCGGTCATCTCGATATGGATGCCGCCGGCATGACTGCCCTCGGCCTGGTGCACCTGGAAGAACTGCTTCACCTCGTCCAGGATCTGCGCAAAGTCACGGGTCTTGTAACCGCTGCTGGCCTTGATGGTGTTGCCGTGCATCGGGTCCGAGCTCCACAGCACCTTGCGCCCTTCGCGCTCGACGGTGCGGATCAGCCCCGGCAGGTGATCGCCGACCTTGCTCGCACCCATGCGCACGATCAGGTTCAAACGCCCCGGGTCGTTGGCCGGGTTGAGCGCGTCGATCAGGCGGATCAGCTCTTCGGGATTCATGCTGGGGCCAACCTTGACCCCGATCGGGTTGTGCACGCCGCGCAGGAACTCGACGTGGGCCCCGTCCAGCTGGCGGGTACGGTCGCCGATCCACAGCATGTGCGCCGAGCAGTCGTAGTAGTCGCCGGTCAGGCTGTCCTGGCGGACAAAGGCTTCTTCATAGTTCAGCAGCAGTGCTTCGTGGGCGGTGAAAAAGCTGGTTTCGCGCAGTTGCGGCGCGCTGTCCAGGCCGCAGGCGCGCATGAACGCCAGGGTCTCGTCGATGCGGTTGGCCAGCTGGTGGTACTTGTCGGCCAGCGCCGAGTTGGCGATGAAGTCCAGGTTCCACTTGTGCACTTGGTGCAGGTCGGCAAAGCCGCCTTGGGCAAAGGCACGCAGCAGGTTGAGGCTGGCGGTGGCCTGGTGGTAGGCCTGCAGCAGGCGCTCCGGGTCGGGGATGCGGCTTTTCGGGTCGAAACCGATGCCGTTGACGATGTCGCCGCGATAGGCTGGCAGGGTGATGTCGCCGATGGTTTCATCGCCCGCCGAACGTGGCTTGGCAAACTGCCCGGCCATGCGCCCCACCTTGACCACCGGGCAGCCGGCGGCAAAGGTCATGACAATGGCCATTTGCAGCAGCACCTTGAAGGTATCGCGGATTTTTGCCGCCGAGAACTCGGCGAAGCTCTCGGCGCAGTCGCCGCCCTGCAGCAGGAAGGCGCGGCCTTCGGTGACCTCTGCAAACTGCCGGCGCAGCTCGCGTGCCTCGCCCGCGAACACCAGCGGCGGGTAGCTGGCCAGGGTTTGCTCAACCTTCAGCAGGTGCGCGGCATCGGGGTAGGTCGGTTGCTGCTGGATCGGCAGGGCACGCCAGCTGTCGGGGCTCCACGGTTGGTTCATCTCGGGCTCGGTCTTGTAGGTTATAGGCTTCAGGCCATGGTATCAGTTGGCGCTGTGCTTGTTGCATCACGGGTGTTGACGGACAATGCGCGTTTTGCGCGGGCGGGTGTGAGCATGACGGCGGAACGGGAAGAGCGGCTACTGGCACGGGTGGAGGATGCCTTTGGCGTCATCAGCGTGTATGAAGTGGACGACTACCGCTTTCTGGAGTTCGGCGATGCCATCGAGCAGAGCTGCGTGTTCACGGCCGACCCCAGCTGGCTGGAGTATGACTACACCCGCGCCATGCTGGTCGGGGCGCTGTGCCATCCGCAACCGGAGAGCGCGCTGTTTCTTGGCCTGGGTGCCGGCACGCTGACCCAGGCCTGCATGAAGTTCCTGCCGCTGGAAGACATCGAAGCCATCGAGCTGCGCCCGGACGTGCCGCGCCTGGCCATGGAGCACCTGGGCCTGGATGACGACCCGCGGCTGTACGTGCGTATCGGCGATGCCCTGGAGTTGCTGCCCACGGCAGAGAAGGCCGACCTGCTGTTCGTCGACCTGTATACCGACCATGGGCCGGGGGTAGGGCACCTGGCGTGGAGGTTTCTGGAAAACTGCCAGCAGCAGCTGAACCCGGGTGGGTGGCTGGTGATCAACCAGTGGGCCACCGATGACGGCAAGCCGCTGGGCGCGGCGTTGCTGCGCGGGTTGTACCACCGGCATTACTGGGAGTTGCCGGTGAAGGAGGGCAATGTGATATTGCTGGTGCCGGCGGACCTGGAGCAGATGCTGGATATGGACGGGCTGCGAGCACGGGCGCAGGCTTTGGCCCCGACCTTGGGGTATGGCCTTGAAGGGTTGATCCGCGAGATTCGCCCCGCTACTTGATGAAACTGTGCTGTGGCTGCTGGCCCTATCGCCGGCAAGCCAGCTCCCACAGGGGGCGCTTTTGGCTTTAGATTCATGTACCCCTTCGCGAGTGCAGTGATCTCAACCCTGATGCTGTCCCTGTGGGAGCTGGCTTGCCGGCGATAGGGCCGGTGCAGGCAGTAAAGCATTATCGATTCAGCCCCAGGCCATCTGATGGCCCGATACTGGCGCCGCACCCTGAAAATATTCCTCACTTCCTGCACTATTTCGGGTATAGTACGCGCCGGTCTTTTAGCGGACCTCAAAATCAGGTGGTGCAAATCCTCCGAGTCCAGCTTCGGCTGCACGTCCGCTAGGCGGACCTTCCCAAGTTTTCTTTTTCAATCGTTTTCGCAAATCCCCGCCGACAAAGCTGCCTGGGTGACCTTCCGGTCTTTCAAGGCATGTGCAGCTTTGCAGCATGGGTCTTTGCGGATGCACTTAGAGGCAGACCCATGACCCAGGAAACCGGCGGCTTCGCCGCTCTCGATCTTAATCCGAATATTGTTGCTGCCGTTCTGGCGACCGGCTACGAAGAGCCGTCCGCCATTCAGCAACAATCGATCCCGATCATCCTCGCCGGTCACGACATGATCGGCCAGGCGCAGACTGGCACCGGCAAGACCGCTGCCTTCGCCCTGCCGATCCTCAACAAGATCGATGTGAGCAAGCGCGAGCCGCAAGCCCTGATCCTGGCGCCAACCCGTGAGTTGGCGCTGCAAGTTGCTACCGCTTTCGAAACCTACGCCAAGCAGATGCCGGGCGTTAATGTGGTAGCTGTATACGGTGGTGCCCCGATGGGCCCACAGCTGCGTGCCATCCGTAACGGTGCGCAAATCGTCGTGGCCACCCCAGGCCGTCTGTGCGACCACCTGCGTCGTGACGAAAAAGTCCTGTCGACCGTGCAGTACCTGGTACTGGACGAAGCCGACGAGATGCTGAAGCTGGGCTTCATGGATGACCTCGAAGTGATCTTCGACGCAATCCCGGCTACCCGTCAGACCGTGCTGTTCTCCGCTACCCTGCCGTCGTCGATCCGCTCGATCGCCGAACGCCACCTGCGCGAACCCAAGCACGTCAAGATCCAGAGCAAGACCCAGACCGTCACCGCGATCGACCAGGCCCACCTGATGGTCCATGCCGACCAGAAGATCCCGGCTGTGCTGCGCTTGCTGGAAGTGGAAGAGTTCGACGCGCTGATCGCCTTCGTGCGTACCAAGCAAGCCACCCTGGACCTGGCCGCCGCGCTGGAAGCCAAGGGCTACAAGGCTGCCGCGCTGAACGGCGACATCGCCCAGAACCAGCGTGAGCGCGTGATCGAATCGCTCAAGGATGGTCGCCTGGACATCGTCGTCGCCACCGACGTCGCTGCCCGTGGCCTGGACGTACCGCGCATCACTCACGTGTTCAACGTCGACATGCCGTACGACCCCGAGTCCTACGTACACCGTATCGGCCGTACCGGCCGTGCCGGTCGCGATGGCCGTGCACTGCTGCTGGTCACCCCGCGTGAGCGCCGCATGCTGCAGGTGATCGAGCGTGTTACCGGGCAGAAAGTTGCCGAAGCCCGCCTGCCGAACGCTCAGGCTGTGCTGGATGCCCGCATCAAGAAGCTGACCTCGAGCCTGGCGCCGCTGGTAGCCGAAGCAGAAGCCACCCATGGCGAACTGTTCGACCGCCTGACCGCCGACCTGGGTTGCAGTGCCCGTGCCCTGGCTTCGGCCCTGCTGCGCAAGGCCACCAATGGCCAGGCGCTGGACCTGGCAGCGGTAGAGCGTGAGCAGCCGCTGGTGCCGGGCGTGGGTGCCCCGCGTGGCGAGCGTACCGAGCGCTCGGACCGTGGCGAGCGCAGCGACCGTGGTGATCGTGGTGACCGCGAGCGCCGTGCGCCGCTGCCGCTGGCCGAAGGCCGCGTACGTTGCCGTACTGCCCTGGGTGCCCGTGACGGCATCGCAGCCAAGAACCTGCTGGGCGCGATCCTCAACGAAGGTGGCCTGGCCCGTGATGCGATCGGTCGTATCCAGGTGCGCGACAGCTTCAGCCTGGTCGAGCTGCCGGAAGACGGCCTCGAGAAGCTGCTGACCAAGCTCAAGGACACCCGCGTGGCCGGCAAGCAGCTGAAGCTGCGTCGCTATCGCGAGGATTGATCCTGGCGCAATAAAAAAATCCCCGGCCTCGGCTGGGGATTTTTTTTGCCTGAACCATTTTGCGGCTGCTGCGCAATCCATCGCGGCGCGCGGTCCCCTGTAGGAGCGGCCTTGTGTCGCGAAAGGGGTGCAAAGCGCCCCCGGCGATCTTCAGTCGAACCGATAAATGTCCATGCCCAGCGCTCCCAGGGTGAACCCCTGGTGCACCACCCCAAACCTGCCCCCAGCCCCCAGGGCAAAGAACAACGGCAGCAAATGTTCGTCACTCGGATGGTTACGCACGGCAAACGGCGCCTGCTGCCGATAGCCCAGCAATGCCTCCTGATCATCCGTCCGGAGCTTCTCCACCACCCAATCCCTGAACGCCAGCGCCCAAGGCTCGATCACCTCGGGCCCGGCGTGCCAGTCCAGCTCGCCCAGGTTATGGGTAATGCTGCCCGAGCCAATCAGCAGCACACCTTCGTTGCGCAACTGCGCTAGCGCCTGGCCGACCTTTACCTGCAGCAGCGGCCCCCTGTGGCTGGGCAGCGAAACCTGCACCACCGGAATACTGGCCTCCGGGTACATCAGTGACAGCGGCACCCAGGCGCCATGGTCGAATGGCCGCTGCGCGTCCAGCCGCGCTGGCAACCCCGCACCCTGCAACAAGTCACTGACCTGGCCGGCCAGGCCGGGCTCGCCGGGCGCGGGGTATTGCACCGCATACAAGGCGGGCGGGAAGCCGTGGAAGTCGTGCCAGGTTTGCGGCTGTGCACTACCGGTTACCAGCAGTTCGCGGCTCTCCCAGTGCGCCGACACCACCACGATCGCTTTCGGCCGTGGCAGAGCGTTGGCGAGCCCGGCCAGGGCTGGGCCACTGGCACCGGGGTGCAGGGCGAGCATGGGGGAACCATGGGAGATGAACAGGCTGGGCAGCATGGCGGGGTCCTGAGGGTTAAGATGCACTCATCTTCGAGCATGTACAGATCGAAATCCAAACCAAGTTTTACCAACAAACCATCTAAAAATCGGGAGTGATCATGGAGCCAGCGTTCTGGCAGCAGCGATGGGCAGACAATCAGATCGGCTTTCACCAGGCGCAGGTGAACCCCTACCTGCAGCAGTACTGGCCACAGCTGCAGCTGGCGCCGGGCAGCCGCGTGCTGGTGCCGCTGTGTGGCAAGAGCCTGGACCTGGTCTGGTTGGCGGGGCAGGGGTATCGGGTATCGGGCGTGGAGCTGTCGCGGCGGGCGGTGGAGGATTTCTTTCGCGAGCATGGTCTTGAAGCCGAGGTGCGGCAGTGCGGGGCCTTTGAGGTTTGGCGCAGTGGTGACCTGGAGCTGTGGTGTGGCGATTTCTTTGCGCTACGCAGTGAGGACATTGGCGACTGCGTGGGGCTTTATGACCGGGCGGCGCTGATTGCGTTGCCGGTAGAAATGCGTGCGACATACATGCAGGCGCTATCGGCTTTGTTGCCGGAGAGTTGCCGAGGGTTGGTGGTGACGCTGGAATATGACCAGTCGCTGCTGGCCGGGCCGCCGTTTTCGGTGGGGGATGGAGAGTTGCGGCGCGGGTTTGCCGGCTGGCAGGTGGTTGAGCTGGAGGGGGGGCAGGTGATCGGGAGCAGCCCGAAGTTTGTGCAGGCCGGGGTATCCAGTTTGCTGGAGCGGGTTTACCGGGTCAGCCGCTGACAGGCGTACAAAAAAGGGCGACCGAAGTCGCCCTTTTCGTTTACTTGATGAATCAACCGCGACGGCGCAGGGCTTCGATACGGTCTTCCAGTGGCGGGTGGCTCATCAGCAGCCCGGCCAGACCGTGCTTCAGGCCGCCGTTGATGCCGAACGCCTTCATGGTGTCGGGCATGTGCACCGGCAGGCCTTGCTCCACGCGCAGGCGCTGCAGGGCGCCGATCATGGCGGCGGTGCCGGCCAGTTGTGCACCGGCTTCGTCGGCGCGGTACTCGCGGCGGCGCGAGAACCACATCACGATCATGCTGGCCAGGATGCCCAGGATCAGCTCGGCAACGATGGTCGCCACGTAGTAGGCGATGCCCTGGCCTTCTTCGTTCTTGAAAATGACCTTGTCGACGAAGTTGCCGATGATGCGGGCGAAGAACATCACGAAGGTGTTCACCACGCCCTGCACCAGCGCCAGGGTGACCATGTCGCCGTTGGCCACGTGGCCGATTTCGTGGGCCAGCACCGCGCGCACTTCATCGGGCGAGAATCGCTCCAGCAGGCCCTGGGAAACCGCTACCAGGGCGTCGTTGCGGTTCCAGCCGGTGGCGAAGGCGTTGGCCTCGTAGGCGGGGAAGATACCCACCTCGGGCATTTTGATGCCCGCCTCGCGGGACAGCTCCTCGACCGTTTGCAGCAGCCATTGCTCATGGCGGGTACGCGGCTGGCTGATGATCTGGGTGCCCGTGGTCATCTTCGCCATCCACTTGGAGATGAACAGCGAGACGAGGGAGCCGGCAAAGCCGAACACGGCGCAGAACACCAGCAGGCTGCTGAGGTTGAGATCGACGCCGTTGGCCGCCATGAACCCGTTGAAACCGAACAGGCTCAGGGTAATGCTTGCAACCAGCACCACCGCAAGGTTGGTGGCTACAAACAACAGAATGCGCATCATGGTTGTTACGTTCTCCTGACGGATAAGTTGTCGCTTACTGCGGGGTATATAAGGGCCCTGCGGCGCTGATTCAATCGGGCGACTATTTCAAACTGTGTACGGCGGAGTATGGCAGAGGATGGCGTGGGGGCTTTGGGGTAGAGCGTTGCAGGATGTAAGAAGCGGCGCATGCCCTGTGATGCGCCGCGCGGGCGGCGCTCGATGCAGGCGCCACCACAAAAAAACGCCGAACCTTACTGCGAATAAGTCCGCAGGAAATTGCCAATCCGCCCAATCGCTGCTTCCAGGTCATCCACCCGCGGCAAGGTCACCACGCGGAAGTGATCCGGCCACGGCCAGTTGAACGCGGTACCCTGAACGATCAGCAGTTTCTCTGACAGCAGCAAGTCCAGCGCGAACTTCTCGTCGTTGAGAATCGGGCAAACCTTCGGGTCGATCCGCGGGAACGCATAAAGCGCGCCCATCGGCTTCACGCAGCTTACCCCGGGGATGTCGTTCAGCAGCTCATAGGTGCGGTTGCGCTGCTCCAGCAGGCGGCCCGGCGGCAGCACCAGGTCGTTGATGCTCTGGTAGCCGCCCAGCGCGGTCTGGATGGCATGCTGCGCCGGCACGTTGGCGCACAGGCGCATGTTGGCCAGCATGTCGATGCCTTCGATGTAGCTTTGCGCGTGGTGCTTGGGCCCGGAGATGATCAGCCAGCCGGAACGGAAGCCTGCCACCCGGTACGACTTGGACAGGCCGTTGAAAGTCAGGCACAGCAGGTCGGGGGCCAGCGAGGCGGTGCTGATGTGCACGGCTTCGTCGTACAGGATCTTGTCGTAGATCTCGTCGGAGAACACCACCAGGTTGTGCTGGCGGGCCAGCTCCAGCATGCCCAGCAGCAGCTCTTTGGAATACACCGCGCCGGTCGGGTTGTTCGGGTTGATGATCACCAGCGCCTTGGTATTGGGGGTGATCTTGGCCTTGATGTCTTCAAGGTCGGGGAACCAGTCGGCCTGCTCGTCGCACAGGTAATGCACCGGCTTGCCACCGGCCAGGCTCACGGCGGCGGTCCACAGCGGGTAGTCCGGCGCCGGGATCAGCACCTCGTCGTTATTGTTCAGCAGCGCCTGCATCGACATCACGATCAGCTCGGACACACCGTTGCCGAGGTAGATGTCCTCGATGGTGACGCCTTCGATGTCCTTCTGCTGGCAGTACTGCATCACCGCCTTGCGCGCGCTGAACAGGCCCTTGGAGTCGCTGTAGCCTTGTGCGGTGGGCAGGTTGCGGATCACATCCTGAAGGATTTCATCGGGCGCCTCGAAGCCAAACGGCGCCGGGTTGCCGATGTTCAGCTTGAGGATGCGGTGGCCTTCCTCTTCCAGGCGCTTGGCGTGCTTGAGCACTGGGCCGCGAATGTCGTAGCAGACATTGGCGAGCTTGTTCGATTTGCTGAACTGCATGATGGGATCCCGGTTGAGAATACGCACAATGCCCCGCCGAAAGGTTTGAAAGGGCAGGGCGCGGGTGCCAGACTGAACGCCTGGCACACGAAGCCAACTAATATACGTGCCACCCGCGCCCCGGAAAAGACGGCGCGGGGTGAAATTCAGCCTGCCGAGGTCCCTACATGAAAAAGATCGAAAAAACCCTGGATGAATGGCGGTCGATGCTCGACCCCGAGCAGTACCAGGTCTGCCGCCTGAAGGGCACCGAGCGACCGTTCAGCGGCAAGTACAACAGCGAGCGCCGCGACGGCATCTACCATTGCATCTGCTGCGGCCTGGCGCTGTTCGATGCGCAGACCAAATTCGACTCCGGCTGCGGCTGGCCGAGCTTCTACGCACCGATCGAAGACAGCGCAATGATCGAGATCCGTGACACTACC
This sequence comes from Pseudomonas sp. CM27, assembly GCF_013179515.1. Lineage (GTDB taxonomy): Bacteria > Pseudomonadota > Gammaproteobacteria > Pseudomonadales > Pseudomonadaceae > Aquipseudomonas. The sequence continues at coordinate 15,142 of NZ_JABMCN010000014.1, forward strand.
CACGGCATGATCCGCACCGAAGTCACCTGTGCCAAATGTGATGCGCACCTGGGCCACGTGTTCCCCGATGGCCCGCCACCGACCGGCCTGCGTTACTGCATCAACTCGGTGTGCATCGACCTGCGCCCGCGCGACTGACAGGAGCCCGACCATGGCTGCATCGATGCTGGACATCCCCTGCGTGACCCTGGGCGGCGAGCACAAGAAGCTCGGCGACTTCCCGGGCAAGCTGCTGCTGGTGGTGAACACCGCCAGCCAGTGCGGTTTTACCCCGCAGTACAAAGGCCTGGAGCAGCTGTGGCAGCACTACCGCGAGCGCGGCCTGGTGGTGCTGGGCTTTCCGTGCAACCAGTTCGGCAAGCAGGAGCCGGGCGAAGCGCGGGAGATTGCGCAGTTCTGCGAGCGCAATTTCGGCGTGAGCTTCCCGCTGTTTCGCAAGGTCGAGGTCAACGGCGCGGGGGCGCACCCGCTGTTTGTCGAGCTCAAGCAGCGTGCGCCGGGCATTCTGGGTAGCCAGAAGATCAAGTGGAACTTCACCAAGTTCCTCGTCGATCCGGCCAGCGGCCAGGTCACGCGCTATGCCCCCACTACCAAGCCGCAGGCCCTGGAAGCGGACATCGAGCGCCTGCTCAGCCGTTAAGCGGCACCCAGTGGTCGACCAGCGCCAGTAGCTCTTCGCGGCGAAACGGCTTGGCCAGGTAGTCGTTCATGCCCGCCGCCCGGCAGCGTTCGCGCTCTTCGGGCATGGCGTTGGCGGTGAGGGCGACGATTGGCAGATCTGGCCAGCGCCCGCTGTGGCGGATGCGCCGGCTGGCCTCGTAGCCATCCATCACCGGCATGTTGCAGTCCATCAGTACCAGGTCGAACGCGTCTTGCTCCAGCAGCTCCAGGGCCTCGGCGCCCTGGGTGGCCAGTTGCACCTGGCAGCCGAGCTTGGCCAGCATGCCCTTGGCCACCAGCTGGTTCACCGGGTTGTCTTCCACCAGCAGAATCCGCGCGCGGCCTTGCTCGCGGCTGATGGCGGGGCTGGCCAGCGGGTGCTCGGGCTCCTGGCCTTGCAGGGTGCGGCGCAGGGTCTGGTACAGGGCGTTGCGGGCCAGGGGCCGGGCCAGTTGGTGCAAGGGGGCGAGGGCCAGCGACTGCTCACTGGACAGGAAATTGCCATAGGCGGTTACCAGCAGAATCGGTATTTTCAGGGCCGGGCGCAGCTCGAACAGGTGGTCCACATCGTCAGTGATCAACAGGTCGATGGTGGCGGCGTCCAGCGCAGTGACGCTGTCATGGCGCTGATAGCTCAGGCCCCAGCCGGGCAGCAAGTCCTGCAGCAGTTCATTGAGACCGCTGCCGGCGGCGCTCAGCGCTGCCACACGGCCATGCAGCGGCGCCGGCGGGATTGCTTCGGTGTGCACGGCCAGCGGCAGCTCGGCGGTAAACCAGCTGCCAAAGCCCGCTTCGGAGCGAATGTGCAGGTGGCCGTGCATTGCCTTGCACAGGTTGCGGGTCAGTGCCAGGCCCAGGCCGGTGCCGCCGTACTGGCGGGTAATGCCGGCGCCGGCCTGGGTGAACGGCTGGAAGATGCGCGCCTGGGCGTCTTCGGGGATGCCGATGCCGGTGTCGCGCACTTCCAGGCGCACACCGCCGACGATGGCCATCAGGCGCACGTCCACGCGGCCGAAGCGGGTGAACTTGAGCGCGTTGGACAACAGGTTGCTGACGATCTGCCGCACCCGTGTGGGGTCGCCGAGCACGCTGCTGGGGAAGTCGCGGGCGATCAGGCAGGTCAGCTCGACGCTTTGTGCGGTGTTTTGCGACAGCAGGTTGGCGGTGTCTTCGACCATCGAGCCCATGTCGAAGGCGATGCGCTCCAGCTCCAGCTGGCCGGCGTCGAACTTGGACAGGTCGAGGATATCGTTCAGCAACTCCACCAGCACCTTGCCCGAGTCGTGGGCGATTGCCAGTTGCTGGCGCTGCTCGCTGGGCAGCGGGCTGTCCAGCGCCAGGGCGATCATGCCGAGCATGCCGTTTAACGGGGTGCGGATTTCGTGGCTCATGTTGGCCAGGAAGGCGGCGCGCGCCTGGGCCATGTCCAGGGCACGGCAGCGAGCGATCTCCAGCTCCTGGTTGGACAGGCTCAGGCTGCTGTTGCTGGCTTTCAGCTCATTGGTGCGCGCCGAGACGATGTCTTCCAGCTCGTTGAGGTACTGGGTGAGGCGGTTTTCCGCCGTGCGCCGCTGTTCGATCTCGGTGGCCATGCTGACGAACTGCTGGTTGGCGACCTTCACCAGCACGCCGATTTCGTCGTGCTCGTGGCCGTGTGGGCATGCCAGGCGGGTTTGCCGCGGCTTGCGCGGGTCGCTGCCGCTGAGCGCGCCGATCACGGTTACCAGCGGCTTGGTCAGCATCATGTAGAACAGCCCCAGCAGGATGCCGGTGAGCACCAGGCTGCGGGCAAAGCCGTTGAGCAGGGTAATGCCGGCACGCTCCAGGAAGCGGCTGCCGAAGGCATAGGTGTCGACGTCCAGGTAGAGGGTGCCGAGGTACTCCTCGGGCATGTGGGTGAGGTACAGGCGCTCGTCGAGCTGGCGCTTCTCGCCGAACAGGAAGTCGCTCAGTGGCCGGTAGCGATCCTCCAGGCGGGGGCGCTCGACATCGGCCAGCACCGTGTCGTTGTTGTCGATCAGCCGTGCGCGGATGATTGCCGGCGACTGCAGCAGGCCGCGGGTGAGCTCCAGCGCCAGCTCCGAGTCGATGTTGTAGGCGATGCGCGAGGCCGGGTTGTGGCTGATTTGCAGCAAGGCACGCACTTCGCGGTTGATGGACGCGTCTTCGCTGGCATAATCGATGCCGATCTGGATGAGACTGAGCAATGTTCCCAGGATGAAGCCGACCAGGACTGTCAACCGGGCTTGCTTGTATGACAGGCGATTGGTGAACTTGATATCCATGAGTCCCGAGCCGGTTTCACGTCCCTTGCGCTGCGCAAGCATAGCCGAATAGCCCCGGCTGCTGGCGGGCCTGTCACACATTCAGCCTTGATAGCTCACCGGCCTGTACCGGCCTCTTCGCGGCTGAAGCCGCTCCCACAGGGATACCACAAAACCTGTGGGAGCGGCTTCAGTCGCGAAGAGGCCGGCACAGCAGGCCCCAAATCCGAATTTTCAGGAGCCCTGATGGACGCTCGCTTGATTGCATTTCTGGACCGCGCCGAATCGGTACTGGCGCGCCTCGAACCCTTGTTGCCGGCAGTACGCCCGGACATCGACTGGGGCACCACCCTGGCCGCGCGCTGGCAGCGCGATGGCCGTAGCGGCTACCTGCTGCCGCTGGAAGTCAGCCTGGATATCCGCCTGAGCGACCTGATCGGCGTCGACCAGCAGCGTGACCAGCTGGGCCGCAACACGCACCAGTTCATCAATGGCCTGCCCGCCAACCACGCGCTGCTGTGGGGTTCACGCGGCACCGGCAAGTCGTCGCTGGTGCGCGCCTTGCTGGCCGAACATGCCGGCGCCGGGCTGCGCCTGATCGAAATCGAACGCGACCACCTGGCCGATCTGCCACGGGTGGTCGAGCAGCTGCAGAAGCTGCCGCAGCGTTTCATCCTGTTCTGCGACGACCTGTCGTTCGAAGCCGGGGAGGGCGATTACCGGGTGCTCAAGAGCGTGCTCGACGGCTCGCTGGAGCAGGCCCCGGACAACGTGCTGCTGTACGCCACCTCCAACCGCCGGCACCTGGTGCCGGAGAAAGAAAGCGACAACGAGAACTGGAAGCGGGTTGACGGTGAGCTGCACCCCAGCGAAGCGGTGGAAGACAAGATTGCCTTGTCGGACCGCTTTGGCTTGTGGCTGTCGTTCTACCCCTTCACCCAGGACCACTTCCTCAATGTGGTCGAGCACTGGATCGGCCAGCTGGCAAGCCCGGCCGGCCTGCGTTGGCAGCGTGACGAAGCCCTGGACATCCTCGCCGTGCGCTGGGCTACCGGCCGCGGTAACCGTAATGGCCGTTGTGCCTATCAGTTCGCCCGCTACTGGGTCGGGCTGCAATTGCTGGAGCAAAAGTAAATGATCGACCTCAATGCCAGTGGCGCCGGCCTCGACGGCTACAACCTGCTGGCGGCGCAAGTGCGGGCACTGTTTGCCGACGAGCGTGACTTCATCGCCAACGCCGCGCAGTTTTCGGCGTTTCTGTACAACCAGGTGGACGACCTGAACTGGGCGGGGTTCTACCTCAACCGCAACGAACAGCTGGTGCTGGGGCCGTTCCAGGGCCAGGTAGCCTGTGTGCGCATTCCATTCGGCAAAGGTGTGTGCGGGGCGGCGGCGGCTACCCGGCAAACCCAGCGCGTGGAAGACGTGCACGCGTTCCCGGGGCATATCGCGTGTGACAGTGCGTCGAACAGCGAACTGGTGATTCCGCTGGTGAAGGAGGGCAGGTTGATTGGTGTGCTGGACCTGGATAGTCCGAAGCTCGGTCGGTTCAGCGAAGCGGACCAAATTGGGCTGGAGCGGTTGGCGGCGGTTTTTCTGGCGTTGACTGACTGCTGATTGGTGTGTCGCCTGTACTGGCCTCTTCGCGGCTAAAGCCGCTCCCACAGGGACTGCATCAGGCTTGACGGCCTTGCGGTCCCTGTGGGAGCGGCTTTAGCCGCGAAGAGGCCAGTACAGGTTAATGCATCAGTCGTACATCACCTTCTTCTTCCAGGTCTCTTCCTCATCGGTCTTGAGCCCTTCAGTCAGTTCGTTCTGCTCGTCCTGCGCCGGTTCCATCTTGTCCAGCACCTGGGCGTTGGCGCGGGCCAGCAGCTTCTCCAGATAGGTCAGCTGCTCTTCATACACCTTCGGCTCCGGCTGCTTGCGCAGGTATTGCACCCCGCGCTCGAACGCCAGGCGGGCCTGGCCCGGCTGGTTCTTCTGCAGGGCCATCTGGCCGAGGCTGTTGAAGAACTCGATGTGCAGCAGCACCAGGATATGGCGAATTTCCTTGACCCAGTGCTTGGCCTCGGCGGCAGGCAGGAAGCCTTCCTGGGCGGCACGGGTGACCTGGTTGTGCAAGGCTTCCAGCAAGAAACGCACGTCCTTGGCCTTGACCTCGGTCTGGATCGGGTTGGGCGGGTTGTTGACCGGGATCTGTTCGCCCTGGGCTATCAAACCTTCAAGCTCGGCAATGCGCGCCTTGAGCTCGGCATTGTGCTTGTCCACCGCCAACTGGCGCTGGTTCAGGTTGAGCTCCAGACGGGTCAGCAGCAGCTTCAGCGCCGGGGTCATGAACTGGCCGGGGAAGGTCTCGGTGATTTCACCGCAGCGGCGCAGGCGGTCGGCCAGCTCGATCTTCATCCGGGCGCGCTCGAGCTTGCCGTTCTCGACCACATTGTTGAGGTAGCCGATCACGATCAGCAACGCGATACCCGCCACGATGAGCAGGGTGATCAGAAGTGGTGTCACCGTTAATGCCTCATTGAAGAAGAATTGCAGCTTTGAGTGTAGTGAGTTTGCGCGTGAGCGAACAGGCGCCGTATGTCTGTGCTGGCCCTCTCTCTATATCGACCACCTGACGCGCAGCTGCACCCCTACCGACCCGGAAGTCATTGATTTAAATAAATTTCTACAAAGGGGTTGACGCATGTTCCAACCATCCATAGAATGCGCGCCACTTGCAGCGTAAAGCACACAGCGAAACGCGGCAGGAAGTGAAAGCAGGCAGCAATGCCAGCAGCGTGTCCCCTTCGTCTAGTGGCCTAGGACACCGCCCTTTCACGGCGGTAACAGGGGTTCGAGTCCCCTAGGGGACGCCAAATGCGGGAATAGCTCAGTTGGTAGAGCACGACCTTGCCAAGGTCGGGGTCGCGAGTTCGAGTCTCGTTTCCCGCTCCAAATTATCCGGCAACGCTTAACGGCGGGGCAGGAAATAGAAATCCAGTCTGAATCGTGAGGTTCAGGTCCTGGTGCACTGAAAAGTGTTGTGTGTCCCCTTCGTCTAGTGGCCTAGGACACCGCCCTTTCACGGCGGTAACAGGGGTTCGAGTCCCCTAGGGGACGCCAAATGCGGGAATAGCTCAGTTGGTAGAGCACGACCTTGCCAAGGTCGGGGTCGCGAGTTCGAGTCTCGTTTCCCGCTCCAGTTTAAATACTGTGGCGTCTATGCGGTACAGTGGTGGTGAAGGTCTTCATGGCGCTTCACGCCAATAGCGGTAAAGCTTCAAATTGCGGGAATAGCTCAGTTGGTAGAGCACGACCTTGCCAAGGTCGGGGTCGCGAGTTCGAGTCTCGTTTCCCGCTCCAAATACAAAAACGCCACTCTTTCGAGTGGCGTTTTTTTTTGCTTGGGATCAGGCCCTGTCTTCCAGCTGGGCAGCGGCACTCGGGAATTTCAACCAGCTCACCTTATCGTCGAATGACACCTCAACGAGCACATGGAACTGGAAGGTGAGGGCCAATTCTCGCAGGTTGGTTTCGCTCACGTTACCCAGCACTATCTCGCCAGCTTCGGTAGGAACGGGTAGCGCATTGGCAATGGGTAGTGTGATTTCCACCTCGGTATTGGTGCGGCTCACCCCAAGGATCCAGGCGTTGACGAACTGTGATGTATGCCGGAATTCCCAGTCGCCCAGCGTAAAGGTGGCGCTGCCCAGATTGCGCACGTTCAACGCGCCGTTGATGATTTTGGTGCACTGGACCGTTGGCAGGCCTTCGATTTTCCGTACTGTGACAAAGTGCAAAGGTGATGGCGGTACGTCAGGTTTGTCGATCTGGTAATGCAACTCGACCCTGCTGTTCATGTGCGGCGGCACATGCACGCGAGGGATCAGGTATTCACGTGCACCTGGCGAGGTGGGTGTGCTGGTGGAGTAGCCGCCGAGTGTGCCTGGTTCGCCCCAGTATGCGGTGACTGTTTCACCGGGCCTGATGTCGGCATCGTCCGGTATGACGAATGTGACGCCATTGACGGCCTTGCCTGGCTCCAGCGTGCTGAAGAAATCACTGCCTGTCGCCTCTTTGATGCGCGGCGGTGGCAGCTCGCGGGGTGGGGGGGACGGGTCTGATTTTACCGAGCGCGCCAAGGCTCGCTGAGTTGCCGTGCCGGCCCGGTCCTGGACTTCATAACGGGCAAAGCGAGTGCCGTTGCCGGCCTGGCGAATAAAGTCGCCTGTAAACACCAGCTTCAGCGTTTTGCTGCTACTTTGCGTACCCAGGAGTTCGATGTCCTCTTTGCTCAGCGTGATCATGCCGACCATCTGTTTCCCGACCGGGTCGTCGCTCCAGAACCACTTCACGGTGTCTCCTGGTTCGGCGCCAAGGAAGGGCGGGACTTCGGCCGTGACCTCGTCGTCATTGGCCTTCAGGTAGTCCTCGGTCACCCCATCACGAATGATTAGCGGGGGAAACTCCAGCTGGTCTTCATCTGGGAGCAAGGGGGGGGTCTTGTCGATGTAAACAGTCAGCGGCCGCGACTCGGAAAGTTCACCCGCGTAGTTGAGCACGTCGTAATGCAGATCATGCTCGCCTTCGATCATCAAGCGGACAGGTGCGAGGATATACAGATCTGCAGGCTGAATTGGCTTGTCGAACGCTTTTTTCTCGACTTCTTTACCATTCCAGTACAACGTCAGGTACTCGGTCCCCAGCTCTGGCGCCGAGTGTGCCCACAGCGGGAACTCGACGCGCAATGGCTTGTAGGTGGCGACAAACGCCACGACATTGCTCGGCGCTCCCTCCACATCAGGCACCAGGTCCAATACCGTTGGCGGAACGAGCAGTGCCGTATCCGTGGCCGGTGACGGCGCTGCGGTCGGTGTATTGCAGGGGTTTGTGGTTTCCTGAGTGGTTCTTTTACGAGTCATCGGCCTTCTCCGAGCCTGACGTTGAGACGAAAAAGGGAAGGCGCTACGGCCTTCCCTCAGTGTTCACCAGCTGTACCGCACCCCGAGATTGACGCCCCAGGGCTGTTCGATCTTGCTGCCGTGGCTGTAGTCGAAGTCGGCATGCGCTTGCCATTGCTCTGCCCATGACAGCGCCAGGCCCACACCAACCTCACCGCGCGTACCGGACAGGTCGTTGGCGAAGCGGTTGCCGTTCACCTTGACCTGGTTATCGTTGGCCCATTCATGCACGGCCGCGACGCGCAGGTAGGGCTGGAGGGTGCGCCCGTCCGCCGCGGTGAAGGTGCGCCCAGTTGTGGCGCCGAGCTTGCCCAGCAGCGAGCGTGTGCGTTCGCCCTCGGTACTCATACCGTTGTCCAGGCTGTAGTCCTTGCCCTGCACCACCAGCCCCGAGAGCTGCGCGAATGGCTCGAGGAAGTAGCCGTCTGCCAGGCTCAGGTGCCGGCCGACTTCCAGCGAAACCCCCAGCCCTTGACTGGTGTAGTCCCCCTCGGTTTTCTTGCCGTCGCTCAGGCGTACGTCCAGGCTGTTCTCGAAGCGGTTGAGCCGAGCCGTGGCGTCGAAGTAATAGCCGCTTTCGGCCTCGAACCAGCTGGTATAGGCACCGATGTGGTAGCTGTCGACGGTTGCAGATGAACCACGTGCCAGGTTGAGGTCGGATGTGCTGATGCCCGCCGTAACCCCGACCAGCCAGTTGCCATCACCGGCTGACAAGGGGGTATCGGCGCCGAACGACAAACCTTGCTGATGCTGCTGATAAGCCACGCCAGCGCTGGCCGCGACATTGTATTTATTGCCGAAGGTGCGCACCCAGGCGCCGGAGTTGGCCGGGTTGCGCCGCACCTCACCCATGCGGCTGCGCAAGGTGCCTAGTTCGCCGTACCAGATGGTTGGGGCTGCGTTGGCCAGGGCCATGACCGATTGCGTGCCAGGGCTGACCACTCGGGTAGTCAGGTCGAGGAACCAGTCGTTGTCGCCTTTGCGCACCAGGTCGTAGGAGTAGGCACCCAGGTCCACCGGCCCGCCTTGCAGTTCGAATTGCGCGTCGCCGCCGCCGGTGTGCACCATGTGCAGGCTGTTTTCCGCGTGCGGGTCGTGGCCACTGCTGTTGATCAGCAAGGTATGGTTGCCGCTGGCGTTGCCGGTCACGTCCAGTTTGTCCGATTGGCCGCTGCTGAAGTCAGCTTCCATCACGAAGGTGCCGTTGCCCGCCAGGCTGTCCAGCGAGAGGGTGAAGAACTCGTTCAGCTCGCCAAAGCGCACCGAGCCGCCATCCATGCTCAATGCGCCGACATGGGCATCGCCGACCATCACCCATTGGGCATTGCTGTCGATGGCCAGGCTGGCGACGTTTTCCAGGCGCCCTTTGAGAGTGGCAAAATTTTCGAGCTGAACTGCGGCACTGCCGCCTTCGGCGACGACGACGTCGCCCTCCAGCTGGCTGTCATTCACCCGCAAGGTCGCGTCAGCACTGTGCTCCACTTCCAGCAGCACGCCATTGCCCGCGCGCAGGGTCGAGCGGTTGAGCACGTCGATGTGCGCAGAAGCCGGGCGGATGGCGCCGATACCCACGACGATTGCCGATCCGTTCACGCCCTCGACCAGGCTGTTGTCCACCACCAGCGTGGAGTTGCCCGAAGGGCTGCTGCCTTCGCGCAGGCGTACGCCGTTCTGGCTGCCGCTGATGGTGGACCCTTCGCGGGCTATCAGCGTGCCGTTGAACAAATCGGCGCCCAGGCCGGCTGCGCCAGTGCCACGCAGCTCGCTGCGTTGCAGTTCGAGCGTACTGTCGTTGACCAGCGCGCCCTGGCGTGCGCCGCTTATGTTGCTGTCGATGACAAGCGCCTGTGAGTGCCTGCCCGCGCTGCTATCCGCTGTCAGGCTCAGGCCGCGGGACTCGCTCACCACAGTGGTGCGCTGCAAGGTAGCATCTGCCCCCCACAGGGTGAGACCGTTGGCATTGTTCAAGGCGTCGATACGGCTGTCGCTGAACGTGACTGTGGCGCCCGCCTCTGCAAACACCTGCAACATCTTCGCGCCATTGGCCGTCAAGGTGGCGGGACCTATGACGCGGTAGCTGTCGAGTGCGCTGCCGGCATCGATCAGGGTGTCCTTGGTAACGTTGGTCTGGGCCCAGGCGGAGGTTGCCAGCAGCAGCGGGCTCAGTTTGCCCAGCAGGGTCAGATGCCGAAGAGAATAGAAAGTTGATCGCGGGTGGCTAGACATGGAATTTCCTTGTGTATATGGCTGCGTTTGTAAGATCCATCTCTCCTTTTTGTAGGGGGATCTTTCAGGCCGTCAGCCTATGTGCGCCACTTCGCGATGAATGTAGGAATTACCCTACAATTCACCAGGATAAGTCCTACATTTAGTCTTGGCGGCGGCCCGATTTCCAAAGGCCGCTGCCAGCGGCGGTCAGGGGCGGGTCAAATCGCAAGTGCTCCCTGTGCCGTTGTCAGCGATGCTGACTCTTTTTTCCGCGGGAGCCGATACCAGGTCTTTTCCGGGGAAGCTGTACTTCACCCGGCCGCGTGCCGCCAGCGGTGAAGGGACATAGATCGGCAGAATACGATCCTCGTACGGCTGAATTTTCCAGACGAAGCCGTCCTCGATCATTGATTGAGTCAGCGGCAGCGTTTCGGGGGGGCCCACGTCGATGGGGACTTCACCGTTAAGCCCCTCGACGACCGTCCATTCGAGCGTGATCTCGTCGCCAGGTACGAGGTTGTACTGGGCACTGGCCGGGATCCTGATCCTGAATGCAGGAGGGGCTGTAGCGTCGCCCGGGTCCCACAAGGATGAGCAACTCAGCCAGTCTCGGGGCGTCAGCCCCTCGAACTGCCCCGCATCCGGGGTAATCGTCACCGCGTCGGCATCGACGTACTGGCGCTCCGACTCTTGTTCATTGAGCGCGTCGGCTGCTGCGCGCACGGTGAAGTGCACCGGCAGCCTCGGGTTGTTGCCGGCCGCAAGGATGTACTTCCACAGGATCGTGACTTGTTTGACCGCGCCAGTTACCCGGTCGACCACCCAGCTAGCCTCGTCCATCAGGATGCCATTCCAATAGAAGTCGACGACCTGTCCGACCTCGATGCGGTCGTACAGATCGATACTCAGCGTCGCGTCCTTACCGGCGTCAGCCCGCACCAGTCGGTTGCTCTGCCCCGACTCGCTGGTGATCTGGGGTGCGGTCAAGTAAGGGTTGACAGGCGCCGGCCATTCGGGGTCCGGGTAGGGGCGCCCGGGGCCTGCGATGGAAAAGTCGACGTTGATGTCGTCATCTGCCGGGCCATAGGGCACCTCGCCACGCAAGATTCGATAGCTGACATTGGTGGCTTCTACACCTGTGCTGGCGCCGTATTCCTCGCGCAATACCTCCGGGGGAACCGGGACGCTGATAGGGAAGGGGCGTGAGCCCACAGGCTCAGGGCGCAACACGGAGCCGGCTGGGGTTACCCCGTGCCATGTGACTTCGATGGTGTCGCGCAAGCCGCGGTTCTTGTACTCCGGGATGTCCACCGTGACCCCGAGCTGCGCATCCTTCAGGTCAAGTACGCCGTCCACGGCCAGCAGTACTTGTGGTTTCTGCAGATCTTCCGGTTCGTCCCCGAGCACTACGTCGACCGAGCCCGGGAAAGCCATGCGGCTCTTGTTGGTCGCTTTGTCGAACTCGAAGTAAGTGATGAAGAAGCGGCCATCGCCCATGCGCCGTATCTGGTCGACCGGGATCATTACCTTGCGGCTGATGGGAACGAGCCCGTCGGCCGCCGGCGTGCCGAATTCGCTCTGTTCTTCCGGCCATTTCTCCAGATAGTACAACTTGTACGTATCGCCCGGCTGCTGATCTACCCGGGGCGGTAAAGTGGCTTCAATGCCGCCGGGGTGCGCGGCCAGGTAGGTTTCGTTGATGTAGCCGGCGGGCAGCTGTACCGGATTCGGCACTATCTGTTCACCCCATGGCGGGATGCTGTCACAGATCAGCCTGATGGCCTCCGACCGACGGTGAACTCCCATGTAATCTTCGTGCCTGTAGCGGATCCATAGCGCGCCATTGACGGGGATATCGCCCTGAGGGTATGACATGGGAATAGGGAAATCGTCCGGCACGATCGGCGGAAAGCATTCCTCCGGGGTGCCGATGTCTTTGAAAGAGTCATTGGTACCGGTCAGGGAATATTCCAGCTGTAGTATTTCCGAGTCCAACTTGGGGTCGTTCGGTAGAAATGGCCATGGCGGAATGCGGACTTTAAGATCATCCGTCAAGGCATCTCGGTGCAGAGTGCCATCTGAGGGATCGATGATGCCTTTGACATCGGGGGCGTCAAGGCTCTTTGGGGATGGCGGAAAGTTGGCTGTTTTTGATTTCAGATAGCGCTTGCGGGTTTCTTCAGCTTTGCTGCGGTTGTCTGAAAGCGATGTTGAGTCTTTCATATTGGATCCTCGCAGTGCAAAGATATGTGTGGAGGGACATAAGAGAGCGTTAAGCTTATATTCTTGGGAGTTTAAAAGCTTCTTCTTTAGGCATGTAGTACCAGAGTCTTGTCAGACCCACTGGTGCTTTTTTAGGGGTTGCTTGTCCGTTGTAATTTAGATGGTTTTTCATCATTTGACTTTGTGAATAAATTCCAACTTTTGGAGCCGTTCGCAGTGCACTTGCAGCATATGCCAGACCGCCGCCAGCGAGACCTACGACTGCCGCCGCGTAGCTCAAGATCATGCCGATATTGCTGCGTGTCTCATTCCCTGCAAGAACGCCCTCCGTCTGTACCGCCGTACCGGCGATTGTCAACGTTGCCGTGATGATCGAAGTCGCAACGTTGAAGGCGGTGCTGAGCGTGCCTGCTCCCGCGGCTCCCGCAGCTCCCGCAGCTCCCGCTGCTGCCGCTGCTGCTGACGCTGCTAATGCTGCGGAGAATGCCGCTGTCGCAACTGTACCTGCCGCGACGGCTGGTGCTGCGGCTGCCGTGCCCGCGCCTATACCGACGGCTGCCCCACCGGCACCTACTATGGCGAAACCTGTCGTGCCTGCCGCCCAAGCGCTGGCTACCGCTGGTGTAGCTGCACCATACGTCACCGCAATCGCCACCACCGAGGCGATGGCGGCGAAAATGAAACCGACACCCATGCCGATCCAGCCCATCACACCGAGCTCCACGCGCGGCGAGATCCGATGCCGCTCAAGCTCCTGCCGCGACTGGCTGGTACCGCTGTAACCGGTGCTGAAATGCCCGGTAGGGTCGCGGAAGGTAACCGGGTTGCCCAGGCAGTAGCCGTAATAGTTCAGCCCCCCTTCGCCGAACGGGCTGAGCGAGTCCGGGCTGTGGAAGCGCATCAGCACCGTGTTGTAGGCACGATAGCCGTTGCCCAGCAGGTACCAGCCGCTGTGCGGGTCAAGCGCCTCGCCGTTGTAGCCCAGCGCAGCCAGCGCAGGGTCGTCGCTGTGGCCTTCGCCGTATGCCGTATAACGTATGGCCCGCGTGCTATCGGCCTGGCTTTCGGCAATCACGCTGTGGCTGGCACTGGTGTGCAGCAGCAACGGTGAGTGCGCGCCGCTGCCGCTTTGCTGCACACCCAGCGGTTGCTCGCCGTGGTGCAGGTACAGTGTCTGCACGCCGTCACGCACGGCCAGGCGCAATCGTTCACCGTCATGCAGCAGCAGCGTGCGCTTGCCGGCGTCGTGGCGACTGACCAGCAGGCCATTGCCGTCATAGCCATAGGTATCGGGCTGGCCCGCAGCGTTCAGGCCCAGCAACCGGTTCTGGCTGTCATAACGCACCGGGCGGTTACGCTCGTCGCGGGTCAGGTTGCCATTGGCGTCGTAGCTGAACCAGGGGTCCGGCTCGGCACGCGCAGGCGTGTATTTGATGTGTTGCAGCTGGCAGGGATCGCGTTCCGCATGAATGAACTCGGCCCTTTCCGGGCGCAGCACGCCGGTGAAACTGGTAATTGTGATCACGATATTGTTGAAGGCATCGAAGGTGAATACCTGTGATTCGATACCGCGGCCCAGCGCGTCGCGGGGCAGGTCCGGCCCCTTGCAGGTGTGCCGGACCAGACGCGCATGGCTGTCATAACCAAAGCCTTCTTCAAGACGCAAAACACCGGCGACATGCAGTGTGCGGCTGAGCATCAAGTCATCCGCGCCCCAGGCCGATTCCTGCAGGCGATCTGGCTGACCGCTCTGGCGCCAGGAGCGCTTTAATTCGCGATCATGATCATCATATTCAATCGCCGTTTGCAGCGAATGGCTGCCTGCCCGGTCGTGGCTGGTGATCAGTTGCACGCGGCCCAGCTCATCGTATTCGAAGACCGCCTGCAACTGGCCCTGAAGCGTGGATTTCAGACGACCGTCCGGGTAGTACTCGTGCGTGGTAGGTACACCATTGGCTTCTTGTGTACTTTTCAATCGGTCATGCAAGGTGCTGACGTGGGTCCTGCTCCAGGACTTGCCTGTGTGCACGTCGTCCCAGTGTTCTGCAGTCAGCTGGTTGGCCATGTTGTATTCGTAACGTCGCTTGCCTTGCCCGTTGTCACTGCTAAGCAAACGCGCGCTGGTGGGGTGATAGCCGAAGCGGGCGTGGTCTTCGGGCGCATCGTTGCTGGTCGGCATGTTGGTGAGCTGCAGGTTGTAATCCAGCTCGATGGTGTCCCCGGCAGGGGTGATGTACTGGCGTGGCATGCTTTCGCCTTCACGGAACACGTAATACTCAGTCCGCCCGCCCGTGGTAGCGCCGACCAGGCGGTCCAGCCCGTCGTGGTACTGCGCACCGATTTCGCGGGCGGGTAACGAGACGTTCGCCGGGGTCACCACCAGGCTGGCGGGTAGCTCTTCGCTGGAATGCTCGGCGTAGGTGCGGGTCAGCTGTGTATTGTTGGCCTGCCGGGTGCTCAGCATGCGGCCCCAGGGGTCGTAGGCAAATAGTGTGGTGTGGTTGCGTTCATCCCTTTCGCTAAGGGTGTGCCCGAGGCCGTCATAGGTGTAGCTGCGCTCGCCGAGCAGCTCGTCGAAGGCATCCAGGCGCTTGCGCCGCACGGGCTTGTTGAACAGGTTGAGCCAGGTCTCGGTCTTGCCGCTGATCGCCCGCGCCACGTGCGTTACCTGGGTTTTGACACCGTTACGGGTGTTTGTCCGGGTCCGTGATTGCAGCTTGCCGCCTTCGCGCCAGGTGTAACGGATGGCGCCTTTGTGAGCGGCATTACCGATAGGATCGAGTACGTTGTGTTGTTCAACGCCATCCGGGCCAATGGAGCAGCATTGCTCACCCCAATCGTCATACCTCATGCGCTTGGTCAGGGTCAGGAACTGGCTACCTTGCAGCCAGTCGGTAACGGTTTCCTGGACCCGGTGATCGAAAGCGTCGTACTCAAGGGCCATGACTTTGAAAAAGCTGCCCGGCCGTGAGGGATGAACGTTGTCCCTTTGCTCGAGGACAGGCCGGCCCAGGCCGTCCAGTACCGTCTCGGTAGTGATACCGCGCGCGTTGGTCACTCGATGCCGGGCGATGTCCCCGTCGCGGGCACACAGTTCATAGGCGTAGCGTCTGCCAGCCTCGAAGTCGGTCCCGGCCGATACCCGCTCACGGATAACACGGCGCAGTGCATCGAATTCCCAATGTGTTTGCACGCCGTTCTCATCGCATTCGAAGACCGTCTCACCGACCAGCAGCGAACGCCTTTCAGCGGTTGAGCGCAGCGCGCCGTCATAACCGATGAGGGTGGTGCGGGTTTCCAGTACCGGGTGCTGGCTGAGTGGGTCGACCATCCTCTTGAACTGATACTGGGTGGTGGTTTCCAGCGTGTTGCGTTTGAGCGTCTGCTGATAGAGGCGGCCATGCAGCAGGCTGGCAAACGGCGCGTCAATGTAGGCGCTCACCGTTTGCGCCAGCACCTCTGCCGGGTTGGCTTCCTGCACCAGTGTTTCGGTGTGCTCGACAACCATTGGGCTAAGCGTGATGGTGTCGCTCGCCAGCGGCGTCAGCGCGCGGTACCGGTAGTGGCGGGTCAGGGTGGGTGCCGGCCCTTGGCCGTCGCTGGAGGGTGTGGTGGTCCGGCTCTTGAGGTGCCGAACGAAACCATTGGCATCCCCCGGGTACCCGTCTTCAGCCTCTACGCCGTACCAGGTATTGGTTTCGGTCACCCCGCTGGCCAGTTTGCGCCAGGTGATGTTGCCATGGGTGTCGTACTGCGTTTCGACCGTTTCCAGGCGGCTGCGGGTAATCTCGTTGGCCAATGACCAGCGGGTCTGCTCCCTGATCGGCATCTGCAGGGTTGGCGCCTGCTCGTCGAATGAGCCTGGCCTAAGGTTGTAGGTGGTGTTGATTTCATGAACGCAGTTGTTCTGGACGGTTCTGGTGGCAGTCAGCAGGTGGAAACGGTTGAAGGTACGGGTAACGCTCTGCAGTGGGTTGCTATCTGCGTCGCATAAGGTTTCGACGGTCTGATACTCGTAGTCGGCCGAGTACTTGTAGAGGTTGTCCAGCCCGTCGTCACTCCAACCAATGCCACTGCCGAAGCCCAGGAAATTGTGCGAGCCCGGATAGACATAGGCTCGCTGAAATGCGGGTTGTCCCTGACCTGGCTCGATGATGTGGCGGGTAACCCGGGGCAAGGCCAGGGGGCGGCTGGTACCTGGGAACTGATGCCCAGCATCTTGATAAAGCAAGTATTCCCGAGCGCCGGTAGGGGTCTCGACCTTGCTCAGGCACAGATGATCGAGCACCTGCCTGTAATCCAGGCGCCAGCTTGCCTGCTCGGCGGTTGGCAAAACGACCGACCCGACCCAGTCGGTGTTGATCAGGTTCATCACATAGCGGGCGAAGGGCTGGCCGTCATCGCCCTGGTAAGGCCGTTCGCGCAACTCGATGCGGCCATCCTTGCGCTCTACTTCCAGAAGGATCTGCCCGCTGCCATCGGTGATCGAGCTGAGCATCATGTAGGCCGGGTTGAACGGCTGGTACGCCAGGCTGATGTGGTGCCCTGTCGCCGAATAGATCTGCACCGGCAGGGCGATGCGCCCGGTCATGCTGCCCATTTCTTCGAGAATTTCCACCACGCCAGAACGGTGTACCACCCGATAACGCGCGTTGCCACCGGGGCCGGCAGGTTCGCGATACAAATGAAAGTGCGCCAGCCGTTGCTCGCGCAGGTGCAGGCGGTTGCCGGCGGTTCCGGTGACCTTGAAAGTTTCACCGGTAGAGGTGGTGACGACTTGGTTGTGCGCAGTGAACTGGGTCAGTGACAGGTTCCAACCTTTGCCCCAGCCAGAGTCGCTCTTGTTGAGCGGGCTGAAGTTGAGGCTGAGTTCCGGGTCGGGGCCCTGGAAGTCATTGGCGCGCAGGTCGGGAAGTTTGATCGACAACGTGTACTGGCCGGTGCGCGTATCGACACCGTTTTCCATGAAACTCATGAAGTTAAGGGCGTTGGAGTGAATTGAAGGTTCTGAGCTCATGGTGGTGTGTCTCATCCTGTGCATGAGGAATGAACAACGGCGTTTCAACTTTCAATGCGCCCATGCTGTACAGAGCTGGAACATGACAGCGCGGTGCTGCGATACGGGTCGACAGTAGTTGAAGTTACCTGGGCTGGCACCTAGCAGTTTTGCCAGGTGTCGAGCCGCAGGGCGGGTGTTATATCTAGCTCAAGTTGCCGATTGGCCCTGTGTTGCAACGGAGACGCCACAATGGAAATGCCAGAGGTCGCGCACCTTGATGAAAGAAGTAACTCGGTCAGCCTGGATGCACTAGGCGATGCCGCGCTGGAGACCTGGATCAAATACCCCGGTATCGCCGAAGGGGATTACGTACGTGTCAACTGGCGAGGGTGCAGGGCGGACAATACGGCCGATGATATCTTTGGGGCTCGCCAAGTCCTTCGCCTGGACCCCGTAAAGGGCTGGGTGTTTCCAATCGCTAACGACAAAGTCAAGGCCTTGCGCGGTGGCCAGGTTTTCTACTCGTACATGCGAGTGACTGATGCAGGCGAGCCGCTCAGTGAGGAGTCCCTGCGTCGGGCCTTCTATGTCCAGCGGCCGGACGAAGGCTACTGGTCATTACCGGTTCCCCACCTTCAGGACGCCCATCAGGGGAAAATCGATGCCAGTGCGCTGAACCCTGAGGGCGTGCTGTTGGCGACAGCGCCGTATGCGGCCATGAGCGAAGGTGACGAGATCACGCTGACCTGGACGCCTTTCTATACCGAAACTGCAGAGGGCACGCCGGTTCAGCAGGAATATGTAGTTGAGGAGCACGACATCGGTCA
The DNA here is from genome assembly GCF_013179515.1 of Pseudomonas sp. CM27. Classification (GTDB taxonomy): domain Bacteria; phylum Pseudomonadota; class Gammaproteobacteria; order Pseudomonadales; family Pseudomonadaceae; genus Aquipseudomonas. Next base: position 33,272 of record NZ_JABMCN010000014.1, read on the forward strand.
GCCACTGTTGTGGCACCTGGAATATGGCGATGTATTCAACTACCTGTATGGTCACGGTTTGTTGCAATACCGCATCAAGTACGCCAGCGGTACTAGCAGCGAGTCCTTGGTGCAGCGCTTCGAAATCGTCTGGCCCGAACCCGAACCGAAACCCGAACCCACCGACCCGCCACCCGCGCCACCCGCGCCACTGTTGCCGGCACCCCGCATCGACGGGCATACGGGGGGCGCTCTGGACCCCGATGACGAAGCCTATCAAGACGGGGTGTGGTTGGAACTGGAGGTTGACCCGCAGATGCGAGTCGGTGATTCGTTGATGCTCTACGCCGTGGGGCCTCAAGTGACATTGCGAAGCCTGCGCGCGGATGTGAGCTCCCTGGACGGCAAGCGGGTTGCCGTGCTTTTGGACCGCGCGTGGCTGCAGAGCGACGAGAACCGTGGCAAGCAGGTCACTTTCAGCTATGAATTTGCGCGGCAAGGCGTGCAGAAGCGCTCCCAGGTGCTCACTGTGATACTGCAACGCAAACTCCACCTGCCGCTGCCGGTAATCAAACATGCAGTGCAGGAGCCTGGTGATGAGTCGCACCAAGCTACGGTCCACCCACGCAACCTGGGCAGTGGGGCTGAAGTCAGGATTCCGCAGGATGCAGAACTCGGCGAGGGAGAGGTGCCTGCGCCGCAGATCAGGCTCCACTGGCAGGGACACGGCAGCACAGGGAACGTCATCGTGCCTCAGCCTGCTTCTGGCGACCAGCGCTTGTTCAGGGTGCCGCGATCGGCAATGGCGGCCAACCTGGGCAGGCGGCTTGACGTGTACTACACCCTCACGCGTCACGGCGAGGCGCCTAGGGAGTCGCAAAAGTTTGACTTGCGGGTGGCCGATTTCGACAGCGCAAGTTACCTCCCTATCCAGGTTTCAGGCGTTGAAAACGGGCAGTTGAAATTGAGCGAAGTTCCAACGCACGGGGCCCTCTGCACGCAGGACAGTTGGACGTTCATGGCAGAAGGGCAATTGCTCGGCATCGAGGCAGAGGGTGAGCCGAGAACCGGTAAACCCCCCACTCATGTTCTACGCCCGCGCACCGCGGAAGTGACCGAGGATGAGTACTATGACGGCAGCATTGAAGCGCTTCTTCCCATACAGTTTCTCGAAGGCCTGAATTTGAACAGCACCCTGAGACTGACAGCATATGCCAGTTTCGATGACGGTGAGACGTGGCGAGCCTTTCGCTCTGCCGATATTAAACTGGTTGGCTGAAATATAATTAATTTCGGAGGTTACCCGTGTCGAATAATTCGAAGGCGGCGCTGCTGGCGTGGCTTCAAGCCGGCGATCGAATGCTGAACTGCGATTCGATCTTTGCCATTAAAAAGGACAAGGCCAACCCCCTGTTGATCCAGGAATATATAAGGCGTTTTCACACAGGCTCCTACCTGGAGCCGATCAACGGCGAAACGCCTGCGGACAATGGTTATAAAGTTTATATGCAAAACTTTATCCTGGATCATCCGCGCTTGTCTTTTGACAACGCCGAAATCACAAGCTCGCGGGCCAGCCTGCGCATGAAGATCGTTGGCGGTAACCAGGTAGGGTTGAAGAAGGTCGGTGCACACTGGTATCCCCAGCGCATTGACCGGATTGAACCCCTGGTGGGCCCGGAGTTGCGCCTGCGCCTTGAGCTTGCCGACGTGCCAGGCTATGTGAATGAGGAGGCAGGCCTGATCCTCGATTTGCGCAACAGTGATGATTTTGTGGTGACCTTCTCCGATTCCAGACGTATTCGAGAATTGGGAGGCGATTTTTTCAAGACCTTGTTCAAGGCGTTGCCCGACAGCAAACGCATCTGGTCACTGGGGCGTATCGAGCAAGGTAATGATGAACTGCTTCGACCCGAGTCGTTCCGGCTGTTCACTCAGCGTAATCCGGCGGTCAATCCTTCACCGATGGAAGAGGATGATGAAGATGTTGATGGCGCGGTAGTCGGGTTGATCAGCATGGTTGCAGGCAGCGGGCAGCCAGATATACCAGGGCCGGAATACCGCTACTTGATCCCTGATGACAGTGACGTTTACTCGGCCAGTGTGCTTTTCGAGCGCAAACGCGTGGCGCTTGCGACCGTCATCAGGCTCCTTCCGCGTGACATTTTCAAGAACGTGGAATTCAAGATTGAGCGGACGCCAAACGGTGAGATGTCAGCGATCGCAACGGCGGGGGAGTTGGCCTTTCTGTCAGAGCGCAAGACATTTAGCTACCAAAGCGAAAACGCTAAAGGCAGCGTTCACTGTGAAATTGATGCTCTTCTGGTTACCGATAAAGTTCCCCTTGCAGGCATTTTGAAAATCAACGTGGTGGCAGATCGCGTCACGCTGGAACTGTTGATTGATCGGCATGAAGTTTTCACCCAACTGGAGGCGTACCGGGAAGTCAGCTACGCACCGCACCCCTGGGTGAACCCGGATTTTGTCGAGGGCATCTGGATGTGTGAAACCAGATTAACAGTGCGCGGTGAATGGCGGATTAAGGATCTTCAAGGCGCCACGTTGGAGTTGTCCAGCTTTATCGCACAACCAGGAAGGCTCAAGTTACCTGAGCGGCTCTTCCCATGGGAGGGGGAGTCGACGGGAGGGGCGCTGGATGTGAATCATATGATGTTTGTCCTGCTGCTCCCCTACACGTCCTACCTCGACATAGGCGAGTTGAGAGCTTTTGGGCCGATCAGGGCCGCGCTCGCCAAGGACCTTGCCACCCAGTTACGTATGGATGAAGTGGTCGAGCAAACCATCAAGCTGAATTTCGGTGGCGCAATTTTGAGCCGCGAACAGCATATGCCCAATGACATCATCTGCTTCGGCCACGTCGACCCGCGGTCGACCACGTTCACCGTGACGCCGCTGGAAAAGATCCTGGTCCACGGCGACAAGTTGCAGCTTGCATGCGTGCCTGCGCAAGCCGGTGTGAAGTGGTCGGCCGAGTCGGTCGAGGGGGCGACGGACGACGCGGGCCATTTCGATCAGCATGCCAACGGCTTGTACTTGGCGCCGGGCAGCACAGGTATTCAGGGTGAGTTCACCCGAGTGCGGGTCACCGCCACGGATCCGGTCAGCGGTTTTTTCAGTTCAGCACTGCTCACCGTGGTCAAGCACGCCCTTCAGGTCAGCCCTTTGCTGGACGTATGTCAATCGGGCGACGAGGGGGTCAGCCTCAAGGCCGAGCACGTGACCGGTGGTGAACTGCAATGGCGCATCCTGGGCTCACAACCCTTTGGCAAGCTGGCGCATCCGACCGGCACGGCCAACACCTATCACCCTGGCAAGGACGTGGTGGGGAAATCGTTCGTGGTCGAGGAGGTGGAGGTGCGCAACAGCCTGACCGATGAACGCCGGACGCTATGTATCGTCACCCAGATGACCGGGAACCGCCCCGCTGATGTGCTGGTGGACGAACGCGATGACCAATTGGGCAGAGTCTGGCTTTCCATCAGTGCGGGGGGGCTGACCGGCGTCAGTGAACTGACAGTCGCGTATGGCCCGGGGCGGATCGACATCGATCAGGGCGGTAAGCCTTACTACCAGGCGACCGCCGAGAGCCCTGCACATTTCTGCGTTGTTCGCGCCGTCTGGCAGCCCTCGCCAGGGTTCCCCTTCAGCTTGGAGGGTTTCATCGTGTTGCCGCTGCCCTTGGGTGAGCACATCAACGCTTATCAGGCCCTCGAACAGGCTGCGCAACGCGTGGGTGCACGCATGCAGTCCAGCACATCAATGGAACAGGGTTAAATCATGGCTACCAATTATCTGTCGGTCATCACGGCTTGGATGAAGCAGCAAACAAGCCATCTTAACTGGGACCTCACATTTGCCACACGTCCCGAGCAACTGAACCAGCTGGTCGAGCAGGCGCATTTCAGTCAGGAGGACAGTGCCCATGGCGATATCGAAGGCGAGATCGCCCTGCCTGGCTCCGGCGTTACCCATATCCTGACCGGCTACCGCATGGGGCCGCCAGTATTGGCGGCCATGCAGGCAGCGCATGCTTCGGCAAAGGTCCAGCAACGCATCGCCCTTGAGGGTGGTACGCACCTGAGCGTGGACAAGGTCGACGGCCTGCTCGGTCTGGCGGTGCATGATGTGCTGGACCCGCTGCCAGTGTCGCAGGCCTTGGTGCTTGCCAGCGATGCCCAGGGCGTGAGGGCCGACCTGCGCGATGGCACTGATACCGAACTCGATCTGGGCGGCGGCCTGCCCCAGCGCCTGGCCGCCGGGCGCTTCTTCAAGGATGTGCTCAGCGGCCTGGGCAGTGCCCGGCAAGTCTATCCTTTGGTGACGTTCAGGCCACCCATCGGCAACCCTTACCTGCAGGTGCGCCGCACTGAGGTACGTACCCATGTCAGTAAAGCCAATGGCACGCCTGCGCTAGTCATCTTCGCAGGCGTTGACAACGGGCCGACGGGCGACTTCCCAGGCGAGGACTCCGGGTATCCTTTCCTGTTGCCTGACGACCTGGAAACACCGGTGAGCAGCAGTGTGTTGCTGACCTCGCGCTTCCTGCATCGGGCCGCCTACGGTGTCGGCCTTGAGCATATGCTTGAAGGTGGGGCGTTCGACGCCACTTTCGACGCGGATAACAACCTGCAGCGCCTGGATGCCAAGGCTGGTCTGCTGCCTGTGCACCCCGGCACCTATGAGAGCAACGCTTATCAGTTCAGCTGTGAGGCGTTCGAGATTGCCGTGGCCGGCGCTCCGCTTGACGCCGATACCGATGCGCGGATCGCCAGCCAACACGGCCAAGGATGCTGCTGCTGCACATCAGCCCTGAGCAATGCGCAGGGCCAGGAGTCTCAGGCTGATTTCCAATCGCCCCTCAGTATCTCGTTCGAGCGTGATGAAGTACGTCAGCACTGGAAGTCCCACTGCACCCTGTCATTGACCTACAGCGCCAAGCCGAACGGAGCGGAGCAGACTCACACGGCGACCTTCCAGTTCGACCTGCAGACGTTGTTCAACTTGAATGAACCGGCATCAGCCGAGGAAAGCGCCGGCGGCATGCTGCTCGGGCAAGTGTTGTGGCCATGGCAGCAGTCGGCCGAAGTGACCCCTGTCAGTGGCCTGCCGAACAACATGCCGGCCGAGCTACGCGACGAGATCTGCGCGTTTGTCGCGTTCTTGATCAAACAGGCGGTACTGGAAGGCCTGGCCAAGCAGCTGACCGCGTTGATTCCGGAGCAAGTGCTGGACGGCGCCACGTTGGCGGGGTGGTACAAGCTCGCGCCGTTCCGGCACGAACTGCCCAATGGCATGGCCTTGTTTGCCAGTGACGGTGGCGCTGCAGGGTTTCGTATCGTCGATCCACCCATCACACTGGCCCCGGCACAGCGTCATGCCTTTACCGTCAACCCGCCGCTGGAAAACGTGACATGGTCGTTGCGGGAGCTCCCTGGCAGCGTCGGTGACCTTGGCCGGATCGATCCCGCTACCGGTGACTACCGGGCTCCTCCAGCGCATGCCATGGGAAGCGAGCCGATGCGCGCCACGGTTGTCGCCACTGACTCGAAAACCGGCCAGAACAGCACCACCCTGGTCACCGTGGTGCCCTCTGCAATGACGGTCAACCCGCTGGTTCAGGTGTGCTACGTCGATGACACTTTTCCACTGACGGCCGGCACCCTGGGCGGAGCCCTGGAGTGGTCGGTGGCTGACGCCGGGGAGGACGGACGCGGTTCGGTAGCACCCGATGCTGATGGCAAGCGTTGCACCTACACCACAGGTGCCAAGGTTGAAGGCAACGAAACCTATGTACTCGACGAAGTCAGGGTGCGCAACACGCTGACAGACGAGGTGCGCTCGACCTATGTGCTGGTGCGCCAGCGCGGCCCGGAGATCGCGGTGACGCTTACCCAACGGCCGGACGGCAAGTTTCAATTGCAGGGCCGCGCCTACGGCACGGACCTGGTGGACGTGGAGTGGAAACTGCCGATTGATGGTACTGGCACTATCGATGGCGAGAAAAACGACCACTACACGCCGCCCTTTGCTGATTCCGACGCGCGTTTCACCCTGATCATCGGCAAATGGGCGCTAGAGGGTTCCGATTTCATCTTCGAAGGCCACCTGCTGCTGCAGCTGCCTTTGTCACAGCATTTTGCAGCCATGCATCGCGCCGCCAGCCCGGCAGGTCTGCGCGTGGCCCCTGCACCGTCGCTTGGAGGTTGAAGCCATGTTCTATTCATTGGAGCAACTGCTTGAAAAAATGAAGCAAGGATCGGTGACGCTTGGCTGGGGCGCAGTCGCGGTGTACAGCCGTCGCCAGCTCAATCGTTTGCTGGAGCAGCAGTATCTGCAACGTCTTGCGGAGAACAACTTTCTTCCACCGTTCAGCGACATACTCAAGCGCAAGGCGGTGGGTCAGACA
>NZ_JABMCN010000140.1 GCF_013179515.1 Pseudomonas sp. CM27
GGCCGGTTCGCCCAGGTGGCGGGCACCGAAGCTGTCGGACAATTCCAGGGCCACGGCACGCTTGATCAGAAACGCAGCGCCCAGTTTGGAGCCTTCGGAGACGAAGATCCAGCCCATTGCTTCGCCCAGGCTGGTGGTGCCCAGGGCGCCCGGCACGGCGGCCGGCACTTCGGTGTCGAGGTCGGCGAGGTCCAGGCGGGCCTGGTCGGCACGGCAGCGCTCGGCCAGGTCGGGGACGATGGCGATCAGGCGCGGGTCGTTGTACAGGGCTTGCAGCTCGGACTGGAACAGGTACTGGGCGACTACGAAGCGGGCGAAGCTTTCGCGGCTGTCGAAGGGAGCGTGGGCTTTGACCAGGGCATCCAGCTCGGCGTGCGGGGCGTGGGTGATCTGGTTCAGGCGCTGGGAGCGCAGGGCTGGGCGGTCGGTCATGGGGCAGTCCTTGGAAAAGGGGGGCGTCTAGATACAAGACGAAACAGTGTGGGCGGGACAGTAAAAAAACCGGAGTTTGTGTTGCCTGTGCCGGCCTCTTCGCGGGTGAACCCGCTCCCACAGGAACATCACAGGTCCAAGACCTGCGTGATACCTGTGGGAGCGGGTTCACCCGCGAAGAGGCCGGCACAGGCGGTAGAGATCAGATATCCCACACCACATTGATACCGAAGTTGCGCCCCGGCATGGTCAGGCGGTCGATGTTGGCCGGCTGGGTCACCGCGGCCTCACCCTGGCCGTCGTAGCTGCGGATCGAATCCCACTGCCAGTACTTCTTGTCGGTGAGGTTGTACAACCCGGCGTTGATGGTCACGTCGTCGGTGACCTTGTAGAAGCCGGTCAGGTCCAGCACGCCGTAACCCGGGGTGCGGAACTTCGAGGTCGAGCCGTCAGGCGAATAGAAGGTGCCGTCGTCCACCCGGGTTTTGCGCTTGACCAGCGTCCAGCTCAGCAGGCCGCCGTAGTTCTGTTGCTCGTAGCCCAGGCCGAATACGCCCTTCAGTGGGTTGACGGTGTTCAGCGGCTGGCCGGTGTCATCGTTGCGGCCGTAGGTGTAGGCGATCGAACCCTGGGTATACAGGCCCTGAGGTGCACCGAAGTGGTCGAGGTTCAGGCGGCCCTTGACCTCGGCACCCTTGATGGTGGCGTGCTTGATGTTGTTGGCCTGGAACGTCTGCTCCAGGTTGGCGCTTTGCACGGCGTCTTCGTCGATGAAGTCGCGGTACTTGTTGTAGTACACCGCCACGTCGAAGTTGCCGGCGACGAAGTTGCCACGCAGGCCGGTTTCGTAGCTTTTGCTCTTCTCCGGTTCGAGGCCCGGGTTGCCTTCTACGCGGTAGCCTTCCTCGAGGTTGACGAATTTGCCGTACATGGACTTGGCGGTCGGTGTACGGAAGCCTTCGGCGTACTGGCCGTACCAGGTGTAGTTGTCGCTGAAGGCATAGGTCAGGCCGAACTTGGGCGAAACGCGGTGCCACTTCTTGTCCGAGTCGTCCTGCGACGTCGGCGCCGTGCCGGTGGACTCCAGGCCACGCAGGAACTCCTCGGTGAACGTGGGCTCCATGCGCGTGTAGTCGTAGCGTGCGCCGGGCATGAAGGTCCAGTTGTTCCAGCGGATTTCATCCTGCATGAACAGGCTGTAGGTGTTCACCGTCGGGTCCGGGAAGTCGCTGACCAGCACCTGGCCGTCTGCCGGGCGTTCGGCACCGACGGCGGAGCAGCCCGCGCCCACGGTCAGGCAGGTGCCGGTGCCGCTGCGCGAACCGGTGACCTTTTCATGCTTGAGGGTAATGCCATAGGTCAGCAGGTGGTCGGTGGCGCCGATGCTGAAGGCTTTGTCCAGCTGGGCGTCGAACACCCACTGGCGGTCTTTGTAGGTAGTGTCGCGGGTTCGCAGTACCTGACGGCCAGGCGGCGCATAGACTTCTTCGGTGTGCTGGTCGGTCTTGGCGATCTGGTAGTTCAGGCTCCACTTCACATGGTCGGCGACCCGCGAATCCAGGCCGAACTCATGGTTGATGCCGTAGCGCTCGCGGGTGATGGTGTCGTTGCCATTGCGCGCCTTGTAGTAGCCCATGCCACCGAAGCCAGGAATGAACGGCCCGCCCACCGCACTGAGGATGTTCTGGTCGCGGTCATCCTTGTAGCGCTCGAAGGTGAAGCCCAGGCGGGCATCGTCGGCGTAGTTCCAGCCCAGCTTGGCCAGTACGTTGGTGGTGCGCACGTCCATCGGGTTGGCTTCGGTGCGCGACAGGCCGTCACCGCTGTGGCTACCGTGGGTTTCGGTTTCGTGGCCGTTGCGCTGGCTCAGGTGCAGCAGGCCGTCGACACCGCCTTGGCGGCCGGCGACGGTGGCAGAGGTCAGCCAGCTTTCGTCAGCCGAGCTGTAGCCGCTCTTCAGGCGCGCACCCACGTCCTTGCCGGGCTTGATGATGTCGTCCGGGTCGAGGGTGAAGTAGCTGACCGCGCCGCCGATGGCGTTGCTGCCATACAGCACCGAAGCCGGGCCGCGGAGGATTTCCACGCGCTTGACGATCTCCGGGTCCACGTAGTTGCGCTGGGTCTGGGCGTACGGGCCGTAGAAAAAGCTGTCAGGGATCGACACTCCGTCGACCTGGGTAAGGATCCGCTCGCCGTCGATACCCCGAATGTTGTAGCCGTTCAGGCCGCTGCGCTGGCCGGTGCCGGCCACCGACACACCCGGCTCGTAGCGCACCAGGTCCTGGATGTTGTTGACGTTCTGCCGGTCCAGTTGCTCGCGGGTCTGCACGCTGACGGTGCTAGGCACCTGGCTTGCGTCCTGGGCGCTGCGGGTGGCGCTGACGGTGACCTGTTGCAGGGCTACCACATTGCCGCCGGCCTGGCGCTCGAGCACCACATTGCCGTTACTGATCTTGCGAAAGCCCAGGCCGGTACCGTTGAGCAGGCGCTTGAGTGCGGCTTCCGCCGGTAGCGCGCCCTGCACCCCCGGCGAGGCCACGCCGTCGGCCAGCTCGGCGCTGAAGCCGACCTGCCAGCCGGTGACCTGGCTGAAGGCGTTGATTGCCGACACCAGCGGCTGCTGGCCGATGCTGAAGCGGTAGTCACCGATGCGCGGGCTGCTGGCCTGGCCCTGCTCCCCAGCGGAGCCTGCAGCCAGCGCTGGCAGGCAGCAGGCGCCGCTGGCGAGCAGGGCCAGGGTCAACAGGGACAATTGCCCTGTGCGGCGAGGAAGGATGGACGAGCGGGTAGGACCTGTGGACATCGAAAGCGCTCCCAGACGCGCGGACTGTTATAGGTGATGGCTGTTCTCGTTATCAAACAAGAATCAGTTGCATTGGCTATAACGAGACGGGCGGGGTAGCGCAGTCGCGTAAAAATAATTTCAGGTCAGTCGAGAATGACCAGCGCAGGGTACTCGTGCAGTTGCGCAGAGGTGATGTGAGCCAGGGCCCGCAGGGTTTCCAGCGGTTGGTCGAGGCGATAGTTGCCGGTGACCGCTACGTCTTCGAGCTGCGTGTTGCGATTGATGATCCAGCCCGGGTAGTAGCGGCGCACCTCGGCCAGCACCTGGCTCAGCGGGCAGTTCTCGAACACCAGGCGGCCGTCGATCCAGGCCAGGTCCTTGTGCATGTCGGGGCGCTGGCGCTGACCGAAGCCCTGCGGCCCTACGTTGATGCTGTCGCCAGCGCTCAGGCGGATACGCTGGTCACGGCCGCCTTGCAGGTCGACATCGCCGCGCTGCACCCGCACCTGCGCCTCGCCGTCGACGTAACGCACGGCGAAGTCGGTATCGCGTACTTGCGCACGCAATGGTCCGGCCTGCACTTCCAGTGGCAGCCGCGCGCCATCGGGCACCTGGAAATACGCCTCGCCCTGCAGCAGCCGCGCCACCTGGCGGCCGTCGCGCAGGTCGCTGGCGAAGGCCGAATTGGTATTGAGCAACACTTTCGCGCCGTCATCCAGTTGCAAGCGCTGGCGCTCGCCAACCACCGTGAGGTGGTCGGCCTGCAGGCGCATGGGCAGGTTGCCCAGGGTGAACAGGCCCACCAGCAACACCGCGGCGGTAGCCATGGGTTTCCAGTGGCTGCGCAGGCGCCCTCTCCAGGAGCGGCGTTTTTGCTGGTGCAGGTGCCCGGCCACCTGATGCAGCGGGCTACCGTTCCACAGGGCCTCTGCCTCGACATACGCCTCGGCGTTTTCAGGTGCAGCGCAAAGCCAGGCTTCAAAGGCCTGGGTATCTTGTGCATCCGCGCATTGCAGGCGTACCAGCCAGTCCAGCGCCTCGTCCATGGCACGAGCACGGGCGCTAGGCCCGGCGGGTGACGGGCGAGGGGCGGGGCTGTCGGTCACGGTGAATCCTTGAATGGTTTTTTTTCGAATGATCAAGGCTAAGGCGGTGTGTGGCAAGGGCTTTGCGCTGCTGCACTGGCCAGCGGTCGGCTCACTTCAAGCGCTCGGCGACGCCCATGCAGATGGCCATGATCAGTTTCAATTCCTTTTGTACCGTGCTGGACGAAACATTCAGCTGTTCGGCAATTTCCAGGTAGGTGGCGCCATGCAGGCGGCTGAGGATGAATATGCGCTGCTGGCGTTCGCTCAGCTGGTTGAGACTGACGCTCAGGTGCTTGAGCAACTGCTCGGCATGGGCCGCATCTTCGCTGCTGGTGGCGGGGGCGGCGACACTGTGCAGCACTTCGTCGGGCACGTCGTCGACCAGCATGCGTGCCTGCACCCGGCGTGCGCGCAGGTGGTCAAGCGCCAGGTTGCGTGCGGTCTGGAACACGAACGGTTCGATGTGCTCGATGGGCCGTTCGCCCAACGCGCGGGATACCCGCAGGTAGGTTTCCTGCAGCAGGTCCTCGGCCGTGCTGGGATTACCTACCATGCGCTGGAGGGTACGCAGCAGGGTCAGGCGCTGGGTGAGGAAAACGGAATTGAACCGGGACTGACTCACGGGTGGACCTGGCCGACGAAAGGTTAATGATAATGCTTATCATCTTTGCGGAAGGTCAAGTGTGGAAGTGTTAGGAAAAGGTAAAGATTGTGAGTAAGGGCTTGAAGGTGCCTGCCGGGGAATTCACATCGGCTGTAAGATCGAGCGCCGCGCGGGCGGCGCTCGGTCTCACAGGCGCAGATAATGGCAAGCCGAACTCACCGCGCCCGGCACAGCGCCAGACAGTTATCCAGCATGCGGTTGCTGAACCCCCACTCATTGTCATACCAGGCCATCACCTTGAGCATGCGCCCGTTGGCCTTGGTGTGGTTGGCATCGAAGATCGACGACAGCGGGTTATGGTTGAAATCGCATGAAACCAACGGCAGGGCGTTGTAGCCCAACACTCTGGAATGCTTGCTGGCTTCGAGAAACAGCTGATTCACCTGCTCGGCCGTGGCTTCACGCTTGAGGTTCACGGTGAGGTCCACCAGCGACACGTTGATCACCGGCACCCGCACCGACATGCCGGTGAGCTTGCCCGCCAGTTCCGGCAGCACCAGGCCCACAGCCTCGGCGGCGCCGGTCTTGCTCGGGATCATCGACTGGGTCGCCGAGCGCGCGCGGTACGGGTCGCTGTGGTACACGTCGGTCAGCACCTGGTCGTTGGTGTAGGCATGGATGGTGGTCATCAGGCCCTGTTCGATGCCGAACTCGCGGTCCAGCACCTGGGCAATCGGCGCCAGGCAGTTGGTGGTGCAGGAGGCATTGGAAATGACCTGGTGCGAAGACCGCAGGATGTCGTGGTTGACTCCGTATACCACAGTGGCATCGGCGCCTTTGGCTGGCGCCGACACAATCACCTTGCCAGCCCCGGCGGCCAGGTGTGCGGCGGCCTTGGTGCGGTCGGTGAACAGACCGGTGCACTCGAACACCACATCGATGGCCTCGGCCTTCCAGGGTAGCTCGGCCGGGTTGCGGATGGCGCTGACCGCAATGCGGTCGCCATTCACCGTCAGGCTCTCATGGTCCGCCTCGACAATGGCATCGAAGGTGCCATGCACGCTGTCGTATTTCAGCAGGTGGGCATTCATGGCGCTGTCGCCCAGGTCGTTGATGGCGACGACCTGCAGGTCCTGGCGGTAGCCTTGGGTATACAGTGCGCGCAGGACGTTGCGCCCGATGCGGCCGAATCCGTTGATGGCGATGCGTAGGGTCATGGCAGTACCTCTGGCAGTCCGAGTGAAACCTGTGGCACAAAGGGGCTTCACTGAAACGGTTTTGTTGTTGGAATTACAAGATTATTCACTATCAGATAGAAAACAAGCCTTTTTAGTGGCAGTATTTTGTTTAAACATACAACGAGTGGTTGGGCGATGTGCCCCCAGCGTTGCAGCAGGCCCTTTACCTTGAGCCTAGGCCGCAATCGTTTGGAGGGGAAATGCCCGGTAAACCGCCCTTACAATTAGCCTGGAGTCCAGTACATGCACCCGCGCATCCTTGAGGTCACCCAGCGGCTGATCGAACGCAGCCGTGCCACCCGCGAACGCTACCTGCAGCTGATTCGCGGGGCGGCCAGTGACGGCCCCATGCGCGCCAGCCTGCAGTGCGCCAACTTCGCCCATGGCGTGGCCGGTTGCGGCAGCGACGACAAGCAGACCCTGCGGCTGATGAACGCGGCCAACGTGGCTATCGTTTCGGCGTATAACGACATGCTCTCGGCGCACCAGCCGTATTTGCACTTCCCCGAGCAGATCAAGCAGGCCCTGCGCGAGGTGGGTTCGGTGGGCCAGTTCGCCGGTGGCGTGCCGGCCATGTGCGACGGCGTGACCCAGGGCGAGCCAGGCATGGAACTGGCCATCGCCAGCCGCGAAGTGATCGCCATGTCCACCGCCGTGGCCCTGTCGCACAACATGTTCGATGGCGCGCTGATGCTGGGCATCTGCGACAAGATTGTCCCCGGCCTGATGATGGGCGCCCTGCGCTTTGGCCACCTGCCGACTATTTTCGTCCCGGGCGGGCCGATGATGTCGGGCATTTCCAACAAGCAGAAAGCCGATGTACGCCAGCGCTATGCCGAGGGCAAGGCCAGCCGCGAAGAGCTGCTGGAGTCGGAGATGAACTCCTACCACAGCCCGGGCACCTGCACGTTCTACGGCACCGCCAACACCAACCAGCTGGTGATGGAAGTCATGGGCCTGCACCTGCCCGGCGCCTCGTTCGTCAACCCGTACACCCCGCTGCGCGACGCGCTCACCGCCGAGGCCGCACGGCAGGTGACGCGCATGACCAAGGCCAGCGGCAGCTTCATGCCGCTGGGCGAAGTCGTCGACGAGAAGGCGCTGGTCAACTCGATCGTCGCCCTGCATGCCACCGGCGGCTCGACCAACCACACCCTGCACATCCCGGCGATTGCCCAGGCGGCGGGTATCCAGCTGACCTGGCAGGACATGGCCGACCTGTCCGAGGTGGTGCCGACCCTGTCCCACGTCTATCCCAACGGCAAGGCTGACATCAACCACTTCCAGGCGGCTGGCGGCATGGCCTTCCTGATTCGCGAGCTGCTCGACGCCGGGCTGCTGCATGAAGACGTCAACACCGTCGCCGGCCCCGGCCTGCGCCGTTACACCCAGGAACCGTTTCTCGACAACGGCAAGCTGGTGTGGCGCGAAGGGCCGCAGCACAGCCTGGACGAGACCATCCTGCGCCCGGTGGCGCGGCCGTTTTCGGCCGAAGGTGGCCTGCGCGTCATGGAAGGCAACCTCGGCCGTGGGGTGATGAAGGTGTCTGCCGTTGCCCCCGAGCACCGCGTGGTGGAAGCCCCGGCGCGGGTGTTCCACGACCAGCAGTCGCTGGCCGATGCGTTCAAGGCCGGCGAGCTGGAGTGTGACTTTGTTGCGGTGGTGCGTTTCCAGGGCCCGCGCTGCAATGGCATGCCCGAACTGCACAAGCTCACGCCCTTCCTGGGGGTGCTGCAGGACCGTGGCTACAAGGTGGCGCTGGTCACCGACGGGCGCATGTCGGGTGCCTCGGGCAAGATCCCTGCGGCTATCCACGTGTGCCCCGAAGCTTATGATGGCGGCCCGCTGGCGCGCGTGCGTGAGGGTGATATGGTGCGGGTCGATGGTGTCGAAGGCACGCTGCGGGTGATGGTGTCGGCCGAAGAACTGGCCAGCCGTGACCTGCCGCCGGCGCCCCAGGGCAACGACCTGGGTTGCGGGCGCGAGCTGTTCGGCTTCATGCGCATGGCGTTCAGCCCCGCAGAGCAGGGCGCCAGTGCATTCACTTCGGCCCTGGAGAACCTCAAATGAAGGACTTGCTGGTTGGCGACATCGGCGGCACCAATGCCCGTTTTGCGTTGTGGCGTGACAACCAGCTGCATGAAGTGAAAGTCTTCGCCACCGAGGATTACACCAGCCCTGAACAGGCCATCGAAGCCTATCTGCAGGGGCAGGGCATTGCTCGCGGTGGCGTGGCCGCGGCCTGCCTGGCAGTGGCCGGGCCGGTAGATGGCGATGAATTCCGCTTTACCAACAACCATTGGCGGCTCAGCCGTACGGCGTTCTGCAGGACCTTGCAGGTCGGGCAGTTGTTGCTGGTCAACGACTTCACCGCCATGGCGTTGGGCATGACCCGCCTGCGCGAGGGGGAGTTTCGCGAAGTGTGCCCCGGCACGGCTGACCCGTCGCGCCCGGCACTGGTCATCGGGCCTGGTACCGGCCTGGGCGTGGGCTCGCTGCTGCGCCTGGGCGAAAAGCACTGGCAGGCCCTGCCCGGCGAAGGCGGGCATGTCGACTTGCCGGTGGGCAATGCCCGCGAAGCGGCGATCCATCAGCAGATCCATGGTCAGATCGGCCACGTCAGTGCCGAGACGGTGCTCAGCGGGGGAGGTCTTGTGCGTTTGTACCAGGCGATCTGCGCGCTGGACGGAGACATACCGCGACACAAGACCCCGGCGCACATCACCGATGCCGCGCTGGGCGGCGAGCCGCGGGCGCTGGCGGTGGTCGAGCAGTTCTGCCGCTTCCTGGGGCGAGTGGCCGGTAACAATGTGCTGACCTTGGGCGCGCGGGGTGGGGTCTATATTGTCGGCGGGGTGATCCCGCGCTTTGCCGAGCTGTTCCTGCGCAGTGGGTTTGCCACAAGTTTTGCCGACAAGGGTTGCATGAGTGGTTATTTTGCCGGCGTGCCGGTGTGGTTGGTGACGGCGGAGTTTTCCGGGTTGCTGGGGGCCGGGGTGGCCTTGCAGCAGGCGCTGGATCACTGACAGTTGAAGGGGGCCGCAGCGCGGCCCGATCGCCGGCAAGCCAGCTCCCACACCGATCGCGTCAAGACTGGATTTGTACACTAACTGTGGGAGCCCGGCTTGCCGGCGATGGGCTGCAACTCAGCCCCGGAAGGCAACACCGTACAGCAGGCAAAAGACCTGCAATCAACAAGAGGAAGGACCACCTTGAGCACTGCCGGCAAATCGATCCTGATGGTCGACGACGACCAGGAAATCCGCGAACTGCTGCAAACCTACCTGAGCCGTTCCGGCTTCCAGGTGCATGCCGAAGCGGACGGCAGGGGCTTTCGCCAGGCTCTCGAATCCACCCCCTGCGACCTGGTCATCCTCGACGTGATGCTGCCCGACGAAGACGGCTTCAGCCTGTGCCGCTGGGTGCGCCAGCATCCCCGTCTGGCACGGGTGCCGATCATCATGCTCACCGCCAGCTCCGACGAAGCCGACCGGGTCATTGGCCTGGAACTGGGCGCAGACGACTACCTGGGCAAGCCCTTCAGCCCCCGCGAATTGCAAGCGCGGATCAAGGCCCTGCTGCGCCGTGCCGAATTCGGCCAGGCAGCACCGGTCAGTGCCGTGCTGGCCTTCGACGACTGGCGCCTGGACACGGTCAGCCATCGCCTGTTCCACCGTGACGGTGAAGAGGTGATCCTCTCGGGCGCCGACTTCGCCCTGCTCAAGCTTTTTCTCGACCGCCCACAGCAGATCCTCGATCGTGACACCATCGGCAACGCCACCCGTGGCCGCGAGCCGATGCCGCTGGACCGCATCGTCGACATGGCGGTCAGCCGCCTGCGCCAGCGCCTGCGCGACACCGACAAACCCCCACGGCTGATCCGCACGGTGCGTGGCAGTGGCTACCTGCTGGCTGCGCATGTCTGCAGTGCATCCTGAGCGGCGCTGGCGCCTGCTGCCTCGTTCGCTGCTGGCGCGCATGCTGTTGCTGACCCTGCTGGTGGTGGTGCTGGCCCAGGGTTTGTCGAGCATCATCTGGGTCGCCCAGCTGCGCGCCAGCCAGGTTCAGGGCCTGCGCGCCAGCGCCAGCAGCCTGGCCCATTCGATGAGCGCCAGTGTCAGCTACTTCCGCTCGCTGCCGGTGGCCTACCGGCCACTGGTGCTAGACCAGCTGCGCAGCATGGGGGGCACGCGCTTTTTCGTGTCGCTCAATGCCAAGCCGCTGGACATGCCGGTACTGCCCGTCACGCCGCGCAAGCAGGCGGTGATCGAGGTGTTCCAGCAAGTGCTGCATGAGCGCCTGGGCGCGCAAATGGACATTTCCGTCGAGTTCGTCGCCCCGGATGACCTGCGCATCTTCAACAGTGGCTTGAAGCTCGACGAACTGCCACGCTCCTGGGCGCATTATTCGCTGACCCTGGAGCCGCTCAACCCGCCGGTGCTGGTAACGCAGATCCGCCTGGCTGAGGGCGAGTGGCTGTACATCGCCTCGCTGCTGCCCGAGCCCTACACCAGCCTTGAGGCCGAACGCCTGCCACGCCAGCAGATCGGCTTCATCGTGCTGACCACCGCCTTGCTGCTGTTGTTCATCGGCCTGCTGGTGCACTGGCAGAGCTGGCCGCTGAAACGGCTGGCGCGGGCCGCGCGCGAGATGTCGCTGGGCGCCGATGTGGCGCCGGTGGCCGAAGGTGGCGGCAGTGAAGTGGTCGAAGTGAGTCGGGCGTTCAACAGCATGCGCGAGCGTATCAGCCGCTACCTGACCGAGCGCAGCCAGCTGTTCAGCGCCATTTCCCACGACCTGCGTACGCCGATCACCCGCCTGCGGTTGCGTGTCGAACTGCTCGAAGACGAGCGCCTGCAGGCCAAGTTCAGCCAGGACCTGGACGAACTGGAGCTGCTGGTCAAAGGCGCGTTGCAGTGCGTGAAGGACACTGACATCCACGAGAACATCGAGCCTGTCGACCTCAACCAGGTGCTGGAGATTCTGGCCGAGCCGTACCTGGGCGATGGCCGCATCACGTTGCTGGGGCGGGCGTTGGCGCCGTATGCGGGCAAGCCGCTGGCGCTGCGGCGCTGCATTGGCAACCTGATCGACAATGCCATCAAGTACGGCGAGCGGGCACGGTTGCGCATCATCGACAGTGCCGAGGGGTTTGTGCTGCAGGTGGACGACCAGGGCCCCGGGGTGCCGCAGCAGCAGCTGGAGCAGGTGTTCGAGCCGCATTTTCGCCTGGCCGGGCAGCAGCAGGGGTATGGGCTGGGGTTGGGAATTGCGCGCAACATTGCCCATAGCCATGGCGGGGAAGTGAGTTTGCTGAACCTGCGCGAGGGCGGGTTACGGGTGACCTTGTATCTACCGCGGGGTATGGACTGACTTTATGCGCTGGCAGTTCTGGCCCTATCGCCGGCACGCCAGCTCCCACAATGACCGCACGGGGTTCAAGGTTTGCACTGTAGCTGTGGGAGCTGGCTTGCCGGCGATAGGGCCGTTGCAGGTCACTCAATTGTCACTGTCGAGTGACAAACCTGCCGTCCTTCGTGACATCCGCCCAAATCCCGCTGGCTAGAATTCGCAAACGACTGGCAAGGAGCAAGCTGGCCCATGACCCCCCTCGACCTGCCAGCAACCAGCTGGCTCAACGCCCCGGCCCATTCCAACTGGCGCCAGGCTGAAGCACATCGCCTGCTGGCCTTTGCCAAGGCCGCGAAACTGCCGGACGGCTTCGGTAACCTCGATGCCAAAGGGCAGCTCGCCCCCGGCGCCCGCGCCCAAACCATGAACACCGCCCGCATGACCCACTGCTTCGCCCTGGCCCATCTGCAGGGTGTGCCTGGCTACCTGGCCTATGCCGAGCACGGCGTGACCGCCCTGCGCGGGGCCATGCAAGATGCCCGCTACGGCGGCTGGTTCGCCCACCCCGGCGGCCATGATGACAGCGGCAAGGCGGCCTACCTGCATGCCTTTGTCGCCCTGGCCGCCAGTTCGGCGGTAGTAGCGGGTGTCGACGATGCGCCCGCTTTGCTGGCAGACGCGGCCCAAGTGCTGGAGTCGCATTTCTGGTGCGAAGGGGAAGGCGCCCTGCGCGAAACCTTGTCCCGTGCGTGGCAGTTGCCTGAACCGTATCGGGGCGCCAACAGCAACATGCACGCGACCGAGGCCTTCCTGGCGCTTGCAGACGTCACCCGCAACACGCTGTGGCTGCAACGCGCCCTGCGCATCGCCGAACGCATCATCCATACCCATGCCGCCGCCAACGGCCACCGGGTGATCGAGCATTTCGACGCGTTATGGCAACCGCTGCCGCACTACAACCAGGAACACCCGGCCGACCACTTCCGCCCTTATGGCACCACGCCCGGGCACGCGCTGGAATGGGCGCGGCTGCTGTTGCACCTGGAGGCCAGCCTTGCGCAGGCCGGCCTGCACGCACCGGACTGGCTGCTTGGCAGCGCCCGCGCGCTGTTCGACGGCGCTTGTGGGCAGGCGTGGCATGCCGATGGCGCCCCGGGCTTTGTCTACACCCTGGACTGGGCCGATCGCCCGGTGGTGCACGCGCGTTTGCACTGGGTGCACGCCGAGGCCTGCGCCGCCGCCGCCGCGTTGTTGCAAAGGACCGGCGAGGCGCATTACGAGCAGTGGTACCGGCGCTGCTGGGACTTCATCGCCAACCATTTCATCGACCACACCGCGGGCAGTTGGCACCACGAGCTCGATGCGCTGAACCAGCCGGCCGGGAGCATCTGGCCGGGCAAACCCGACCTTTATCACGCCTGCCAGGCACTGCTGTTGCCCGGCTTGCCGCTGGCGCCGAGCCTGGCCAGCGCCCTGGCCGGCAATGTAACCAGATGATGACATTCAAGCATCGCTTCGTTACCTGACGAGGCGGGCGGGCTGTTTAGACTCCATGCAACGCAAGCGCTCGACTTGCACGGCATAACAACAAGAAAGGTGCTTCGATGAATTCCACACTCCGTCTCGCTGCCGCAATTTCCTTGGCCTCGATACTGCCCTTCAGTGCCCAGGCTGCCGACGCCAAAGGCAGCGTCGAGGTCGTGCACTGGTGGACCTCGGGTGGCGAAAAAGCAGCCGTCGATGTGCTCAAGGCCCAAGTCGAAAAAGATGGCTTCACCTGGAAGGACGGTGCCGTTGCTGGCGGCGGTGGTGCCACTGCCATGACCGTACTCAAGAGCCGCGCCGTGGCCGGCAACCCGCCGGGTGTCGCGCAAATCAAAGGCCCGGACATCCAGGACTGGGCGGCCACCGGGCTGCTCGACGCGGATGTGCTCAAGGAGGTGGCCAAGGCCGAAAACTGGGATTCGCTGCTCGACAAGAAAGTCGCCGATACCGTCAAGTACGACGGTGACTATGTCGCCGTGCCGGTCAACATCCATCGCATCAACTGGCTGTGGATCAACCCTGAAGTGTTCAAGAAAGCCGGTATCGACAAGCCGCCGACCACCCTCGACGAATTCTATGCGGTTGCCGACAAACTCAAGGCGGCCGGTTTCATCCCGCTCGCCCATGGTGGGCAGCCGTGGCAGGACAGCACGGTGTTCGAAAGCGTGGTGCTGTCGGTGATGGGTGCAGATGGCTACAAGAAGGCCATGGTCGACCTCGACAGCGCAACCCTCACCGGCCCGCAGATGGTCAAGGCGCTGACCGAGCTGAAAAAAGTCGCCACCTACATGGACCCGGATGGCAAAGGCCAGGACTGGAACCTGGAAGCCGCCAAGGTCATCAACGGCAAGGCCGGCATGCAGATCATGGGCGACTGGGCCAAGAGCGAATGGACCCTGGCGAAGAAAACCGCCGGTACGGACTACCAGTGCGTGCCGTTCCCCGGCACCGAAAAGGCCTTCCTGTACAACATCGACTCGCTGGTGGTGTTCAAGCAGAACGACGCCGGCACCGCTGCCGGCCAGCAGGACATTGCCCGCAAGGTGCTGGGCGAGGACTTCCAGAAGGTCTTCAGCAGCAACAAGGGCTCGATCCCGGTGCGCAACGACATGCTGGCCGACATGGGCAGGTATGGTTTTGATGCCTGCGCGCAGACCTCCGCCAAGGACTTCCTTGCCGACACAAAAAATGGCGGCCTGCAGCCGAGCATGGCGCACAACATGGCCACCACGCTGGCCGTGCAGGGGGCGTTCTTCGATGTGGTGACCAACTACATCAACGACCCCAAGGCCGACCCGGCCGATGCGGCGAAGAAGCTGGCGGCTGCCATCAAGTCCGCCCAGTAAAGCGCTGATGGCCCTATCGCCGGCAAGCCAGCTCCCACAGGGTATTCACTGCCTTTGAAAACTGTGGGTTACCTGTGGGAGCTGGCTTGCCGGCGATAGGGCCAGTACCGACAACACAAAAGGCAGAGCCACGCACTGTCTGGGCTTCGGGTACCACATCATGACCACTACAACCGCTCAACTGCGGGCCTCACCCCTGGACGCGCTACAGCGCTGGCTGCCCAAACTGGTGCTGGCGCCAAGCATGATCATCGTCCTGGTGGGCTTCTACGGCTACATCCTCTGGACCTTCGTGCTGTCCTTCACCACCTCGACCTTCCTGCCCACCTACAAGTGGGCGGGCCTGGCGCAATACGCGCGGCTGCTCGACAACGATCGCTGGTGGGTGGCGAGCAAGAACCTGCTGGTTTTCGGTGGCCTGTTCATCGCCATCAGCCTGGTCATCGGCGTGTTGCTGGCGGTATTGCTGGACCAGCGCATCCGCCGCGAGGGCTTCATCCGCACCCTATACCTGTACCCCATGGCGCTGTCGATGATCGTCACCGGCACGGCATGGAAGTGGCTGCTCAACCCCGGCATGGGCCTGGACAAGCTGCTGCGCGACTGGGGCTGGGAAGGCTTTCGGCTGGACTGGCTGATCGACCCTGACCGGGTGGTGTACTGCCTGGTGATTGCCGCCGTGTGGCAGGCCTCGGGCTTCATCATGGCGATGTTCCTGGCCGGTCTGCGCGGCGTCGACCCGTCGATCATCCGCGCTGCGCAAATCGACGGCGCCAGCCTGCCGCGCATCTACTGGCGAGTGGTGCTGCCCAGCCTGCGCCCGGTGTTCTTCAGCTCGCTGATGATCCTTTCGCACATCGCCATCAAGAGCTTCGACCTGGTCGCGGCGATGACTGCCGGTGGCCCCGG
>NZ_JABMCN010000141.1 GCF_013179515.1 Pseudomonas sp. CM27
AAAAATTCGTTCGATTAACGGACAGGCCAACCCGCATGAAATCCACCCTACCCGGCGTTCCCTTGTTCAAGTTGTACGGCGAAAACCAGGCCTGGCCGGGCACCGACCTGCTGCACTGCGAGTCGATCCCGGCGCGCAGCCGCCTGCACCATTGGGAGATCAAGCCGCACCAGCATGCCGAGCTGTTCCAGCTGCTGTATGTGCAGCGCGGCGAGGCCCAGGTGGAGATCGAAGGTTTACGCAGCGCCATTGGCGAAGCCGCCATCCAGGTGGTGCCGCCGATGACCGTGCACGGCTTTCGTTTCAGTGCCGATATCCAGGGCCATGTGCTGACCTTCGGCCCGGCACTGGTGGCGGCCCTGGAGCAGCGCCTTGGCGTGCCACTGACGGTGCTGGCCAACCCGGCGTGTTACCGGCTGGGCAAGGACCGTATGCACCTGCGCAGCCTGATCGACACCCTGCAGCAGGAATACCAGGGCAACGCCCCGGCGCGGGCGGCCCTGCTCGAGGCGTTGGTGACCGCGCTGATGGTGTGGATCAGCCGCCGCCAGCAACTGGGCCAGGCGCCGCGCAACCGTGATGAACGTGACCGCCAGTTGCTCGGGCAATACCTGCGCCTGGTCGAGGCGCATTACCGGGAACATTTGTCGGTGGAGGATTTTGCCGCGCGGCTTAATGTTCCAAGCCTGCAACTGAATCAGCTGTGTCGGGCGTTGAGTGGGCAGACAGCGCTGCAGGTCGTGCACCAGCGCTTGTTGCTGGAGGCGCGGCGGAACCTGGTGTACACGCGCATGAGCATCGGGCAGTTGTCGGATAGCCTGGGGTTCACCGACCCGACGTATTTCGCGCGGTGGTTCAAGCGGTTGAGTGGGCAGACACCCAATGGCTATCGGCGGGCGGTGCAGCCGGACTGATCAGTGCCTGCCTGTGCCGGCTCCTGCTTGACGTAAACGTCAACCTACCCTCAGGATACCGCCATACCCCACGCCGAGCCCGAGCATGAGCACCCAGACCTACAGCATCTCCGACCTGTCCCGCGAGCTTGACATCACCACCCGTGCCATTCGTTTCTACGAGGAACAGGGCCTGCTCAGCCCCGAGCGCCGCGGCCTGGAACGCATCTATTCGGCGCGCGACAAAGTCAGCCTGAAGCTCATCCTGCGCGGCAAACGCATCGGTTTCTCACTCGCCGAGTGCCGCGAACTGATCGAGCTGTACGACCCCACCAGTGGCAACCTCAAACAGCTCAACAGCATGCTGCTGAAAATCGCCGAGCGCCGCGCCCAGCTGGAACAGCAGATGCTCGACATCCACCAGATGCAACTGGAACTGGACACCGCCCAGGAGCGCTGCGAACAGGCCCTGGCCGCCACCCTGAACAACAA
The DNA here is from genome assembly GCF_013179515.1 of Pseudomonas sp. CM27. Classification (GTDB taxonomy): domain Bacteria; phylum Pseudomonadota; class Gammaproteobacteria; order Pseudomonadales; family Pseudomonadaceae; genus Aquipseudomonas. Next base: position 1,386 of record NZ_JABMCN010000141.1, read on the forward strand.
AGACCACCGCTGAACGCCACAGGAAACCCGCCATGCACTTGCCCAAAGAAGTCCGTCTGGTCGAAGTAGGCCCCCGCGACGGCCTGCAGAACGAAGCCCAGCCCATCAGCGTCGCCGATAAGGTGCGACTGGTGGACGACCTCACCGAGGCGGGCCTGGCCTACATCGAAGTGGGCAGTTTCGTCTCGCCCAAGTGGGTGCCGCAAATGGCCGGTTCTGCCGAGGTATTCGCCAGCATCCAGCAGCGCCCGGGGGTCACTTATGCGGCTCTGGCGCCAAACCTGCGCGGCTTCGAGGACGCCCTGGCCGCGGGCGTCAAGGAAGTGGCCGTGTTCGCCGCCGCCTCCGAAGCGTTCTCGCAGCGCAACATCAACTGCTCGATCAGCGAAAGCCTCAAGCGCTTCGAGCCGATCATGGAAGCCGCGCGCAACCATGGCGTGCGTGTACGCGGCTATGTGTCCTGCGTGCTCGGCTGCCCCTATGAAGGCAAGGTCAGTGCCGAACAGGTCGCCCCGGTAGCCCGCGCCCTGCACGACATGGGCTGCTACGAGGTGTCGCTGGGCGACACCATCGGCAGCGGCACCGCCGGCGATACCCGGCGGCTGTTCGAGGTGGTGTCGGCACAAGTACCACGGGCACAGCTGGCCGGGCACTTCCACGACACCTACGGCCAGGCCCTGGCCAACGTCTATGCCAGCCTGCTCGAAGGCATCAGCGTGTTCGACAGCTCGGTGGCTGGGCTCGGTGGCTGCCCGTACGCCAAAGGCGCTACCGGCAATATCGCCACTGAAGATGTGGTGTACCTGCTGCAGGGGCTGGGTATTGAAACCGGCATCGACCTTGATCGGTTGATCGCCGCCGGGCGGCGCATCAGCAGCGTGTTGGGCCGCGACAACGGGTCGCGGGTGGCACGGGCGCGCAGCGCACAATAAGTCATACGGCTGTCACATGTGCGTGGGTGGAGTGTTACCGCCCCCACGCTTCACAGTAGAAAATCGGGTAACAGGGAAACAAATCGACAGAATTTCAGGCGACGGGATTTTGCGCAAAATCGTTAAGCCATTGATTTTAAAGGCTTTTCAAAAGTTGGCACGCACCCTGCTATATCTTTGGTACAAGAACAACAAAAATGCGATACCCAATAAAAACAACAGGTAACGGCTCTGACATAACAAGAACAACACGGCAGAGGCGTAGCAAGCAGATCTTTTTGGAGTCGACACGCTTTTCAGGGGTACGCCCCGCGGTCTGGCACAGAACAATAAAACTACCACAAGGTAGCAGCAGCCAGGTTCGGATCAGCAATGATGAAGGCAGGTCAGCGCTCAAAAAAATACGTTTGCTCTTGACCCCGCATGGGGGTCGCTCGCAACACCAGGACAGGCTTACAAAAACAACAAAAGGCCCGTCCCAATAATAAAAAAAGAGCAGGCAGCAACGCTTTGAGGGGAGCTTAGGCTCCCCTCAGTGCTTCCCGTCCTCTTCCTCCTTCTGCTTTTCCTCGTTCTGCCCTTCTACCTTGTCTACCAGCATCGGCATCGTGCCCAGCACCAGCAGGGCCAGCACCGTGCTGATCAGCGCCGTGGCTTCGCGCCCCATGCCGGCAGCCGTACCGATTGCGGCGGTCATCCATAGCCCCGCGGCCGTGGTCAGGCCTTTCACGTGGCTGGTGTCCTGGCCGTTACCCTTGAGGATAGTGCCCGCACCCAGGAAGCCGATACCGGCGACGATGCCCTGGATCACCCGGCTCAGCGCCTGCTCATCAGCCCCGGCCATGCTCGGTGCCAGCACGAACAGCGCCGCGCCCAGCGAGACCAGCATGTGCGTGCGCACCCCGGCGGACTTGCCCTTGTGTTCGCGTTCGAAGCCCAGGACTGCACCCAGCACGGCCGCCATCAGCAGCCTTACGGAAATCTGGGTCACCTCGCGCCAGTCGGTGATATCGGCGAATTCGGCCTGGATCGTTTGCCAGATCAGCTCCATTGCGGCCGCTCCCACGCTGAGCATTGAATTGCCAGGACCGCGAAAGGACCGGGCCTGCCATCTGCAACTGTGGACCACTGCGCCTTTCATAAAGTGCCGCTCAGCCTGCCGATGCAGCATCTGCCTCTGCCCCGTGGTCCACCCTGTAACAACCCCAGGAGGACCACACCATGCCTGTTGAAGTCGACGAAACCACCCGCCGCTGCACGCTGGTTGGCGAAGACGTGCGTATCGAGGGCGACGGCCCGGACATCGAAATCGTCACCGACGAGCAGTTGCGCATGTCGGTAGCCCTGCTCGCAGGCCAGCGCGTGCCCATTACCGAAGCCGAGGCCGATGCACTTACCGTGGCGGGTGCGGTGGATAGCCGCAGGCATCTGAAGGCCAGTACGCCAGGCTCGGTAATCTGAGGCCTGGCGGGGCGCAACCCAGCAACTGATATGGTTTTTATCGTAAAATCTGAACCTGTGCTGATAACAGCTTCAGGGCCATAGTGCTCATGCCTGATCGAGGCCTGATGAGCACAGAACCATGAGCGATAGAGTCCCTTTCACAGAGATCACCACTGCCCCAGCCAGTCCCCGGACGCGACGCTACGACAGCGGCATCCACACCCGCAGCTTCACCGGGCTGTACCGCAACCTGCGCATCGGCTTCGCCGGTGTGCTGTTTGTGCTGTTTTTCGGCACCGCCTGGCTGAACTGGGATGGCCGCCAGGCCGTGCTGTGGGATTTGGAGAACAGCAAATTTCACATCTTCGGCGCCACCTTCTGGCCCCAGGACTTCATCCTGCTGTCGGCACTGCTGATCATCTGTGCCTTCGGCCTGTTTGCCATCACCGTGTATGCCGGCCGCGTGTGGTGCGGCTACAGCTGCCCGCAAAGCACCTGGACCTGGCTGTTCATGTGGTGCGAGAAACTCATCGAGGGTGACCGCAACCAGCGCATCAAGCTGGCCGCCGCGCCCTGGACCCCGGGCAAATTCGCCCGCCGCACGCTCAAGCACAGCCTGTGGCTGGCCATCGGCGTAGTTACCGGGCTGACCTTCGTCGGCTACTTCACCCCTATCCGGCCACTGGCGGCGGAGCTGTTCACGTTGCAACTGGGCGGCGTGGCGCTGTTCTGGGTGCTGTTCTTCACCGCCGCCACCTACATCAATGCCGGCCTGCTGCGCGAAGCGGTGTGCCTGCACATGTGTCCTTATGCCCGTTTCCAGAGCGTGATGTTCGACAAGGACACCCTCGCGGTGGCCTACGACCCGCGTCGCGGTGAAACCCGAGGCCCGCGCAAGAAAGGCAGCGACGCACGCGCCCAAGGCCTGGGCGACTGCACCGACTGCACCCTGTGCGTGCAGGTATGCCCCACCGGTATCGATATTCGCGATGGCCTGCAGATGGCCTGCATCGGTTGCGCCGCGTGCATCGACGCCTGTGACGGGGTGATGGACAAGATGGGTTACCCGCGCGGGCTGATCGGCTACAAGTCAGAACACAGCCTGCAGGGCGGCACCACCCACTGGCTGCGCCCGCGCCTGCTCGGGTACGCCGCCGCACTGGTGCTGATGATCGGTGCGCTGGTGCTGGCCCTGCAGTTGCGCCCGATGGTGTCGCTGGACGTTATCAAGGACCGCGGCCTGTTCCGCGAGAACGCCCTGGGCCAGATCGAAAACATCTACCTGCTGAAAGTCATCAACAAGACCGAGCGCACACAGCACTATGCACTGCGCTTGCTGGACGCCGACGGTTTCACCTTGCAGGGCAACAGCACCCTGGTGATCCCTGCCGGTGAAATGAGTGAACTGCCAGTATCGGTGGCGATGCTCGCCGAGCGCCCGACCAGCAGTTCGCAGACCCTGAATTTTGAAATCAGCGAACGTGACAACCCTGCTGTGCGCAGCGTGGCCGAGAGCCGCTTCGTCGCACCGATCAACCGCTGATCCCTTACACTGACACCACCTTGCCTGCCAGGCTTCGACAGAAGGCCAGAATGAAACGTTACGAACGCTTCGCCGACGACATCGCCGAACTGATCCGCTCCGGGGTGCTGGGCCCCGGCCAGCGCGTGCCTTCGGTGCGCTATGCCAGCCAGACCCACGGGGTCAGCCCGTCCACCGTGTTCCAGGCCTATTACCTGCTGGAACGGCGCGGGCTCATTCGTGCCCGGCCGCGCTCGGGTTACTTCGTCAACACCCACGCCCCACGCCAGTTCAGCGAGCCACAGGCGCTGCAGCCGGTCAGCGAGTCCACCGACGTCGACGTCAGCGCGCTGGTGTTCTCGATCCTGGATTCGATCAAGGACCCCAACACCATACCGTTCGGCTCGGCCTTCCCCAGCCCCGAACTGTTCCCGCTGCAACGTCTGTCGCGCTCGCTGGCCAGCGCCAGCCGCAGCATGGACCCGCGCATGGTGGTGACCGACCTGTCGCCCGGCAACCCGCAATTGCGCCGGCAGATTGCCCTGCGCTACATGGTGGGCGGGCTGATGCTGCCAATGGAAGAGCTGCTGATCACCAACGGCGCGCTGGAAGCATTGAACCTGTGCCTGCAGGCGGTAACCGAGCCCGGCGATCTGGTGGCCATCGAAGCCCCGGCCTTTTATGCCTGCCTGCAGGTGCTGGAGCGGCTCAAGCTCAAGGCAGTGGAAATCCCCGTGCACCCGCGCGAAGGCATGGACCTGGGTGTACTGGCGCAGACCCTGGAAAAACACCCGGTCAAGGCCGTGTGGTGCATGACCAATTTCCAGAACCCGGTAGGCGCAAGCATGCCGGAGGCGAAGAAGCAGGCCCTGGTAGAAATGCTTGCGCGCCATCAGGTGCCCTTGATCGAGGACGATGTGTATGCCGAGTTGTACTACTCGCAGCAGGCACCCAAACCCGCCAAGGCCTTCGACACCCAGGGCCTGGTCATGCACTGTGGTTCGTTCGCCAAAAGCCTGGCACCCGGCTACCGGATCGGCTGGGTCGCGGCCGGGCGCTTTGCGCAGAAGATCGAGCGGCTCAAGCTGATGACGTCGCTTTGCGCTTCGATGCCGGCGCAGGCGGCCATTGCCGACTACCTGCAGCACGGCGGATACGACCGGCACCTGCGCAAGCTGCGCTATGCCCTGGAGGGCCAGCAGGCCAACATGCTGGCCGCCATCGCCCGCTACTTCCCGGCTCAGACACGGGTAAGCCAACCGTCCGGGGGCTACTTCCTGTGGCTGGAACTGCCCGAGCAGATGGACGCCCTGAAACTGTTTCACATGGCCTTGGCCCAAGGCATCAGCATCGCCCCCGGGCCGATCTTTTCGCCCACCCGGCGCTTCGGCAACTGTATCCGCCTGAACTACGGCAGCCCTTGGCATGACGGCGCCGAAAGGGCCATGGAAACCCTGGGGCGGATCATCCGCTCGTTCTGATGCCTAACCACCCAATGGGCAGCAGGCCGACCGGGTATCCGCCTACAGGCGAACAGGTTAAAGTCTTTGCCTTCTCTTGCGTCGGACCTCGGCATGTCATCCCGCGACCTGCTTTCCCTGCATCAACAAGTCGAAGCCCTGCAGCGGCAGAACGCGCTACTGGAGGCACAGGTTGCGAGCCTTCAAGGCCATGATCAGAACCTCTACCGTTCGCTGTTCGACACCATGGACGAAGGTTTCTGCATCATCGAGTTTTTCGACGGCCCGCACGGGCCGCTCAGTGACTATGTGCACGTGCTGGCCAATGCGGCGTACGCCAAACACGCCGGCATCGCCAACGTGGTCGGGCAGAAGCTGCGCGAAATGGTGCCCGACGAGGCGGATGGCTGGGTGGCACGCTATGGCGCGGTGCTGCGCACGGGCGAACCCTTGCAATTCGAGCAGGAGCTGGTGGCCACCGGCCATGTACTGTCCGTTACCACTTTCCGCGTGGAGCCGGCCGAAAGGCGCCAGGTGGCGGTGCTGTTCAAGGACGTCACCGAACGCCGGCGGGCGGAACAGGCCTTGCAGCGCCTGAACGAAGAGCTTGAACAGCGGGTGAATATCGCACTGGCGGAGCGCCGACTGTTTGCAGAGCTGATCGACCACAGCGTCGTCAACGTGCATGTGGTCGGTAACGACATGCGCTGGCTGGCGGTCAACAGCCAGGCGAAACACGACTTTCGGTTGCTGTATGGGCAAGCACCGGAGGTCGGCGATTACGTCCCGACGCTGATCGACGATGGCAGCGATGGCCAGACCCCAATTTTACCAATGTGGCAGCGCGCCCTGGCGGGCGAGCAGTTCACCGAAATCGGCCGCTTTGGTCAGGTAGCCGCACAACGCCATTACGAGCTGCGCTTCAACGCCCTGCGTAACGCCGAAGGTGAAATCCAGGGTGCCTACCTGTTTGCCTATGACATCAGCGAGCGGGTGCGGGAGCAAGAACGCCTGGCCAAGGCGGAGGAAGCCTTGCGCCAAGCGCAGAAAATGGAAGCCGTGGGCCAGCTCAGTGGGGGTATCGCCCATGACTTCAACAATTTGCTCGGCGGCATCCTGGGCGCCCAGGAGCTGATGCGCCAACGCCTTGAGCAGTCGCGCTTTGACGCCCTGGAACCGTTGCTGGAGCTGTCCAGCGGTTCGGCGCAGCGGGCTTCTTCGCTGGTGCACAGGCTGCTGGCCTTTTCTCGCCAGCAGACCCTGCAACCTTGCTCCACGCAAGTGGCCACGCTGGTAACCGGCATGGAGGAGCTGCTACGCCGCACCATCGGCCCGGCAATTACCCTGAGCAGCCAATTCGCCAGCCAGTTGTGGCCAACGTTCATCGACCCGCCACAACTGGAAAGCGCCCTGCTCAACCTATGCATCAATGCCCGCGATGCCATGCCCGCAGGCGGTGCGATCGATATCATCGGCGACAACTTGCTGCTCGACCCCAATCAGGCCCAGGCACTGGAACTGCCAGCCGGCGAGTATCTGCGGCTGAGTATCATCGACGATGGCAAAGGCATGTCGGCAGAGGTGGCCGAGCGCGCCGTCGAGCCGTTCTTCACCACCAAACCGGCGGGCCAAGGCACCGGTCTGGGGCTATCCATGGCCTACGGCTTCGTGCGGCAGTCAGGCGGACAACTGCGGGTGCTGTCGGTGCTGGGTGAGGGCACGCGCATCGAACTGCTGCTGCCCCGCCACCACACGCAACCGCAGGCGCCGGCCCCCAGACCGCGCCGTACACCTTTGGTAAGAAGCGCGTCGACAGAGCAACGCATTCTGCTGGTCGAGGACCAGTCCGCGCTGCGCCTGGTGGTCTGCGAAGTGCTGGAGGAGCTGGGCTATCGGGTCGACGCGTTCGAAAACGGCCCCGCCGCCCTCGCCCACCTGCAAAACGCTGAGCGGCCAGACCTGCTACTGAGTGATATCGGCCTGCCCGGCGGCCTGAATGGCCGGCAGGTGGCCGAGCGTTGCCGTGAGCGCTATCCCGATCTGAAGGTGCTGTTCATCACCGGTTACGACGAAAGCGCGGCGCTCAGTGACGGCCAGTTGCTGCAGGGTACGCTGGTGCTGACCAAGCCGTTCGAACTGGAAGTGCTGGCCGAGCGGGTACGGGAACTGATCGAAAGTTGACGGGGGCGTTCAGCGCCCGCCGCTGAGGTCGATGAAGGTGCCGGTGGAGTAGGACGCCTTGTCGGAGAGCAGCCACAGGATGGCCTCGGCCACTTCCTCGGGATGCCCGCCACGTCCCATGGGCAGACCGGCTTCCAGCTTGCTGACCCGGTCGGGGTCGCCGGACAGCGCATGGAAACCGGTGTGGATATAGCCCGGCCGTACACCATTCACGCGAATGCCCTCGCCTGCCACTTCCTTGGCCAAGCCGATGGTGAAGGTATCGAGCGCGCCCTTGGAGGCGGCATAGTCGACATATTCGTTGGGCGAGCCCAGGCGCGCGGCCATCGACGACACGTTGACAATGGCCCCGCCTTGCCCGCCATGCCGGCGCGCCATGCGCAGCAGGGCGTGCTTGGTGCAGAGCATGGGGCCGACGACATTGGTCTTCATGACCTTTAGCAGGCGGAACTCGGACATGTCCTCGACGCGGCTCTGCTGGCCAATGGTGCCGGCATTGTTGACCAGTGCAGTGACCGGGCCGAGCTCCTCGTCGACGCGCCGGAACAGCTGGACAATCTCGTCTTCAACGCTGGCGTCGGCGCGCACGGCGATAGCCTGGGCGCCCAGAGCGCGGACCTGGCCGAGGATATCTTCGGCTGCCTGTTCGTCGGCGTGGTAGTTGATGCAGATGCGGTAGCCCTGGCGGGCAGCCAGCAGCGCTGTGGCGGCGCCAATGCCCCGGCTACCGCCGGTGATGACGATGACTTTCTGCATGAATGTGCCAGTCGTTCGGGAAGGGAAACTCGACAATAGGCGAAAAGTCTGCACAGTGGAATGATCAAGATCAGTGCTGTTGCTATAGATCTTGATCTTGATCTTGATCGTCGCGACTTCAGGAGGCCGAACGCAGGCCTTGCGGAGGGAGGTGACGGGCAAGGATGCCTGTCAAGCGCTGGGCCCCAGGATGGGGCCTGCAGCGCGGTCCTCCCGGGAGCAAGGCCGGAGTGAGGGGACCCCGAAGCGAAGCGTAGGGGCCGGATGATGGGAGCGAGCGGTTTTTGGTTACTTTTTTCCAAGAAAAAAGTGACTCGCCGTAAGGGCGAAAAGGTGAGTCAGCGTCGCCATCGCAAATGGACTGTTCGCTGCATCAAAACCGGCGCACAAGCTTCAAGCTTCAAGCTTCAAGCTTCAAGCTTCAAGCCGCAGCATACCCATCAATGCCCCGCCGAAGCCGGCCCCGCCTTGGCCGTAAATGGCGGCTTGGCAAACCACACCAGCAATATCAACCCCGCAAACACCCAAGTCATCAACGTGAAGTAATCCACCGTCGACATCATGTATGCCTGCCCGTTGAGAATCTGCTCCAGCTGCGCATAACTCTGCGGGCTTGCCCCACCCAGTTGTTCAAGCGTATGCCGCGTAGTCGGGTCGAACTGGCTGATGTTCTCGCTCAGGTACGCATGGTGCTGGTCCGCCCGGCGGATCCAGATCCAGGTCGTCAACGACGCCGCAAAGCTCCCCCCCAGGGTACGCAGGAAAGTTGCCAACCCGGAGCCATCGGCAATCTGGTGCGGCGGCAGGTCAGACAGCAATATGCTCAACGTCGGCATGAAGAACAGCGCCACACCAATCCCCATGAACAGCTGCACCAACGCCACGTGCTGGAAGTCCACCTCACTGGTAAAGCCCGCCCGCATGTAGCAGCTGGCACCGATCGCCAGAAACGCCAGCCCCGCCAGCACCCGCAGGTCGAACCGGTGCGCATACTTGCCCACGAACGGCGACATGATCACCGGCAGCAGGCCGATCGGCGCCACCGCCAGACCCGCCCAGGTGGCCGTATAGCCCATCTGCGTCTGCAGCCACTGCGGCAGGATCAGGTTGATGCCGAAGAACCCCGCATAGCCCCCCACCAGCACGATGGTGCCCACCCGGAAGTTGCGGTGCACGAACAGCCGCAGGTTCACCACCGGGTGCCGGTCGGTGAGTTCCCAGATCACGAACACCGCCAGGAACACCACCGAAATCACACTGCCGATGATGATGAACGACGACTCGAACCAGTCCAGGTCGTTACCCTTGTCCAGCACCACCTGCAGCGCGCCAACGCCGATGATCAGCGTCAGCAGCCCGATGTAGTCCATCGGCTGGCGACTGGTAACCACCGGCCGCGAGCGCATCTGCTGGCGCACCACAGCGGCAGCGAACAGGCCGATCGGCACGTTGATGAAGAAGATCCACGGCCAACTGTAACTGTCAGTAATCCAGCCCCCCAGGATCGGCCCGGCAATCGGCGCCACCACCGTGACCATCGCCAGCAGCGCCAGGGCCATCCCCCGTTTCGCGGGCGGGTACACCGCAATGAGCAACGTCTGGGTCATCGGGTACAACGGCCCGGCAACCACCCCCTGCAACACACGAAAGCCCACCAGCTCAGGCATCGACTGGGCGATGCCGCACAGGAACGAGGCCACCACGAACAGAAGCGTGGCCCAGATGAACAGCTTCACCTCACCAAACCGCCGGCTCAGCCATCCGGTCAGGGGCAAGGCGATGGCGTTGCTCACAGCAAACGAGGTAATAACCCAGGTGCCCTGCTCGTAACTCACCCCCAGGTTGCCGGAAATGGTCGGCAGGGCGACGTTGGCAATGGTGGTGTCGAGCACCTGCATGAAGGTCGCCAGCGACAGGCCGATGGTGGTCAGCAGCAGGCTCGGTGGCGTGAACTGGGCCGCAGCATTGTTGCTCATCGTTGGGCCGTCTTGCCGGTTGCGCTGTTTTCGTGGATCAACCGGGCGATCAGGTTGTCCGCTTCGACCAGCTGACGGTCATACACCTGGGTGGTGTAGCTGGCCTGCTGCGGTGGCTGCTGGGCCAGGGTCGGGCCGCTCTGGTCGTGCAGGTCGACTTCCACCACGGTGGACAAGCCGATACGCAGCGGGTGGTCCTTGAGCTGGTCGGGGCTGAGGTGGATGCGTACCGGCACGCGCTGGACAATCTTGATCCAGTTACCGGTGGCATTCTGCGCCGGTAGCAAGGCAAAGGCGCTACCGGTGCCGGCCCCCAGGCTGTCGACCGTGCCGCTGTATTTGACCTCGCTGCCGTACAGGTCGGCGCTGATCTCGACCGGCTGGCCGATGCGCATGTCACGCAGCTGGGTTTCCTTGAAGTTGGCGTCGATCCACACCTGGTCCAGCGGGATCACCGCCATGGTCGCAGTGCCTGGCTGCAGGCGCTGGCCCAGCTGCACGGTGCGCTTGGCGACGTAGCCGGTAACCGGCGCTACCAGGGTGGTGCGGGCGTGGTCGAGGTAAGCCTGGCGCAGGTCGGCGGCAGCCGCCATCACCTCGGGGTGCGAGGACACTACCGTGTCGTCGACCAGCGCGCTGCTGGTGCTCAGTTGCTGGCGGGCACTGTTGACGGCGGCCTGGGCCACGCTCAGATCATCGCGAGCGTGGGACAGCTCTTCGGCGGCAATCGCACCGCTGTCGGCCAGCACCTTGCGCCGATTGAAGTCCTGCTGTGCCTTGCGCAGTTCTGCCTGGCGCGTCTCCAGCTGTGCCTTGAGCGAGTCGACATTGCTGTAGAGCCCGCGCACCTGGCGCACGCTGCGGGCCAGCTTGGCTTCGGCGGACTGCAAGGCCACTTCGCTGTCGGCCGGGTCGAATTGCAACAGCACCTGGCCGGCATGGACCAGGTCACCGTCATCGGCGCCGATGCTGGTGACGGTGCCGGTGACCAGCGGGGTGATCTCCACCACGTTGCCATTGACGTAGGCGTCATCGGTGCTCTGGTGCCAGCGCCCGACAAGGCTGTACCAGGCCCAGACGCCGACACCGCCAACGATGATCAGCAGCAGCAGGCCAAGCAGCCAGACCTTGCGTTTGCGCGACGGCTCGGGTGCGGCGGGGGGATTTTGAGTGTCTGCGGAAGTGGCCATGACAATACCTTGAATAATTCGTGACAGGGTTCAACGGTCGCCGAAGCGGCGGATCGTCAAAGGGTCGCCAGCGCCGAGCAGCACCTTGGCCAGCAGGCCTTCCAGGGTCTTCAGCTCCTCGGGTTGCAGCACACCGCACAGCTCGTTCATGGCCGCAGCGCCGATTTCCGGCAGGCGGTCGGCCAGGCGCTGGCCGTCGGCGGTGAGCGCCAGGCGCACCTGGCGGCGGTCATCGGCGCAGCGGTTGCGCACGACCAGCTCCTTCTGCTCGAGGCGGTCGAGCATGCGGGTCATCGAACCGCTGTCCAGGCCGAGGTAGCGGCACAGCTCGGCCGGAGTGTCCACCTGATACTGGGTGACGATGATCAGCACCTTGAACTGCGCGGCAGTGACGCCCTCTGATTCGAGGTGCCAGTCGAGGATGCGGTCCTTGAGGATCGCCGCGCGGCCAAGCAACATGCCGATGGCGCAGGTCTGGAAGTTTTCGGGTGAGAAATGGGCCATCAGGGACTGCTCGGGCAATTGTGTACAAATATTACTGCCTAGGCAGTGAATGTCAAAGCCTTGATTAGCTAGCTATGCAAAATTTCATGATATTTGCCCTACGCAGCCCTGTAGAGGCCTGTGGTAGCGGGCGTGCCCGCGAACACAGGCGCAGCCGGTGCCATGCACCGCGTTGGATTCTTCGCGGGCGCGCCCGCTCCCGCAAGGTACGCGGTGCACCCAGCATCAGTTCTTTTGGGATCTCCTACACGGTTCGCAGGCCCAACGCCTCGACCGCCCCGCAAGCAATCGCAATCCCCACCAGCTCGGCCAGGCTGGTGGCCTGCAACCGCTTCATCACCCGCCCCCGGTACAAGTCCACAGTCTTCACGCTGACGCCCAACCGCTCGGCAATCTCGCGGTTGCTCAAGCCTTGGGCCAGCGGCACGAACACATCACGCTCACGCGGCGTCAGGCCGTCGATGCGCGCTTGCACCTCGGCCAGCGCCTGATCGCACTTACGCGCCCGCTCGGCGGACTCCAGTGCGGCCTGCACGCTGTCGAGCAACAACTGGTCGCTGTAGGGCTTCTCGATGAAGTCGCAGGCGCCAGCCTTGAACGCACGCACCACGATCGGCACATCGGCATGGCCGCTGACAAAGATTACCGGCAGCGCCAAGCCGCGCTCGCGCATGGCCTGCTGTACGGCCAGCCCGCCCAGCCCCGGCATGCGCACATCCAGCAGCACGCAGGCCGCCCCATCGTCCACACAGGCGTCGAGAAACGCCTGCCCACTGGCGAACGGCAAGGCCTGCAGGCCCACTGACTGCAGCAACCATACGGTCGAATCACGCATCCCCTGGTCGTCATCGACCACATACACTTTCGCTTGCACCACTACCCCCTTTATCCCCTGCTCACCGCCAGCCGGCAGCACAGTACCAGGCCCCCGTTGTCACCGGCCCGCGCCCACAGGCTGCCGCCAAACCCTTCAATCAGGCTGCGGCTCATGCTCAAACCCAAGCCCAGGCCGTCGGCCTTGCTGGTGGTAAATGGCGTGAAGATGTCATCCAGCCGCCCAGGCGCCACGCCTGGGCCCTGGTCGGCCACCTCGACCCGCACACCGTCGCCTTCGCGCACGGCGCCGAGCAGGATACGTGAGGGCCGCTCGCCATGCTGCTCGCGGTTGGCATCGATGGCGTTGCGCAGCAGATTGAGCAGCACCTGCTCCAGCAGCACCCGGTCGGCGTACACCAAGGGCAACTGCGCGCTCATGCGCAACTCGACGGCCACCTGATCACGCGCGGCTTCCCAGGCGCAAAGGCGCATTGCTTCGCCAGCCACCTCGGCCATGTCCAATGCCTGCAGCCGGCGCGGCCCTTTGCGCAGAAACGCGCGCAGGCGGCGGATCACTTCGGCGGCGTGGGTGGCCTGCTCACTGATGCGCTGCAGGCCCTGCCCGACCCGCTCGCGGGCTTGCGGGTCGCGCTCCAGGCCCTGCAAATAGCGCTGGCTGGCATTGGCGTAATTGACCACGGCGGCCAACGGCTGGTTGATCTCGTGGGCAATGCCCGAGGCCAGTTCCCCCAGCGTCGCCAGGCGGGCACTGTGCGCCAGGTTCTCCTGGGCTTCGATACGCAGGGTGATATCGCGCGACACGCTGACCACTTCCACCACGGCACCGGTGTAGGTCTCGCGAATGGCCCGGCTAGCGATCTCGAACCAGCGATAACCGCCCGCCGCCTGACGCACCCGGCAGGTGGTGGTGTGGTAACCGTCCTGATCCAGCGCGGCGGCCGCCTGGCGCAGGACCTGGCGGCGTTCATGCGGGTGCAGCAGGCTGTACACGGCCCGGCCGCGCAGTTGCTCGGGCCACAGGCCAAGCAGACGATAAGCTGCCGGCGAGGCATCGAGGAAACGGCCGTCGGGGCTGTGTCGGGAAATCA
>NZ_JABMCN010000142.1:0-6831 GCF_013179515.1 Pseudomonas sp. CM27
TCGATGCCCCGCGCCGGCAGCAGCCTGTTCCAGTGCTGTCGGCGCGCCGCTGGCCAGTTGGCGGTGTACAGCAGCAGGTCGGTGTCCTGGGCGTCGCGGCTCCACACCGGGAAGCGCAGGTCGTAGCAGATCAGCGGGCGAATCCGCCAGCCCTTGAGCTCGAACTGCACCTGGCGCTCACCCGGTGTGTAGTGTTTGTGCTCGCCGGCCATGCGGAACAGGTGGCGCTTGTCGTAGTGCAGGATCTCACCGTCCGGGCGCGCCCACAGCAGGCGGTTGCGGTGGCTGCCGTCGGCGGCCTGGATGATCACGCTGCCAGTGATCACAGCGTTACGCTTCTTCGCCTGCGCCTTCAGCCATTTGTACGTCGGGCCGTTCTCCGGCTCGCACAGGCTTTCCGACTGCATCGAGAACCCGGTGGTGAACATTTCCGGCAGAATCACCAGGTCCACCTCGCCCACTTGCTCCAGCAGCACCTCGAAGTGTGCATAGTTGGCTTCGCGGTCGTGCCAGGCCAAGGTGGTTTGCACCAAAGCGACTCTCAGGTTAGGCAAGGTACTTAGATCGCGCATAATTTTTCCGCTGCCTGGCGCAGCGTCTCCTCTCGTTTGGCAAAGCACAGGCGTACCAGGCGTTGCTCGGGGATGGGTTGCTGGTAGAACACCGATACCGGGATGGTCGCCACGCCGTGCTCGCGGGTCAGCCACAGCGACATGTCGACATCATTCAGGTCCGGACGGATCAGCGAATAGTCCACCAACTGGAAATACGTACCCGTCGTGCGGGTGAAGCTGAAGCGCGAGCCTTCCAGCAAGCCGCAGAACAGGTCGCGCTTGGCCTGGTAGAAGGCTGGCAGTTCATCGATATGCTCGGGGTGCTCAGCCATGAAATCGGCCAGGGCGCACTGCAATGGCGTCACGCCGCAGAAGTTGACGTACTGGTGCACCTTGCGCAACTCGGCGGTCAACGCCGGCGGGGCGATCACGTAGCCGGTCTTCCAGCCGGTAACGTGGTAGGTCTTGCCGAACGAACTGACCACGAAGGCCTTCTGGTACAGCTCATCATGGGCCAGCACGCTGGCGTGGCGCACGCCGTCATAAACCAGGTGCTCATACACTTCATCGCTGACCAGGTAGATATCGCGCTCGGCAATCAACCGGGCCAGCTGGTCGAGGTCTTCACGGGTGATCAACGCACCGCTGGGGTTGTGCGGCGAGTTGAGGATGACCATGCGTGTGCGCGGGCTCAGGGCGTCACTGAACTTCTGCCAGTCGATACGGAAGCTGCCGTCGCTCAGTTGCACATGCACGCAACGGCCACCGGCCAGCTCCACAGATGGCTCGTAGCTGTCGTAGCAAGGGTCGAAGACGATCACCTCGTCACCGGCATGGATCAGCGCCTGGATCGCGCAGAAGATCGCCTCGGTGGCGCCGGGGGTGATGGTCACTTCCTGGTCGGCATCCACCCTAGCCCCGTACAAGCGCTCGACCTTGGCCGCCACTTGCTGGCGCAGGGCTGGCAGGCCGGTCATCGGCGAGTACTGGTTATGCCCGGCGGCCACATGTCGGCCTACGGCATCGAGCAGTGCCTGCGGGCCGTTGAAGTCGGGGAAACCTTGCGAAAGGTTCAACGCGCCGGTTTGCACGGCGAGCTGGGACATGGTGGTGAAGATGGTCGTGCCGACATTCGGCAGTTTGCTGCGGATCATGGAGCCCTCTTTCCTGGGGTGTATCCGGCACGGGGTGGAGTCCGAGCATAGCGGATCGAGCAGTCAGGAAAAAGGTTGAAACAATGGGGGTATTGCGCTGGATCAAAGGGCCGTCTGTACAGAGCAGGCCCTTTCGCCAAGTTCATCATGGGCAACGGTAAACAACCGATCAGCGCCGCCATCAGCCCGTCCTCACACGACTCATCTCACCCTGAGGAGGCTGATCAACACGAACATTCGAATTAGCCTGTTGAGCTTTGGCACTAACTACCAACATAGCTTGTTCGGCCTTAACATTGAGTTTTGCTTCATTTACTGCCCATTGATAAGCCGAAGAGTCTAACTTTGCATCAATACTATCTTGAAATTCGGCATAACCCGAGAGGTAGCGTTTCACAGTGTCTTTAATAACATCCTCGTGACCAATGTACTTATCTTTACCTATCTTTTTCCCCAGCCATGCAAAAGCAGGCCCTCCCTCCACATAGGCTTCTTGAATCCCTAGCTTGGCCGCGGAAGCGATAGCCTGCCCATCCTTCAGTTTCGTCCTTTCGCCAAGGTCGATCACGCTTCTATAATACGCCGCCATTTTTTCGTTAGAATTTTTGACGACCTTAAGATTCGCTCTCAACTTATTTAGATGACGCGTTTCAATATGACCACTAGGATCTGTCTTGTTGATCGGATCATTCCTGCAGTAGCTATAAGCATTGAGAACATGAAAGGGTGAAATACTATCAGGCGAGATGAACCGCATCGTGCCAGGATTGTAGGCACGATAACCATTACCTAACAAATATAGCGCCATCCCCGAAAGCAAGTACTCTCCATTGAAACCTAGCTGAGTCGCCTCAGACAAGGTTCCAAACCTCCGACCGTAAGGTGTATACCGGAACCCCAGCAACTTATTTTCGCTCGCAGCCACGCTCACGGTCCCGCTGAGTTCGCAAGCGAGCAATGATGCTGGAGAACCGTCACCAGAACGATCACACAAAATCACTTCTTTCGTACGCACATAGCGCGATGCACGCTCACTCGCTACAACACTGACAAAGGTATTTTCTTGATAGAAGAAACTCGCTGCCATGTTGATTATCTCCAACATCAACGGAATGGTTTGCGAGGTAATTTCCCACGTTCATCCGAGAAGGGAAACTGGTAGAAATGACATACGGCACAGGGCACCTTTGTGCATAGCCGATTTTTTTGGGGGGGAAGTTCGAAACCATGAGGGTATTGCGCTGGATCAAAGGGCCTCTTCGCGGGTGAACCCGCTCCTACACAGATCGCACAGTCTTAGAGGACAGCGGAGTACCTGTGGGAGCGGGCTCATCGAGGCGTCGAACCGCCGCGAAGAAGCCGACGCACAATCAGCGCTTGTCGCGGCGCTTCTTCTCGGCCTTCTTGTGGTGCGACATCAGGCGGCGCTTCTTGTTGACCTGGCGATCGGTGAGGGTGTTCTTCTTGCCCTCGTACGGGTTCTCACCGCCCTTGTACTCAATGCGGATCGGCGTACCGACCAGCTTCAGCACCCGGCGATAGGTGTTTTCCAGGTAACGCGAGTACGACTTGGGAATCTTGTCGGTCTGGTTACCGTGGATCACGATCAGCGGCGGGTTGGCACCCCCCAGGTGGGCATAGCGCAGCTTGATGCGGCGACCGTTCATCAGCGGTGGCTGGTGCTCGCTCACGGCGTCTTCGAGGATCTGCGTCAGGCGGCTGGTCGGCCAGCGGGTGACCGCCGACTTGAACGCGGCCTGTACCGACTTGTACAGGTTGCCCACGCCGGTGCCGTGCAGGGCGGAAATGAAGTGGATGTCGGCGAAGTCGACGAAGAACAGCCGGCGCTCCAGCTCGGTCTTCACGTAGTCGCGCTCACCCGGCTCCATGCCATCCCACTTGTTCAGGGCGATGACGATGGCACGGCCGGCTTCCAGGGCGAAGCCCAGCAGGTTCAGGTCGTGGTCCACCACACCTTCGCGGGCGTCCATGACGAAGATCACCACGTTGGCGTCCTTGATCGCCTGCAGGGTCTTCACCACCGAAAACTTCTCGACTTCCTCGTGGATCTTGCCGCGCTTGCGCACGCCCGCGGTGTCGATGAAGGTGTACTTGTCGCCATCGCGCTCGAACGGGATGTAGATACTGTCGCGGGTGGTGCCTGGCTCGTCGTAGACCACCACACGCTCTTCACCGAGCATGCGGTTGACCAGGGTCGACTTGCCGACGTTCGGCCGGCCGATGATGGCGATCTTGATGCCATCTTTCTCGCTCGGGCCGGGGATGCGTACCGCTTCCTCGCCTTCGGCGACTTCCTGATCGAGCGATTCCTCTTCGGCATCACGCGGCAGGTGACCGAGCACGGCTTCCATCAGGGCGTTGATACCACGGCCCTGGGAGCCCGCCACCGGAATGGCGTTGCCCATGCCCATCGGCGAGAACTCGGCGCGGGCAACGTCCGGGTCGATGTTGTCGATCTTGTTGGCCACCAGAATCGCCGACTTGTTCCGCTTGCGCAGGTGTTCGGCGATCATCTGGTCTGCCGCCGTCATGCCCGCGCGGGCATCGACCAGAAACAGCACATGATCAGCTTCTTCGATGGCCATCAGCGACTGCTCGGCCATCTTCTCGTCCATGCCCACTTCGTCACCGGTGATACCGCCAGTGTCGATCAGGATGAAGGAACGACCCTGCCAGCTGGCATCACCATACTGGCGGTCACGGGTCAGGCCAGACAGGTCACCGACGATGGCATCGCGGGTCTTGGTCAGGCGGTTGAACATGGTGGATTTGCCGACGTTCGGGCGGCCCACCAGGGCAATTACGGGAACCATCGGCTCTCCACTCTCGAATTCTTGAAAATACAAAGGCCGCTGCAAGGCAGCGGCCGGAGGTCTGGCGGCGTGTCCTACGCCGCGGCTTGAAGCCCGCCAAGGCTTCAAGCATAGCTTCAGCGGATGGTCAGTGCCTCGAGCTTGCCGCTGTTGCCGAATACATAGATGGTGTCGCCGACCACAAGTGGGCGGGCGCGCAGGCCATCGCTGTCGATACGCTCACGGCCGACAAAGCGGCCATCGACCTGGCTCAGCAGGTGCAGGTAGCCCTCGAAGTCACCCACGGCCACGTAGCTGGAAAACACTTCCGGTGCCGACAGCTGACGGCGGGCCATGGTGTCGTTGGTCCACAGGGCGCTGGAAGAACGCTCATCGACGCTCTCGACGTTACCCGAGGCTTCGCTGACGTAGACGTTACCGTAGCCCTGGGCGACACCCACGTAGCTGGAAGCATCACGCTGCCAGAGCACACGGCCGCTTTCCAGGTCCAGGCCCGCTACGCGGCCCTGGTAGGTGCTGACGTACAGGGTACCACCAGAAAGCAGCAGACCACCGTCGATATCGACCACACGGTCCAGCTCGGAACGGCCCTGCGGGATGGCCACGCGGCTTTCCCACACAGGCACGCCGTTGTTGATATCCACCGCCACCACCTTGCCGGTGGACAGGCCGGCAACCGCCAGACGATTGGTGGCAATCGGAGCACCGGTGCCACGCAGGGTCAGCACGGCCGGAGTGCTTTCGTAGATCCAGCGGCGATCGCCAGTGGCGGCATCCAGGCCGATCAGGCGATCGTCCTGGGTCTGCACCACCACCACATCACCGTTGTTGGCCGGCGGGGCCAGCACTTCGCTGGTCACGCGCGAACGCCAGCGTTCTTCACCGGTGGTCGAGTCCAGGGCGATGACTTCACCCTTGAGGGTACCGAGCATGACCAGGCCGTAGCCCACGCCGACAGCGCCGGAAACCTGCAGCTCCAGGTCCTTTTTCCACACAACGTCACCGGTGATGCGGTCCAGGGCGAAGACTTCGCCGTTGACGTCGGAAGCGTAGATGCGGTCGTTTTCGATGGCCGGTACCAGGGTGTTGTAGGTTTCACCCTGGCCGTCGCCGATCGAACGGCTCCACTGCTTCTTCAGCACCACTTCCTCGGTGAACTTGGTCAGCTCGGCCGGTGGCAGTTCCTTCTTGCTGTTGCTGCTGCAACCCGCGGCCAGTACGGCCAGGGTCAGCACTGCTGCTTGTTTCCAACCGATCACTTACGCGTCCCCTTTGGCCAGGTCATCCAGCTTCAATTGCAGGCCACCGACCGCCGCCTCATCGGACAGCGCAGCCTTGGCTTTTTCGTAAGCGCTGTGCGCATCGTCGGCGCGACCCAGCTGTACCAGCAGGTCACCCTTCAATTCTTCGCGGCTGGCCAGGAAGGCCTTGTCGGCGTCGCCATCAAGCAGCTTGAGGGCGTCCTCGGCCTTGTTCTGGGCAGCCAGCACACGCGCCAGGCGCTGGCGCGAAATCTCGCCCAGGGTCACATCGGCCGGCTTGTCCAGCACGCTTTTCAGCTCGGCAGCGGCGTCGTCGAGCTTGCCGCTCTCGACCGCGACCTTGGCCACGAACAGGCTGCCGTACTGGGCGTAGGCGGTACCACCGAAATCGCTCTTGAGCTTGCCGGCCAGTTCCGCCACCTTGGTGGTATCTGGCTGGCCAGTCGGCGTCAGGCTGGTCTCAAGCAAGGCCTGATACAGCTGCGAGGCACCTTGGGACTGGTTGTTCTGGTACTTGTGCCAGGTGTTCCAGCCCAGCACCACCACGCCAGCCAGCAATGCGCCTGTCAGCAGCGGCTTGCCGTTGCGGTTCCACCAGTCCTTGACCCCTGCCAGGTCATCATCATCGGTACTCGACACCCCAATACTCCTTTTCGCCTATTCGTTGTTGAACCGCGTTACGCCTGAGCGATCGCGGTTTCCAGGTGCTCTGCAAGAGCATCCCAGGCAATGTTCTGTTGTTCGCCCTGGCCACGCAGGGGCTTCAAGCCGATTTCCTGCTTTGCCAGCTCGTCATCGCCGAGGATCAAGGCGAACAGTGCGCCGCTCTTGTCGGCTTTCTTGAACTGGCTCTTGAAGCTGCCACCGCCGGCATTGACCGCCAGGCGCAGGCCCGGCAAACGGTCGCGCAGGCTTTCGGACAAGCGCAGGCCGGCCAGCTCCGCCTGCTCGCCAAAGGCGCACAGGTAGACGTCGATCTGACGGCTGATGGACGCAGGTACCTTGCCCAGGGTTTCCAGCAGCAGGA
>NZ_JABMCN010000142.1:6931-15163 GCF_013179515.1 Pseudomonas sp. CM27
GCACAGGTAGACGTCGATCTGACGGCTGATGGACGCAGGTACCTTGCCCAGGGTTTCCAGCAGCAGGATCAGACGCTCGATACCCATGGCGAAACCGACGCCCGTGGTCGGCTTGCCACCCATCTGCTCGACCAGGCCGTCGTAGCGGCCGCCGGCGCACACCGTGCCCTGGGCGCCGAGCTTGTCGGTGACCCACTCGAACACGGTCTTGCTGTAGTAGTCCAGGCCACGCACCAGCTTGGTGTTGATCACGAACGGAATGCCGGCGGCGTCCAGGCGAGCCTTGAGGCCCTCGAAGTGCACGCGCGATTCTTCGTCCAGGTAGTCTTCCAGCTTCGGCGCGCCGACCAGCACGGCCTGGGTGTTCTGGTCCTTGCTGTCGAGGATGCGCAACGGGTTGCTCTTCAGGCGGCGCTGGCTGTCTTCATCCAGCTGCTCCAGGCGCGCCGAGAGGAACTCGACCAGCGCATCACGGTAGCGCGCACGGGCTTCGCTGGTACCCAGGCTGTTGAGCTCGAGCTTGACCGCGTCCTGGATGCCAAGCAGGCCCCACAGGCGCCAGGTCAGCATGATCAGCTCGGCATCGATGTCCGGGCCATCGAGGTTGAACACTTCCACGCCAATCTGGTGGAACTGGCGATAGCGGCCCTTCTGCGGGCGCTCGTGGCGGAACATCTGGCCGATGTACCACAGCTTCTGCACCTGGCCGTTGCCGGTGATGCCATGTTCGAGCACGGCACGCACACAAGCGGCGGTACCTTCAGGGCGCAGGGTGAGCGAATCGCCGTTGCGGTCCTCGAAGGTGTACATCTCTTTTTCGACGATGTCGGTAACTTCACCGATAGAGCGCTTGAACAGCTCGGTGAACTCGACGATCGGCGTGCGGATCTGGCTGTACCCGTAGGTGTCCAGCAGCCCGGCCACGGTGCCTTCGAAGTAGCGCCACAGCGGCGACTGTTCTGGCAGGATGTCGTTCATGCCACGGATGGCTTGCAGCGATTTGCTCACGAATAGTCCTTACGAATTCTGTGTGTCAGCCACGGGCGATCAGCGCCGCGTCGGCTTCGGCCTTTTCGGCGGCCTTCTGACGGATGAGTTTTTCCAGCTCATCCACCAGGTTGTCATTGGTCAGCTTCTGCGCCGGCTTGCCATCGATGTAGATCAGGTTCGGCGTACCGCCGGTCAGGCCGACATGGGCTTCCTTGGCTTCGCCGGGGCCGTTTACGACACAACCGATCACCGCTACGTCCAGCGGCACCAGCAGGTCTTCCAGGCGCCCTTCCAGCTCGTTCATGGTCTTGACCACATCGAAGTTCTGCCGCGAACAGCTCGGGCAGGCGATGAAGTTGATGCCACGCGAACGCAGGTGCAGCGACTTGAGGATGTCGTAGCCGACTTTCACTTCTTCGACCGGGTCGGCCGCCAGCGAAATGCGGATGGTATCGCCGATGCCCTCGGCCAGCAGCATACCGAGGCCGACGGCGGATTTCACCGTCCCCGACCGCAGGCCACCGGCTTCGGTGATGCCCAGGTGCAGCGGTTGCACAATCTGTTTGGCCAACAAGCGGTAGGCCTCGACGGCCATGAACACGTCGGAGGCCTTGACGCTGACCTTGAAGTCCTGGAAGTCCAGGCGGTCGAGGTGCTCGACGTGCCGCAAGGCCGACTCGACCAGCGCGGCTGGGGTCGGTTCGCCGTACTTCTTCTGCAGGTCTTTTTCCAGGGAACCGGCGTTGACGCCGATACGGATCGGAATACCACGGTCACGCGCGGCATCGACCACCGCCCGCACACGGTCTTCACGGCCGATGTTGCCCGGGTTGATACGCAGGCAATCGACGCCAAGCTCGGCCACACGCAGGGCGATCTTGTAGTCGAAGTGAATGTCGGCGACCAGCGGCACACTGACCAGCTGCTTGATCTTGCCGAACGCTTCGGCGGCGTCCATGTCAGGTACCGAGACCCGCACGATGTCCACGCCGGCATCGACCAGGCGCTGGATTTGCCCGACGGTGGCGGCCACATCGTTGGTGTCGGTATTGGTCATGCTCTGCACCGCGATGGGCGCATCACCACCCACCGGCACATTGCCGACCCATATTTTGCGGGATTCGCGACGTTTGATCGGAGATTCACCGTGCATGACTTACTGTCCCAACTTCAGGCGAGCGGTCTCGCCACTGGTGAACGGGGCAACATCGACGGGCTGGCCGTTGTAGCTGACCTGGGCGCCACGGGCAAAGCCCAGGCGTACCGCGAACGGCGGCTTGCCGGTCAGCTCGAGGTTGTCCCCCTTGCGCTTGATGGCGCTGAACAGCACCTTGCCGTTGCCGTCGCTGACCTGGGTCCAGCAATCGGCGACGAACTGGATCGCGACCTTGGCGCTGCCTGCCGGCACTGCGGCAGGCTCGGCGGCGGCCACGGCTGGCGCCGGCGCGACGGCAGCGGGCGCAACAGGGGCAGGCGCCGGGGTAGCAGGTGCCGGGGTCGCAGCAGGTGCTGCTTGCTCGGGGGCCTGTTGAGCAGGCGCTGCGGCAACGCTTGGCGCAGGGCTGGCAGGTGCCTGCTCGGCGGCAGCGGCAGGCTGGCCGTCGGCGCCCTGTTCCAGCGACAGCGGCGCGCTTTCGGGCTGCTGGCCAACCGAGACGGCCTGGTCTTCAGGCTCATCGAGCGGGTGAATCTGGGTGGTGCCGTCGGCACTTTCGACTTCGACGTGCTCCA
Organism: Pseudomonas sp. CM27; assembly: GCF_013179515.1. Lineage (GTDB taxonomy): Bacteria > Pseudomonadota > Gammaproteobacteria > Pseudomonadales > Pseudomonadaceae > Aquipseudomonas. Next base: position 9,653 of record NZ_JABMCN010000142.1, read on the forward strand.
GGGCGATCTTGGCCAGGTCCTTGCCACGCAGGCTGCCCTGGTCCTGCCACCAGAAGAACCCGCCACCGACCACGACCACCAGCAGCAGCAGGCTGACGCCGCGCAGGATGTTGTGCGACAGGCGTACCGGCTCTTCGATACGGCCCAGCGAATGCACGTCACTGCCTTTGGCGTGGGTACCGGTGTAGCGGTCGAAGGCGTCGACCAGGGCGGCCTGGTCCATGTCCATCAGCTTGGCATAGGCGCGAATGTAGCCACGGGCGAAAGTATGCCCGGGCAGCTTGTCGAAGGCGCCGGTTTCCACGTGGTTCAACGAACTGACAGTGAGGTTGAGCTTGCGGGCCACCTCGGCTTGAGACCAGTCCCGTTTCTCACGGGCCAGGCGCAAAAGCTCACCGGGGTTCTGGCCAGGCGCTACTGCTACTTCGGGATGCGCGGCGTTCATCGTTGCTCCGACAGGTATTGCTGATATTCCGGCGTACCGGGATAAAGTCGTTGTAATTGCTGGCCAAGCTCGGCCAATGTGCCCTGCTCGTCGAATACCCTGGCAAGGCGGCTACCCAGCAGCAGGCTACGGGCGTCGTGGTCGCTCAACTGGCTGAAACGATCGTAGTAGTCCCGGGCCGGCACATAATGCCTGTTTTCGTAGGACAACTCAGCCATTTCCAGCAACGCTTTCGGTTGCCGCTGGTTGAGTTGCAAAGCTTTGAGCAGATACGTGTGCGCCTGGTCGCGGCGATCGAGCCTCAGGGCAGTCAGGCCCAGGTTCTCGTACACGCGTGAACGCTCAGGATACAGGGTATCGGCACTGGCCAGCAGAAACATCTGCTCGGCCTCGGCAAATTGCCCCTGAGCATAAAGGAAACTGCCGTAATTGTTGCGCATTCGCGTGCTGGCGCTGTTTATTTGCAGGGCCTTGCGAAAGTGCGCTTCGGCGAGCGCTGGCTCCCCCTCGGCCTTAAACACCAGCGCCAGGGCGGCGTGGGCGTCGGCATCCCGCTCATTCAGGGCCAGGGCCTTGCCCAACGGCGCCTTGGCCTGCTCGGTCAAACCCTGCTGCAAATAACCCAGGCCTAGCTGCACATACGCCCGCCCTGCCTCTGCCCTGCCCTGGCGGCTGGCCAGGGGGTCGCCCTTGCCACCCGACACGCAGCCGGCCAGCAGCAAAAGCGCAAGGATCGACAGCGCGGCGCGCAGGCTCATGGGCAACGTCCCGGTCAGTGGCTGGCGGCGCTGTCTTGCAGCTCGACGTCTGCGGAAAGCTGACGTACGGCGATGTAGCGCTCACTGCGACGGGTGCGGTCGTTGACCTGGCCAACCAGCTGGCCACAGGCGGCGTCGATGTCCTCGCCACGGGTGGTGCGGGTGGTGACGTTGAAACCAGCGTGGTGCAGCAGGTCCTGGAAGCGACGAATGGCGTTGTTGCTTGGCCGCTCGTAGCCCGAATGCGGGAACGGGTTGAACGGGATCAGGTTGATCTTGCACGGCACGTCGCGCAGCAGCTCGACCATCTGTGCGGCATGCTCGGGCTGGTCGTTGACGTCCTTGAGCAGGGTGTACTCGACAGTGAGGACACGCTTGCCACCCAGGGTGGCCATGTAACCCATGCACGATTCCAGCAGCACTTTCAGCGGGTACTTCTTGTTGATCGGTACCAGCTTGTTGCGCAGCTCGTCGTTCGGTGCATGCAGCGACAGGGCCAGCGACACGTCGATGTGCTTGGCCAGTTCGTCGATCATCGGCACCACACCCGAGGTGGACAGGGTCACGCGACGCTTGGAAATGCCATAGCCCAGGTCATCCATCATGATTTTCATGGCAGCGATGACGTTGTCGAAGTTCAGCAGGGGCTCGCCCATGCCCATCATCACCACGTTGGTAATCGCGCGGTCGACTTTGGCAGGAACGGTCCCGAAGGATTTGTTCGCAAGCCACACCTGGCCAATCACTTCGGCGGCGGTGAGGTTGCTGTTGAAGCCTTGCTTGCCGGTGGAGCAGAAACTGCAGTCCAGGGCACAGCCGGCTTGCGACGAAACGCAGAGCGTGCCGCGGTCGTCGGTAGGTATGTAGACGGTTTCGACACAGCTGCCGGAGGCAACGCGGATCACCCACTTGCGGGTGCCGTCGGCGGAAATGTCTTCACTGACCACTTCCGGTGGTCGAATTTCGGCAACGGCCTCGAGCTTTTCGCGCAAGACCTTGCCGACGTTGGTCATGGCCGCAAAATCGGACACGCCAAAATGGTGAATCCATTTCATCACCTGGCCGGCACGGAAGCGTTTTTCCCCGATCGAGTCGAAGAATTGTTCCATTTCCGGCTGGGTCAGACCCAACAGGTTGATTTTGCCAGTAGATGTCGTCATGGATTCACCCTCACCCGTAAGCTTTCGCTTAGCGAGTGGTTACCTCGGTAGCAGCGAAGAAGTAAGCGATTTCGCGAGCAGCAGCAGCTTCGGAGTCCGAACCGTGTACGGCGTTGGCGTCGATCGACTCGGCGAAGTCAGCACGGATGGTGCCGGCAGCAGCTTCTTTAGGGTTGGTAGCGCCCATCAGCTCACGGTTCTTGGCGATGGCGTTCTCGCCTTCCAGCACCTGAACAACAACCGGACCGGAAGTCATGAAAGCAACCAGGTCACCGAAGAAGCCGCGCTCGCTGTGCTCGGCGTAGAAGCCTTCGGCTTCGGCTTTGGACAGTTGCTTGATTTTCGAGGCAACGATTTTCAGGCCGGCGTCTTCGAAGCGGGTGGTGATCTTGCCGATGACGTTTTTGGCAACAGCGTCAGGCTTGATGATCGAGAAAGTACGTTGAACAGCCATGGAAAACTCCAGAATTTGAGTGTTACGAAAAATTAAACCCGCGAATTATACGCGGGTTCCAGGGGATTGCCTAACCTGCAGTGTCACGCTTAGTCGGCTTCGTCTATCCAGGCCGCCTGGATGGCCTCGAGCACTTTCTCACCGCCGCGTGACGGATCGTCGCTGAACTCTGGCAAAGCCAGCACCCAACGGTGCAGATCGACGAAATTCACATATCTAGGATCGGTGTCCGGCCGGCTTTCTGCAAGCTGGATGGCGATCTCAAGTACATCAACCCATTTCAGACTCATGCGCGATCCTCAGTGCGGCGCTTCAGCAGCGTGGTTGAGCGAATACTTGGGGATCTCGATGGTCAGGTCCTGATCAGCCACGACCACCTGGCAGCCCAGGCGCGATTGCGCCTCCAGGCCCCAGGCCTTGTCCAGCATGTCTTCTTCCAGCTCGTCGGCTTCTTCCAACGAATCAAAACCCTTGCGCACTACGCAGTGGCAGGTGGTGCAGGCCTTGACGCCGCCGCAGGCGCTTTCCATCTCGATGTGATGGTCGTGGGCCAGTTCCAGGATGTTGGTCCCGGTCGGCACCTCCACGGTCAGCCCCTCGGGGCAGAACTTCTCATGCGGCAGGAATGTCACCAGCGGCATCGATTACTCCTCGATCTCATTCAGGTTGCGCCCGGCCAGTGCGGCTTTGACCGTCGAATCAAGGCGACGGGCGGCAAATGCATCGGTCACCTGCGACAGACGCTTGGTCTGTTGCTCGATGGCTGCGCCATCGGTGCCGGCCAGCAAATCACGTAGTTCTTGCATCTGGAATTCGATTGCGTCGCGCTCGTCGCTGCTCAGCAGGCGCTCGCCGTCGGCGTCCAGGGCGCCCTGTACCGCTTCGAGCAGGCGCTCGCCGTCCACCTGGTGCTCGCGCAACTGGCGGGCATGCTTGTCGGAACCTGCGTGTTCGAACGAGTCCTTGAGCATGCGGGCGATTTCGCCGTCGGTCAGGCCATAGGACGGCTTGACCTGGATGCTGGCTTCCACGCCCGAGCCCAGTTCGCGGGCCGCGACGCTGAGCAGGCCGTCGGCATCGACCTGGAAGGTGACGCGGATTTTCGCCGCGCCGGCAACCATCGCCGGAATGCCGCGCAGCTCGAAGCGCGCCAGCGAGCGGCAGTCGCTGATCAGCTCGCGCTCGCCCTGCAGCACGTGGATCATCATGGCCGACTGGCCATCTTTGTACGTGGTGAACTCCTGGGCACGCGCCACCGGAATGGTAGTGTTGCGCGGAATCACCTTCTCCATCAGGCCGCCCATGGTCTCAAGACCCAGCGACAGCGGGATGACATCGAGCAGCAGCAGTTCGCCACCTTCACGGCGGTTGCCGGCCAGGGTGTCGGCCTGGATGGCAGCACCGATAGCCACCACCTGGTCGGGGTCGATCGAGGTCAACGGGGTACGGCCGAACAATCCGCCCACCGCTTCACGCACACGCGGCACGCGGGTCGAACCACCGACCATGACCACCGCGCTGACTTCTTCCAGCTCGACGCCACTGTCGCGCACGGCGCGGCGGCAGGCCTTGAGGCTGCGGGCGACCAGGGGTTCGATCATGGCCTCGAAGGCGGCGCGGCTGAGCTCGCCCTGCCAGGCGCCATGGCTGACGCTGACCACGTCGGCGTCGGTGAGGGCTTCCTTGGCAGCGCAGGCGGTTTGCAGCAGCGCCCGCTGGGTGGCCGGGTCCAGGTCGGACGACAACCCCGCCTGGTCGATGATCCAGCTGGCCAGCGCATGGTCGAAATCGTCACCGCCCAGAGCGGTATCACCACCGGTGGCCAGCACTTCAAACACGCCTGCAGTCAGGCGCAGGATGGAAATATCGAAGGTACCACCGCCCAGGTCATAGATGGCCACCACGCCTTCGGCATTCTGGTCCAGGCCATAGGCCACGGCAGCTGCAGTCGGTTCGTTGAGCAGGCGCAGCACGTTGAGACCGGCCAGGCGTGCAGCGTCCTTGGTGGCTTGGCGCTGAGCATCGTCGAAATAGGCCGGCACGGTGATCACCGCGCCCACCAGCTCGCCACCCAGGGTGGCTTCGGCGCGCTCGCGCAGTACCTTGAGGATGTCAGCGGACACTTCCACCGGACTTTTCGGGCCCTGGACCGTTTCGATGAACGGCATGTGCGACTCACCGCCAATGAAGCGGTACGGCAGCTGCTCGCCCAGTTGCTTGACGTCGGCCAGGCCGCGCCCCATCAGGCGCTTGACCGAAAGCACGGTGTTCAGCGGGTCAATGGACGCGGCATCGCGCGCAGCCTGCCCCACCTCGTTGCGCCCTTCGAGGTAGCGCACCGCGGACGGCAGAATGACGTTGCCCTGCGCGTCAGGCAGGGGCTCGCTACGGCCGCTGCGCAGTGCGGCGACCAGAGAGTTGGTGGTACCCAGGTCGATACCCACCGCCAGGCGGCGCTGGTGCGGCTGAGGGGTTTGACCGGGTTCGGCAATCTGCAGTAGGGCCATGCTTATCTGATACCTTAGGTGCCATCACGGGCAGCACCGGGTTAATCGTCGAGGCGCTCTTCCAGCTGGCGCACTTCTTGGGCGAGCTTGTCGAGGAATTGCATGCGGCGCATCAGGCGCTCGGCCTTGTCGCGCTCGCCTGGGGCATCCCAGCAGGCGGCAAAGTCCTCATTCAGCGTGTCCTGGG
>NZ_JABMCN010000143.1 GCF_013179515.1 Pseudomonas sp. CM27
CAGATCATTCCGTGGACCATGGCCTTCCTTGGCCTCAGCTTCATCGCCTGCGCACTGCTGATCATCGGCATGCCGCCGCTGTCGGGCTTTGTCGGCAAGCTCAACCTGATCAGTGCACTGTTCAACCCGCAAGGGCTTGGGGTACCCCCCGAGCAGCCGCTGAGTGCAGCGGGCTGGGGCCTGGTGGCGTTGCTGATTCTGTCCGGCATGGCCTCGCTGATAGCATTTGGCCGCGTCGGCATCCTGCGCTTCTGGAAACCCGAGGAGCGCCAGTCACCGGTGCTGCGCCGCTACGAGTGCCTGCCTATCGTCATCCTGCTCGGCCTGTGCATCATCCTCAGCCTCAAGGCCGAGCCGTTGCTGCGCTACACCCAGGACACCGCCGCCAGCCTGCAGGCCCCCGACGCCTATATAGAGGCCGTGATGTCCGCGCGGCCGATTCCTGGCCCCACCTCGCTCGACGTACAGGTGCAGCCATGAACCGACTGTTCCCCGCCCCGCTGTTATCTGTCTCGCTGTTTGGCCTGTGGTTGCTGTTGAACCTGTCGCTAAGCCCGGGCAACCTGCTGCTGGCTGCGGCATTTGGCGTGCTGGCGCCGCTGCTGATGGCGCCACTGCGCCCACAGCATGCCCACGTGCGGCGACCACTGGTCATCGCCCGGCTGATCGGTCGGGTAGGCCTGGATGTAATCCGGTCCAACTTGCTGGTAGCCCGTGGTGTGCTGTGTGCCGGCAAGCAGCCGCCACGCTCGGCATTCGTGCACATCCCGCTGGCCCTGCGCGATGCGCACGGCCTGGCGGCGCTGTCGATGATCACCACGGTAGTGCCTGGCACGGTCTGGTCCGAACTGGCGCTGGACCGCAGCGTACTGCTGCTGCACGTGTTCGACCTGGATGACGAAGCCGCTTTCATCAAGCACTTCAAAGACACTTACGAACGCCCGCTGATGGAGATTTTCCAATGACAGGCCTGCTCGCCAACGCTGTTCTTGCCAGCCTGTTCATCTTCGCCCTCGCCATGGGCCTTGCGCTGATCCGGCTGTTCCGTGGCCCGTCCGCCCAGGACCGGGTATTGGCGCTGGACTACCTGTATATCCTGGCCATGCTGACCATGCTGGTACTGGGCATCCGTTATGCCAGTGACACCTACTTCGAAGGTGCCTTGCTGATTGCCCTCTTCGGCTTTGTCGGCTCGTTTGCCCTGGCCAAGTTCCTGCTGCGCGGTGAGGTGATCGAATGACTGAAAACATGGTATTGCCGTTCTGGCTGGAGCTGATCACCGCTGCACTGCTGTTGACCGGCAGCCTGTTCGCCCTGATCGGTGCGATAGGCCTGCTGCGCCTGAAGGATTACTTCCAGCGCATGCACCCGCCGGCACTGGCTTCGACCATTGGCGCCTGGTGCGTGGCACTGGCCTCGATCATCTATTTTTCGTGGCTCAAGGATGCACCCGTGCTGCACGCATGGCTGATTCCGATCCTGCTGTCGATCACTGTGCCGGTAACCACGCTTTTGCTGGCGCGGGCGGCGCTGTTCCGCAAGCGCATGTCGAAAGAACCAGTACCCGAAGAGGTCAGCAGCGGCCGCGACCGCGGCCACTGAAGCGTTGCCGGCTCACCCCTGGCTGAGGCGCTGTAGCTCCCGCCGGACCATGGCGACATAAGCTGGCGGGCCGAGCCGGTACAATTCACCGGCCACCCAACTCAACCAGGCGCCTTGCAACTGCTCGCGCCTGGCCAGCAAACGCGCAGCCTCAGCCATTGCACCAGCCTGGTGCTGCTGATGAAACTCGGCCGGAGATGGCGCCCGGTCAGCGTGGGTCATTCGCTGGCCTTGAAGGTGGTCAGTTCGCCCTTGCGCCATTTCGCAACCTTGCCGGTCACTGCCTTGAGCAACTTGCCCAGGCCTTCCTGCACCTGCTGCTGCGCGGCGAACACCAGCATTACCCCGTGGCCTTCACGGAACACGATGCCGTCCCCTTCGGGCACCGAGACGAAGGCGTAATCGCCCACGCCATAAACATTCAGTTTGATTTCGCGAAAACGCATTTCCAGCTTGCCGCCTTCGCGGCTGGGCAATACGGCGGCGCGGAAGTGGTCGCCGACCTTCAGTTCCAGGCGCTGCTTGTCGTCGACCACCAATGCACTTTCGGTGTCGATTTCAGCCATGTACAAGCCTTCGGGGCTTTGTTCGGTGACATAGATAAAGCGGCCCTGAAACAGTTGGGCCAATTTACCGCGCAAGTCGCCCAAGGCGAACAACGCATGGGTATCAAGAGTGCTGACTGCCAATGAAGTAATCCTCAACCGGTTACAACCCGCCCTCAACCCTGTTCGGTGAGGCACGGCCATTTCTTGTCGATAGGCGAAAAGAGTAATAAAGCGATATGCGAAATGTCTGTGCTCGCTGGCGATGCAGCGCGCAGGAATCTTTACTCTGGCTTGCCAGATCTGGCCTCAAGACAGGCTTTCGGCATATTCCCGATGCGGGAAGCGTAATGCCTGATAGCAAACCGGCCAGCAAAAAGGCGGCAGATTATGCCGGAGCTCGCACGAGAACGGGCTCTGTAATCCATCAACACATTACTGGGAGAAGAATATGCACGAAAACACTGAAATCCGTCGAGAGGCAAAGCATATTTCTTACACTGTAGCGGCCACTGCAACACGCTGCATCATCACCTGCAAGCCCTGAGACGGTCAGGCGGCCAGGCCCTTCTTCAGCTGTTGCTGCCAGGCAGCCTGGCACTCCAGCGCCTCTGCACGCGTGGCGAAGGCGGTACCACGGCGCTCGCCATTGACCAGCACCACCCAGCAAACACGCTTGCCCAGTGCCTGCAGGATGCCCGGCACACCCGAACCAATCATCACCGCGACATCGACTCGGCTATTCATCATTCCCTCCGGAATTAATTAGCACCCTAACGATAGCGCCATGATACGCGTGGTTGCGTAGAGAAAACAGCAGATCCCGGTACAGCAGTATTACGCCCGCAGCAACAAAACCGACCGCCCGCAACCAACAGCAAAAGCCCCAGGGATTGCTCCGAGGGGCTTGGCACCGCGCGCGGGGTTACACCTGGCGCTGGTGGCGGTCGAGCTGCTCGTGGCGCTCTTGGGCTTCGATGCAGTACTTGGTGGTCGGGCTGATCAGCAAGCGCTTCAGGCCGATAGGCTCACCACTGTCATCGCACCAGCCAAAGCTCTCGTCAGAGATGCGGTCCAGGGCCATCTCCAACTGTGGCAGCAGGCGCTGGTCGCGGTCGATGGCATTTACCAGCCAGCTCCGCTCTTCCTCGACCGAAGCCACGTCGGCCGGGTCCGACGGGGTGTCCAGGCCCTCGATGGTGGTACGGCTGAGCTCGATGCGTTCATGGGTGTCGACTTTCATCGCCTGCAGCAAGCCAGTGAAGAAGGCCAGCTGTTCAGCGTTCATGTAGTCATCGGCCGACATGGCCAGCAACTGTTCCTTGGTCATCGATTTCTCTATGAAAAAATGTGCATTTAGGCGATTCAGGTGCCGCCGACGCCGGAGCATCGGCAGCAGAATTTTTCAAGCGCCAATCGGCACTCTTTTACAGGGGGCGGCAGTCTAAGGCGCCACGTCGCCATGAGCAACAGCAATCACGGGCTAATTTGCCGGAAACGGCCAGGATTCCGACAAGGCGGTAACAAAGTAATGCCGGGGTTCCCCGCAGGCGGACTTGATGGTGTACCTACCACTTACCAGGCGCTACGTGACGCAATGCCGCTCATGCAGGCCCTCGCCGAGCATTGGGAAAGGTACCTGCCCGCTATTGAAAGGCTCGATACGCTTGAAGGCAGCAGCATAAACTTCAAGGCGAAGAGGGCGAGATGCTGTATCCGGCGGCGATGACTCGGCAATCGGTACACACAGGGCGTGGAACAAGACCTGAGCGCACTGCCTGACTACGCGCCCCGACTGCCCGTGCAAGGTGAATGGGCGCTGCCTTTGCAGCGCCCTCGCTGTTCAGCGGTCCTTGAACTGCGCCTCACGTTTGGCAACAAACGCAGCCATGCCCTCCTTCTGATCGTGCGTGGCAAACGCTGCATGGAACACGCGACGCTCAAAACGCACACCCTCGCTGAGGGACACCTCAAAGGCACGGTTGACGCTTTCTTTGACCATCATGCTGACCGGGATCGACTTGCTGGCGATGGTCGCCGCGACTTTCAGCGCCTCTTCAACCAGTTCGGCCTGCGGCACGATGCGCGCCACCAGGCCAGCACGCTCGGCTTCCTCGGCACCCATCAAGCGGCCGGTCAGGCAGAGTTCCATCGCCTTGGCCTTGCCCACTGCGCGGGTCAGGCGCTGGGTGCCGCCCATGCCAGGCAATACACCCAGGTTGATTTCCGGTTGGCCGAACTTGGCATTGTCGCCGGCCAGGATGAAGTCACACATCATAGCCAGCTCACAGCCGCCGCCCAAAGCGAAGCCCGCGACTGCAGCAATGATCGGCTTGCGGCGATTGGCCACCCGGTCGGCGTCGCTGAACAGGTCGTCGACGTAGATCTGCGGGTACTGCAGGTCGGCCATTTCCTTGATATCGGCGCCAGCGGCAAACGCCTTGGCAGAACCGGTCAGCACCACGCAGCCGATGTTCGGATCACGCTCAAGCTGGTCCAGGGCCTGGTTGATCTCGCCAACGATCTGCGCGTTCAACGCGTTCAGGGCCTGGGGGCGGTTCAAGGTGATCAGGCCGACCTTGCCGTGAATGTCCAACAGGATGGTTTCGAATGCCATGCAGTCTGCTCCTTCAAAGATTGCGCGCAATAACCATGCGCTGAATGTCGCTGGTGCCTTCGTATATTTGGCAAACCCGGACGTCGCGGTAGATCCGCTCCAGCGGGAAGTCGCTCAGATAGCCATAACCGCCGAGGGTCTGCAAGGCATCCGAACAGACCTTTTCGGCCATTTCCGAGGCAAACAGCTTGGCCATCGACGCTTCCACCAGCGCCGGCCGCCCGGCATCGCGCAGCGCGGCGGCGTGCAACACCATCTGCCGGGCCACGGCAATTTTCGTCGCCATGTCGGCCAGGCGGAAGGCCACTGCCTGGTGCTCGATCAAGGTCTTGCCAAAGCTCTGCCGCTCGTTGGCATAGTCACGGGCCACCTCGAACGCCGCACGGGCCATGCCCACCGCCTGCGAAGCGATACCGATCCGCCCGCCTTCGAGGTTGGCCAGGGCGATCTTGTAGCCTTCGCCTTCGCCGCCCAGGCGGTTGGCGACCGGGACGCGCACGTTATCGAAGACGATCTGGCAGGTGTCGGAGGCGTGTTGGCCAAGCTTGTCTTCGACACGTGCCACTTGATAGCCCGGCGAATCCGTCGGCACGATAAAGGCACTGATGCCGCGCTTGCCTGCATCGGGGTCGGTCACGGCGAACACGATCACCACCCCGGCGTTCTGCCCCGAAGTAATGAATTGCTTGCTGCCGTTGAGCACATAGTGGTCGCCATCCAGGCGCGCGCGGGCCTTCAGGCTGCTGGCATCGGAGCCGGCCTGCGGTTCGGTCAGGGCGAAGGCGCCGAGCATGGCGCCGCTGGCCAGCGGCGTGAGAAACCGCTCTTTCTGCTGCTCGGTGCCGAACCGCAGGATGGGCACGCAGCCCACCGAGTTGTGCACGCTCATGATTGTCGAGCAGGCGCCGTCACCGGCGGCGATTTCTTCCAGGGCCATGGCGTAGGCCACATACCCGGTGTCGCTACCGCCCCACTGCTCCGGCACCAGCATGCCGAACAGCCCCAACTCGGCCATCTCGGCGATGGCCTCCTTGGGGAAGCGTTGCTCCTTGTCCCACTGTTCGGCAAAGGGTTTGAGACGCTCCTGGGCAAAGCCGCGTACCGCATCGGCGATCTGTTGTTGCTCGTCAGTTACCAGCATGGTTCACCTCAGTACAGGCATTCGACAGCCATGGCCGTGGCCTCGCCACCGCCAATGCAGATGGCCGCCACGCCACGGCGCAGGTTGTTCTGGCGCAGGGCCGAGAGCAGGGTCACCAGGATGCGCGCGCCCGAGGCACCGATCGGGTGGCCCAGCGCACAGGCACCGCCATGGATATTGACCTTGTCGTGCGGCAGGTCGAGGTGCTTCATGGCCGCCAGGGTGACAACGGCGAAGGCCTCGTTGATCTCGAACAGGTCGACCTCGGCGAGGTTCCAGCCGGTGCGTTTCAACAGCTTGTCGATGGCACCGATCGGTGCGGTCGGGAACAGCGCCGGGGTGTCGGCGAAGGCCGCGTGGCCGTGGATCACCGCCAGCGGCTTGAGGCCGCGCTTGTCGGCTTCAGAGCGGCGCATCAGCACCAGCGCCGCGGCACCGTCGGAAATCGAGCTGGAGTTGGCGGCCGTCACAGTGCCGCCTTCACGGAAGGCCGGTTTAAGCTGCGGGATTTTGTCCAGGCGTGCCTTTGGCGGTTGCTCGTCATCCTTGATGGTGCGTTTCTCTTTGCCTTCAGTAACCTCAACCGGCACGATCTCGGCGGCAAAACGGCCGCTGCTGATGGCCTGCTGGGCGCGGGTCAGCGAGGTAATCGCGAACTGGTCCTGGGCTTCGCGGCTGAAGGCGTCGGCCTGTGCGCAGTCCTCGGCAAAAGTGCCCATCAGGCGGCCTTTGTCATAGGCGTCTTCCAGGCCGTCCATGAACATGTGGTCGATGATTTTGCCGTGGCCCATGCGGTAGCCGCCACGGGCCTTGTCCAGCAGGTAGGGGGCGTTGGTCATGCTCTCCATACCGCCAGCCACCACCACGTCGGCCGTGCCGGCCAGCAGCAGGTCATGGGCCATGATCGCGGCCTGCATGCCCGAGCCACACATCTTGTTCAGGGTGGTGCAGGTGGTGTGCTTGTCCAGCCCGGCGCCCAGCGCGGCCTGGCGCGCCGGGGCCTGGCCCTGGCCGGCAGGGAGTACGCAGCCGAACAGCACCTGTTCGACGCTGGCGGCATCGATGCCGGCGCGTTCCACGGCGCCACGAATGGCCGCGCTGCCCAGCTGTGGTGCAGTCAGGCTCTTGAGGTCGCCCTGCAGGCCGCCCATGGGCGTGCGCACGGCGCTGACGATGACGACCGGGTCGTTGGCGAGGGTCATGAGGGTTCTCCTTACTTGGCAGCCATGCGCAGCGCACCGTCGAGGCGGATCACCTCACCGTTGAGCATGCTGTTCTCGATGATATGACGGGCGAGTGCGGCGTATTCCTGCGGGCGACCCAGGCGCGGCGGGAACGGCACCCCGGCGGCCAGCGAAGCGCGCACTTCATCGCTCATGCCGGCCATCATCGGGGTTTCGAAGATGCCCGGGGCGATAGTCATCACACGGATGCCAAAACGCGCCAGCTCACGCGCGGCCGGCAAGGTCAGGCTGGCGATGGCGCCCTTGGAGGCTGCGTAGGCGGCCTGGCCGATCTGGCCATCATAGGCAGCGATGGACGCGGTGTTGATGATCACGCCACGTTCCCCGCCCTCCTCGGGCTGCCCTTCGGCCATGGCCGAAGCGGCCAGGCGCAGCAGGTTGAAGCTGCCGATCAGGTTGACGTTGATGACCTTGGAAAAGCTGGCCAGGCCATGCGGCCCTTGCTTGCCCAACACCTTCTCGGCACCGACGATGCCGGCGCAGTTGACCAGCCCGTGAATGCTGCCAAAGGCGTTCACGGTCGCATCCACCGCCGCCTGGGCAGCCTGCTCGTCACTGATGTCGGCCACCGCGAAGCGGGCGTTGTCACCCAGCTCGCGAGCCTTGGCCTCGACGGCCTGGGCATTGAGGTCGACCAGCATGACCTTGGCGCCAGCTTCGACCAGCATCTGCGCGGTGGCAGCACCCAGCCCGGATGCAGCGCCGCTGACGATGAAATGCTTGTTAGCTATTTGCATGATCGGTTTCCTTTCAGGCGCTGGCAGGGGTGGCCTGCTGCGCTTGTTGTTTGGCGACTTCCTGATTGCGCAGGATGAAGCGTTGCAGCTTGCCGCTCGGGGTCTTGGGCAGCTCGCTGACGAATTCGATTTCTCTGGGGTAGGCGTGGGCGTACAAACGCTGGCGCACGTGCTGACGCAGGGTTTCTTCCAGCTCGGCGCTGCCTGCAAACCCGCTGGCCAGCACCACGAAGGCCTTGATCAGCTCGGTGCGGTCCGGGTCTGGCTTGCCGATCACCGCTGCTTCGATTACCGCCGGGTGCTCGATCAGCGCGCTCTCCACATCGAACGGGCCAACCCGGTAGCCCGAGGTGGTGATCACATCGTCGCTGCGCCCGACGAAGCTGATGCTGCCGTCGTGGTTAAGCTCGACGGTGTCACCGCTGAGGTAGTACTTGCCGACGAAGGCCTTGGTCGGCAACCCGTGGTAGCCGCCGAACCAGCACAACGGCGACTGCTCGCGATCAACGGCGAGAATGCCCGGCTGGCCGGCAGGCAGTTCTCTGCCCTGCTCGTCCAGCACGACGATGCGGTGGCCGGGAATGGCAAAGCCGGCAGAGCCCAGATGCACCGGGTGCTGCAAACCATGGTGGTTGCACAGCACCATACCCAGTTCGGTCTGGCCATAGTGATCATGAATGGTTACACCCAGCTCATCGGCGAACCAGCGGATCACTTCCGGGTTGAGCGGCTCGCCCGCACTGCTGACCACCCGCAGGCGGCCCTTGACCGGCGCGGCAAAGTCTTTGCCGGCCGCGATCAGCAGGCGATACGCGGTGGGCGAGCCGGCCAGGTTGGTGATGCCAAGCTTGTCGATTACCAGGGCGCAGCTTTCGACGCTGAACGGGCCATCGTAGAAGGTGGTGGCGTGGCCCAGCGACAGCGGGCCGGTAACGGCATAGTAAAGGCCATAGGCCCAACCCGGGTCGGCCAGGTTCCAGTAGTTGTCTTCAGGCCGCAGATCGATGGCGTCACGCATGTAGCCCTGGAAGGCGACAATAGCGCGCAACGGTACTTCAAGCGGCTTGGCCGGGCCGGTGGTGCCGGAAGTGAACATCAGCAGGAACGGGTCGTTGCCCGAACGCATGACAGGCTCGCATTCGTCCGAGGCGCTGCGCAGGCACTGCTCGAAATCCAGCTCGCCGCTGCGCGCCTTGACCGTGATAACAGTCGGGCAGGCATGCACGTCGTCCAGTTTGCTGCGGTTATTGCTGTCGGTGACGACCACCCGGGCGTGCGACTGCTCCAGTCGGTGTTCGATGGCCTTGGGCCCGAACGCCGTGAACAGTGGCTGGTACACCGCCCCAAGGCGCCATGTGGCGAGGATGGTGACAAGCAGCTCGGGCGTACGCGGCATCAACCCGGCGACACGCTCGCCGGGGCCCACGCCCTGCGCCTTGAGCACATTGGCAAAGCGGGCCGCTTCGACCTTGAGTTGATCGAAGCTGTAACAGGCACCGTTGCCGTCCCGGTCTTCATATATCAGCGCCGGCTTGCCCCCACCGGCATGGCGGTCACAGCATTCGACACAGGCATTGAGGGCATCTAGGTGACCATGCAGCGCCGCATTGGCGGCCTGGGCATGATCGAACGCTCGAGCGGCCTCGGCGTAATCGCGCATCGTCGGACTCCTGGTTTCTTGTTTTTGGAGTGGTCCGACGATGTTCGCGCCGCACGGGCATTGCGGCAATGGCCAAAATTGTCAAACTGGATGACTGGTTTGGCCGCTGCCCTACTCAGCCCAGGGCACGGTCCATGCTTATCAGGTAATTTCGGGTCAATTGACGTTGCAAGGCTACCCGGTCAACCTGCAATTGCACATCCAGGACACGTTCCTCGTCCAGGTATTGCGCTTCGCTCAGTTCAGCTCGCCGGCCTGACAGCACCGAACGCTGCTCGGCTGCGAGCTGATCCAGATTGTTGAAGGGTTGGCCAAAATTATGTTCAAGAAAGCGCTGCCAGAATGCGCGCCTGCACAGGCTTGCTGTCAGCGGGTCAAGCTGTTCAGCCTGGCGCACAAAGTCCTCAGCCAACTGCAGCCGTAGTCCCGTCAGCGGTATCACGTTGGGATCGGGCGGCAGCCGGGCGGGCTGGAAAGGCAACTTGAGCCTAGCTCGCAAGCGCGTCCTGTAACGCAAGCCAAGTGACGCCAATACCTGAGGCTCGACCGTTTCAGCAAGCCTTAGCCGCTCCTCGCTCACGTATGTACTCAGACTATCGAGGCGTTGCAGGGCGCGGCCCAACGCCAGTAGCCCTGGGCCTTTGTGTAGCCGTAAATCGGCCACCGCATCGTGTTGCGCTTGAAGCTGCAGCGTGTTGCTGTACATGTCCAGCACGCCGGGCTTATCCAGGCCCGCAGATTCGGCAGCTCTTTGTACCTTTGCGGCAAACTCCGGGTCGCTGTCCATGGTTGACATGAACTTCCAGGTCATGGAGACCAACTGGGATTTCGGCCAACTGAAATCGGACAGCTCCTGCAAGAGATCCAGCATATCGAAAAACCGAGCATTTTCTGTATCAGCGTTCAAGCGATCCCACAGCCTCCCACGCTCAGGGCTCGCGGAGTCGCTGCCTACCCACCAGCCTCGGCCAACCTCGGCGTGCGGTTCCTCCAGTAGCGTGTCCAGTGCATTGAGCTTGCCGAAGTCTGTCATTGTCAGGCGATTGCCACTGACCAGGAGGTTCTTGCGGAACTCCAGTGGCATCGCAAGTATGTTTGTGGGGACACCTTGCAGAAAATTGTCCCGCAGGTCTGCCTTTTCCAGAAAACCGCACAGTTCCAGACCTTTGGGCCACTCGCTGAGGCCGCAGCGGCGCAGGTTCAGCTCCACCAGTTGGGGCAGCAGATGGAAGCGCATCCCATACGCGCCGAGTGGGCTGTTGTGGCTCAGGTCCAGATGGCTGAGCCGGGGCAGCCCGTTCAAGGCGTCCAGGCTTTGGGCGTCCAGTCGAATCTGGTTATGCCCCAGACGCAGCCGGCGCAGATTGGTCAGGTAACTCAGTTCACGAGGGCAACGCAGCAACTGGTTGTCGCTAAGGTCCAACTCCTGAAGATAGGTGAAAGACTGCAAGAAGCCGTTTGCAATTTCACGCAACGTGGCGCCTTTCAACACCAGCGCGGTTACATGGTAGAACTCGATGTGCCCAGGTAGCTCGGGGAGTGTGCCGGCTGACAGGTCACTCAAATGCAACCGCAGCCCCGGGTGTTGGCCGCTGGAACCGACCGAGAGCTGATCACCCGAGCCTTGCCAGGCACGCAGCAACCTTTCCCCGATCAAGCGCCGCCTGCGCGACTGGTCGCTCAGGTCAGCCGACACCCAGCGGTCTATTGACCGGGTCAACTGCGTCAGGTCGTCTTCCAGCGCCATGAGTACCTCGGCAACCGGAATCTGTTGCAACAGCCATCGGTCCACCTGCTGTTCTATCGACCCGGCAAGGCCAGGGAAAAACCTGATCAAGCCGGCCCGCAGCTGCTCCCTGGGTGTCACGGGTAGCGCAGGGCGGTCGCTGAGCGGATAACCGACTCGGCCATCCGGTAGCCGTTGCCCTGGGTTGAACCAGCGCTCTTGTGCTGCCCAGCCCAGCAGCCGCGCGATTTCTTCGTGGGTGCCCAGGCGGGCCACAAGCTTCTCGCGCAGCTGCTGCGCCGTGGCGCCAGTGGTCAAGCCCACTTCGGGCAGCATGTCGCGCGAATCGAGTGCCGCCAGCACTGCGTCAAAAATATCCGGCGAAGCCGGAGGGTTGGTTGCAAGTGCCCTGCCTTGCCCGTCATACAGGTTGAAGACCCCTCGCTGTCGCACCAGCACTCGAAGGTCGGCAACTTGCCCGGCAGCCCCGATGGTTTTCAACGTTGCAGCGTCCGCCACACTTTTCTTCAGCGACAAGCTAAACGAATCGGTACTTTCGCCATCGAGCAGGGCTAGAACCAGCATTCCCGTTTCGTCGCAATACGCACTGGGCACATAAATACCGGTCAGCGCCTTGCTCACCTTGGCTACCGCCCGCAGAGACCTGGCTTTTTCCGCCAAGGCCAGCGGCAGCTGGCCGCTGTCCAGGAACTGCTGGCGTGCCTGGTTGCTGGCGACCTCGGCCAGATCACAGGCATAGGGTTCAGGAAGCCCCAGCGCCATCAGCGGTTTTAGCAACGGTTGCGTGGAAACAGGCTGGCGAGTCAGATGGCTGAACATGGAGTCACTCAGTTGCCGCCTGCTGGCAAGCACGTTGGTGCGCCCGTGTCCCACCCCTGGCTGGTTTTCACACCATTGAAACAGCTCCAGATCCTCGTCCGAGGCAATGTCCAGCGCCAGGCGACTGAAGAAACTGTCGATCCGTGCATTGGCATCAAAGGCCTTCAGGGCTTCGCGCAAACTGGTCGGCGCCCGCCTGTTTTCCATAAGCAGGCCGCGCAGTTCGTCCTGATCGATGCCCGCCATGCGCATGATCCGCTGCGCGTCTGCGTTATCGACAGGCGGGTTGTGTGGCCATAGGGTCTCGAGCATCTTCGCGCTGTCGTCCCACTGTTGTGGTGCTTCGAGCATCAAGCGCCAGCAGCGTTCGCCATTGTGCAGCACAATCGGCCCATAGGCGTCCGCCCTTCCTGGGTGAAGAAGGCGCCAAGGGCCTTCAGGGTCGGGACGATGAACTTCGTAGAAGCACCCACCCGCCTTGATCCAGCGGTGCTCGCCATCCCCGTAGGTGCCATCCTCGCGCAAAACCATCTTGTCAGCCGTACAGATATAGGGCTCCAGGTCGCTTGACCACAGACGCCCGGCGCCATTGGCGAGCCGCACCGGCTCCAGCGCAGCGACGAATGCGCTGCGTGCCAAGGCGACGCCAGCCACTGTCAAAGCAGTGCTCGCGAGGGTCTCGGCCACCCCAAGCATGTGCTCCAGCGCCTCATGTTGATGCCCTCTGGACCAGTCCACCGCGCCCTCGAAAACCTCGCCCAGGGTCTGGGCCACCAGTTGCCCGAGCAGCAGCCCCCCGACCAGCGGAATGAACAAACCCGCAAAGTTGAGTACCTCGAGCCCTGCACGCTGCCAGGCTTCATGTCGCTCACGCACTGCGGCGCTGTCTGCATCGGCAGTAGTGACCAGCAGCAGCTTGCCGTTCTCCTTCAGGCGTTCTATCTGCTGCACGGCCAGCGCCTCGAACACATCATCGTGCTGCACCCTGCCTTCCAGGGCCAGGTCGGTTTGCTCATCCGCGAGGCGCGCCTTCAACGTACCCATGAACGCCGCTCGGTGCTCCAGGCCAATCAGTTGGGCAAATGCCTGGCGGTATGACGCATGACTCAATTGGGTTGCCAGGGTGTGGTTGATGGCGGTATGGGAATCGAAGTAGCGCAAGACTTGTACGGGGTCACTGGGAAGGTAAAGTACCCCCCCTTTGGCAGCGCCCTTGTCGTCACGCAGTTGTACCCATATGCCATCGGCAACCTCGCAACCCAGCGCTTCGAACAGCCCGGGGTAAGCTGCCAACTGCGCGGTTTGTGGTTCTGAAGGTTTGTCTACCAGGGCATGCAGGGCATCCTTGACCGGCTCGGTGATTTCGCCTTTGAGTACTGCAACGTCTGCAGCCAATCGCAGGCCGGTACGTTTGTCATCACGCAGCAGGCGCTGAGCCTTTGTATCGAACAGCGTTGCCAGTTCATCCTGATAGCGTTGCCCCGCATCCAGCGTACGGCATGCCACGACCAGTTTTTCGCTCGCCCCCGAAAGGACCTGTTCCTGCCCAGGTGCAACCAACCCCGTTCCCAGATAGAAACGCGAACCCTCAGCAAAGTTGCGCATCAGGCGCAACACCCCGTTCTCGCGTTTCTGTCCATACCTTGGGAGCGGCAGCACGCCCCCCGGGAAGGCGGGGAAACGAGGATAGACCTGCAGCCACTCCAGCTGCGAGAGCGACGTGCCTTCAGGCAACGTTTCACTCAACAAACTGGCAAACTGCTGCTCGGCATACTGCATGGGCGACTGCAGCTTCAAGGTGATACCGCGTAACCGCGCCTGGCTTGCATGATGCGCGTTGAGGCTATCGCGGAGTACGCGTATCTGGCTTTGGGTGGCTTGCTTGAGCCAGGTCGGCAGCCTGCTGCCGATGAATTCATCGTGCAGGCCGTCAAGGGGAACATTTACAGACCGTGAAGGGCGACGATCGTACGTCATGGCAATTCCTGAAAAGGCGGTCGGGAGCTGCTCATGGTCTGCTCACCCGTGCAACGCGAGCAGAGGGAAAGCCTGCGGTTGAACGGGGTGGCACAGTGCGTGCCACCTCGGTCCGAGGCACTCAGGGGGTTTGCATGGCCGCTACGGTCAGCCGTTGCGCAAGGTTGCCCAAGGCACGGTCACGTTCGTCGCGCAGGCTATTGGCTTGACGCATGTACTGCTCGCTGGAGAGCACATTCTTATGCTCCTCCAGCGCTGCCATCAGGGTGCTGTAGTGATCCTCAGCCTCATCGAAGTCGTCAGGCTGTTCGGCGCGCAACACGTCCACCCAGAAATCTAGCTGACTGATGAAAATGGTACGTTGTGCGGTCATTTCGGTTTGCAGCACCTCGGTGTAAGCGTCGTCGATCTGGCTCGCCGAAACCTGGGCAAAGTTTTCAAACTGCATGTACCGGGGTTGCCCCAAAAGGTCCAGGCGTTGGGCCAGTCGGCTCAGATAGGCAAGATTGACCTCGACTTCTTCCTCGTCTCGCTCCCCTCTTGCCCAGCGCCCGTCGTTGTACCGGGCCTCCATATCGCGTCGGGCAATTTTTTCAACCAGGTGTACGCGAAACAGCCGCTTGGCCAATTGCAAGCGGGCAACGCGCGTTACCAGTGGGCCGCCGCCATGTATGGCTTGTTCAACATGCATACGTACTTCGACACGGCTGAACGTGGTAGCGACGCTGTCAACGCAGGTAGTGGGTTCCGCAGCCAGGTGGAACAGCGCCATACGTGTCGCAGTATTGTCGTGGCAGGCCTGTAGCACGGTCCAGACCCTGCGCCCGATTTCAGTTGGCGTTTTCCTGAATTCGGCAGTTCCCGTAAGATTGG
>NZ_JABMCN010000144.1 GCF_013179515.1 Pseudomonas sp. CM27
CCCGGTGGTGCGCAGCTTTGTCAGCACCGTGCACCTGGCGGGCAGCCTCGAAGAACTGCTGCAGCAGACGGTGGTGCAACTGAAGCGCATCACCGGCTTCGGCCGGGTCAAGGCCTACCGCTTCGATGCCGAGGGCAACGGCCAGGTGCTGGCCGAAGTGGCCGACCCAGGCTACCCCAGCTATCTGGGCCTGTGCTTCCCGGCCTCGGACATCCCGCGCCAGGCGCGCGAGCTGTACCGGGTCAACCGCATCCGCGTAATCGAGGATGCCAACTATCAGCCTTCCCCACTGCTGCCCGGCGCCAACCCGCGTACCGGCAAGGCCCTGGACATGAGCTTTGCCGCACTGCGCAGCGTGTCGCCGGTGCACCTGCAGTACATGCGCAACATGGGCACCCTGGCTTCGATGTCGCTGTCGATCGTGGTCGACGGCAAGCTGTGGGGGCTGGTGTCGTGCCACCACCAGCAGCCGCGCACCGTGGACTTGCGCACGCGCACCGCCAGCGAACTGCTGGCCAGCGTGCTTTCGTTGCAGATCGAATCGCGAGAAGCCCACGCCAGCACACGCAAGCTGCTGGACCTGCGCCAGCACATCGTGCGCATGATCTCGTCCATGGCCGACCACGACAGCGTCGGCGACGGCCTGCGCGAGCTGCCCGACGTGCTGCTGGCCTTCGCTGGCGCCCAAGGTGCTGCGGTGATCTCGGCCGAGCGTTGCGACCTGTTCGGCAAGACCCCGCCCGCTGCGCAGGTGACGGCACTGGTGCACTGGCTGGGCCAGCGTGGCGAAGAAGGCGTGTTTCAGAGCGACAACCTGCGCCGCGACATCGACGAGCTCCCCGAGCTCGCGCGGCATGCCGGCGGCGTGCTGGCGGTGGCCATCTCGCAGATCCACTCGCACTACCTGCTGTGGTTCCGCCCCGAGCAGGTTCGCACGGTGAACTGGGCCGGCCAGCCAATCAAACAGGCCGGCCCGCAGGGCCAGCTCGACCCCCGGCACAGTTTCGAGCGCTGGCAGGAACAACTGCACGGCTACTGCGAACCCTGGCACCCACTGGTCGTCGAAGGCGTGCAGGAACTGCGCACCGCCGTGCTCGGCATCGTCCTGCGCAAAGCCGAGGAGCTGGCCCAGCTGGCCGGCGAACTGCGCCGCTCGAACAAAGAACTCGAAGCGTTCTCCTACAGCGTGTCCCACGATCTGCGTGCGCCGTTGCGGCACATTGCCGGCTACACCGAACTACTGGGCGAGATCGAAGGCCAGGGGCTGAGCGAGCGTGGCAGGCGCTTCTTGCACCATATCGGCGAAGCCGCACAGTTCGCCGGCAGCCTGGTGGACAACCTGCTCAATTTTTCGCAAATGGGCCGCTCCGCCCTGCGCATGTCGGACGTTGACCTCAATGCCCTGGTCGAGGCGATCCGCAACGAACTGGCACCGGACTACGAAGGCCGCGAGATCATCTGGGAGATCGCCCCGCTGCCTAAAGTGATCGGCGACCCGGCGTTCATCAACCTGGCATTGCACAACCTCATTGCCAATGCCATCAAGTACACCCGCGGCCGCGAGCCCGCGCGCATTACAGTGAGCGCGGTGGAGCATCCGGGCGAAACCGAAATCTGCATCCGCGACAACGGCGTAGGTTTCGACATGGCCTATGCCGGTAAACTGTTCGGCGTGTTTCAGCGCTTGCACCGCATGGAAGACTTCGAAGGCACAGGGATTGGCCTGGCAAGTGTGCGCCGCATCATCGAGCGCCATGACGGCCGCGTCTGGGCCGAGGGCCAGATCGACCAGGGCGCCAGTTTTCACTTTTCCCTACCGCGCCAACCCGTAACTACCTGAGGCACCGAAATCCCATGCTCAAACCCATCCTGCTGGTCGAAGACAACCCACGGGACCTGGAGCTGACGCTCCTGGCCCTGGAGCGTAGCCAGTTGGCCAACGAAGTCATCGTGCTGCGTGACGGGGCCGACGCACTCGATTACCTGCTGCGCCGCAATGCCTACGCCGAACGTGACGACGGCAACCCCGCCGTGTTATTGCTGGACCTGAAGCTACCCAAGGTCGACGGCCTGGAAGTGTTGAAGGAAGTGCGCGCCACCGCCGACCTGCGCAGCATCCCGACCGTGATGCTGACGTCCTCGCGCGAAGAGCCCGACCTGTTGCGCGCCTATGAACTGGGGGTGAACGCGTACGTGGTCAAGCCCGTGGAATTCAAGGAATTTGTCGCCGCCATCTCCGACCTCGGGGTATTTTGGGCGGTGCTCAACGAACCACCACCCGGCTCCCTGCGTCTGAACCGTCGCGGTAGCAACTGAGGCTCCCGCAACGATGCAGCAAACGCCACTGAAACTACTGATGGTCGAAGACAGCTCGATGGACGCCGAGCTGACCCTCATGCGCCTGGAGCGCAGCGGGCTGCATGTGCAGGCGCAACTGGTGTTCGACCATGTCGGCGTCGAGCATGCCCTGCGCGAGGCCGGCTACGACCTGATCCTGTGCGACTGCGTGCTGCCGGGCTCGTCCGGTACCGAAGTGCTGGCCATCGCCCAGCGCCTGGCACCGGACACCCCGTTCATCTTCCTGTCCGGCATCTACGGCGAAGAACACGCGGTGGAAATGATCCGCCTGGGCGCTACCGACTATGTCCTGAAGAAAAACCTGCCGCTGCTGCCCAAGGCCGTGCGCCGCGCCTTGACCGAGGTGCAGGAGCGCCAGCGCCGGCGCCGCGCCGAAGAGGCCCTGGCCGATGTCGAGGCACGCGCACGCATTGCCATCGACGCCGCCGGCATGGGCACCTGGGACCTGCGCCCGCAAGAAGGTCTGTTGCTCTGGGATGACCGCTGCAAGACGTTGTTCGGCCTGCCCACCGGCACCGACATGACGCTTGAGGTGTTTTACGCCGGCATCTACCCCGACGACCTGCAAATGGTCCGTGAGGCGGTGGAATACGCCATGCGCCCCGAGAGCGGTGGCCAGTATCGGGTCGAGTTCCGCATCGCCCAGCCTGCAGGCCTGGACCCACACTGGTTGCTCAGCAGTGGCCAGAGTCAGTTCGTCGACGGCCAATGCGTGCGTTTTTCCGGGGTGCTGCAGGACATCCACAGCCAACGCCTGGCCACCCAGGCGCTGCGCCAGCTGAACGAAATGCTTGGCGAGCGGGTCGAGCGACGCACCCGCGAGCGTGACCGCGCCTGGGAGCTGTCACAGGACTTGCTGGCGGTGCTGAACAAGGACCTGACCCCGGTCGCGCTCAACCCCGCCTGGGAAGCCAGCCTGGGGTTCTCACGCGAGCGCTTGAGCCAGTCGTCCTTGCTGCATCTGCTGCCCGAGCCTGACCAGGAACTGCTGCTCACCGAACTGGCCGCCCTCTCCCACGGCCGCACCAGTGTGCGCTTCGTCGGGCGCATCCTGCATGCCGGTGGCCAGCAGCGCTGGTTGTCCTGGGTGGTAGTGCCGGAGGACACCCTGCTGTACGTGGTGGCGCGTGATATCACCAGCGAGCGCGAAGCCGCCCTGGACTTGGCCGAAGCCAACGCGCGCCTGCGCGAGCAGATCAACGAGCGCGAGCGTATCGAGGCTGCGCTGCAGCAGATGCAACGGCTGGAAGCGGTCGGCCAGCTGACGGCTGGCGTGGCCCACGACTTCAACAACCTGCTGACGGTAATTCTCACGGGTGCCAGCTTCCTCGAACGTGACCTGAACAAGGGCGACCTGGACAAAGCCCGCACCCGCCTCACCCACGTCCGCGAAGCCGGCGAACGCGGGGCCAAACTCACCTCGCAGCTGCTGGCCTTCTCCCGGCGCCAACGCCTGGAACCGGTAGCGCTGAACCTGAACCGCACCCTTGCCGGGCTGGAAGAGCTGCTGCGCCGCACCCTGGGCGGTAACGTGTCGGTACGCCTGGATCTGGACCAGACGCTGTGGCAGGCGCTGACCGACCCGACCCAGACCGAGATGATCATCCTCAACCTGGCGATCAATGCCCGCGACGCCATGCCGGACGGCGGCCAGCTGACCCTGTCGACCCGCAACACCTCCATCGACGCCCGACCGCAGCGCCCGGAAGACCCGGACCCCGGTGAGTACGTGATGCTGAGTATCCGCGATACCGGCTGCGGCATGAGCGAAGAGGTGCTGGGCAAGGTGTTCGAGCCGTTCTTCACCACCAAGGACATCGGCAAGGGCTCGGGCCTGGGCCTGGCCCAGGTGTTCGGTTTTGCCAAGCAGTCCGGGGGCGGCGTACGGATCGATACCACCCCGGGGCGCGGCACGCAGGTGGCGGTTTACCTGCCGGCAGTGAAAGGTGAGATCGTCAGCGAAGCCGTGGCGCCGGTACTTAGCCAGCCGCTCAGCGAAAGCGGCGGTAACCGCACGGTACTGCTGGTGGATGACGACCACCTGGTGCGCGACATGCTTGGCGATGTGCTGCGCCAGTACGGCTACCAGGTGCTGCAGGCACACAGCGGCGAACAGGCCCTGGCACTGCTGGATGACGAGATCGACCTGCTGCTTACCGACTTTGCCATGCCCGAGTTCAACGGCGCACAACTGGCGCTGGCGGCACGCGATCGCTACCCGCACCTGCCGGTGGTATTTCTGACCGGGTATGCCGAGCTCCAAGGGTTGGAGTTACCGGGCAGCCTGGTGATCCAGAAGCCGGTGCAGGCCGATGAGCTGGCCCGGGTGCTGAACGAGATGCTGGGGATTTCCGGCTAGCCCAGGGTAGACTCACCGTGCAGTGGGGCTGCTGCGCAGCCCTTCGCGACACAAGGCCGCTCCTACAGAGGTTGCGGAGAAATGACAGAAACGACAAAGCCCAGTGCTTATCTTTCCAAGCACCGGGCTAAATACGTTTGAATCTGGAAAATGGCAGGGGCGGCTGGATTCGAACCAACGCATGGCAGGATCAAAACCTGCTGCCTTACCGCTTGGCGACGCCCCTGTATCGGATACAGCGCTTGGCTGCTCTGACAATTCCAACTGAGTGACAACTGGGTTGTTGTCTTGGAATGCGCGGCACTTTAACAACAAAGTTTCGATCTGTGAACCCCCTGATGAAAAAAAATTGCCAAAAAACAGCGGGTTAGTCATCTGCGCCCTGCGCGCCGCTACCATCCGTCGCTTTCCCCCCGCTCCGCTTTAACAGAATCGCATTCCTCCCTTCCAATCAAGTGAGCCAACTGCATTGACCAAGGAGGAACCCATGCCTGTCTCCCACGACCTCTACCAGGACCTGCACTACCCGCGCGAAATCGTCCAGCAGCGCCGCCAACAGGACCAGAAGCTCGACCGCCTGCTGGACGAGTACATGGACATCGACAACCAGGTGCTGGCCGCCGAGTCGATCTCGGCCGGCAACTTTGTCGACGAAGACCTGCGCCACCTGAAGGAACGCCGGCTGGCGGTGAAGTACATGATCGAACGCCAGCTGGAGCGCAAGGCTTAGCGCGCGGGCGTACGCAGGTGACCGGACCTATCGGGTGAAGTGATGATTGCCGGGCACTTTCTGTATTGGTCAAAATGGCCGCCGTCGGGCAAGCTGCGCACTCCCCCGTCATCGCCCAAGGAGCGTTGCCTTTGTCTGCCTGGATCCCAGCCCCGCTACGCCAGTTCGGCAAACGCCTGCGCGGCGCCGCCAACCACCAGAGCGAACTGCTCGGCTGGTTCGAGGACAAGGCGCAAAGCCGTGGTTACCAGCTCAGCCAAGGCCAGCGCCGGGTGATCGAGTGCATGGCCGAGCAACTGGTGCAGCTGGAGCAAGGGCAGCCCCGCAGCCTTTACCTGTATGGCTCGGTGGGCCGGGGCAAAAGCTGGCTGCTCGATGGCTTTTTCCAGGCGGTGCCGGTCGAGGCCAAGCAGCGGCTGCATTTTCATGACTTCTTTGCCCGCCTGCACCAGGGCATGCATTGCCACCGCGCTCTGGATGATGCGCTGCGCGCAACCCTGGACGAGCTGGTGGGCGACTGCCGGGTACTGTGCTTCGACGAGTTCCATGTGCATGACATTGGCGATGCCATGCTGCTCACCCGCCTGTTCAAGGCCCTGTTCGCGCGCGGGGTATTCCTGCTGGTGACCTCCAACTATGCCCCCGAAGGGCTGTTGCCCAACCCGCTGTACCATGAGCGCTTCCTGCCGGTGATCCGCCTGATCAACAGCGCCATGCAAGTGCTGGAAGTGGGCGGCGACACGGACTTTCGCAGCCTGCCGGCCAACCGTGAGCATCAGCGTTTTACCCAGGGCCACTACGTCTGGCCAGGGAATGCGGAGCAGCGCCAGGCCCTGAACGTGCCTGCGCAATGCCCGGTGATGCTGGAGGTGAACAAGCGCCCGTTGCGCGCGTTGGCCACCGATGGCCGGCGGGTGGTGCTGGCCTTTGACGACCTTTGCGAGAAGGCCACGGCGGTGATCGACTACCTGGTGCTGGCCGGGCAGTACGACGAGTGGATCATCGATGGACTGGATGATCTGTCTGAGTGCTCGCTGGCCGCTCAGCAGCGCTTCGTCAACCTGGTGGACGTGCTGTATGACCAGGACCGGCAGCTGACACTGATCGGTACACGGCCGCTGGAAGAGAGCCTGGGCGGGCCACTGGCCGACCTGATGCGTACGCGCAGCCGGCTGGGACAACTGCACCAGACAGGGCTTTAGTACTGGTCGGGCCGTACCGGCCTCTTGGCGGGCAGGCCCGCGAAGAGGCCGGCGGGGTCAATCAGCCCGCCCTGGGCAAATCCGCCAGCACCGCCTCGATCTCGCCCAGCACCGCCGGATCATCCAGGGTCGATGGCGGCACATAGTCCTGCCCGTCGGCAATCTTGCGCAGCACCGCGCGAAGAATTTTCCCCGAGCGGGTCTTGGGCAGCCGCTTCACCAGCCGCACCCGGTTGAAACACGCCAACGGGCCAATCTCCTCGCGCACGCTGCCTACCAGGTCGACCAGCAACTGCGCCTCGGCAATGCCCTCCCCATCCTTCAGCACCACCAGTGCCAACGGCACCTGCCCCTTGATTTCATCATGTACGCCAATCACCGCGCATTCCGCCACTGCCGGGTGCCGCGCCACCAGGTCCTCCATTTCGCCGGTAGACAGCCGGTGCCCGGACACGTTGATCACGTCATCCGTGCGCCCCATGATGTAGACGAACCCGTCATCGTCCAGATAACCGCCATCGCCCGTGTGGTAATACCCCGGATAGGTGCGCAGGTAAGCCTGCAGGTAACGCTCGTGGTCGCCCCACAGCGTCTGGCTGCACCCGGGCGGCAATGGCAGCGCGATGACGATAGAACCCTGGTGGTTGGGGCCCACCAGGTGTCCATCGTCATCCAGCACCTGCACGTGATAGCCCGGCACGGCGCGGTTGCTGGAACCCGGTTTCGCCGCGCTGCCGTCCAGCCCTACGCAAGGCGCGGTAACCGGCCAGCCGGTCTCGGTCTGCCACCAATGGTCGTGTACCGGTTTGCCGCTGACACGTTGCAGCCATTCGTGGGTACTGGAATCGAGCTTTTCCCCAGCCAGGAACAGCTGGCGCAGCGAGCTGAGGTCGTGCCTGCGGATCAGCTCGCCCTCCGGGTCTTCCTTGCGGATCGCGCGCATGGCGGTGGGCGCGCAGAACAGCGCGTTGACCTTGTACTGCTGCACCACCCGCCAGTAGGCCGAGGCGTCCGGGGTGCGGATTGGCTTGCCTTCGTAGAACACCGTGGTGCAACCGCTCATCAACGGCCCGTACACGATCAGTGAATGGCCAACTACCCAGCCCACATCGGAGATTCCCCACCACACATCGCCAGCCTGCATGCCGTAGATATGACGCATGGCATAGCACAGCGCCACGGCATTGCCGCCGTTTTCGCGGACGATACCCTTGGGTTTCCCGGTGGTGCCCGAGGTATACATGATGTACAGCGGGTCTGCGGCATCCAGCTCGACCGGCGCTACAGGCCTGGCACTGGCCATCGCCGCCTGCCAGTCCAGATCGCGGCCTGGCTGCATGTCTGCAGGCGCTTGCGGCCGTTGCAGCAGCAGCACCTTGCGCGGCTGGTGGCGGGCCAGTTGCAGCGCGCGGTCGACCAGCGGCTTGTATTCGATCACCCGGTCGAACTCCACCCCGCAGGACGCCGTCAGCAGCAGCGTCGGCCGGGCGTCGTCGATGCGCAACGCCAGCTCGTTGGCAGCAAAGCCGCCGAACACCACCGAGTGCACCGCGCCAATCCGCGCGCAGGCCAGCATGGCCATGGCCGCCTGCGGCACCATGGGCATGTAGATGATCACCCCGTCACCCTTGTTCACCCCCAGCTGGCGCAGCAAGCCGGCCAGGCGTGCCACCTCGTCGCGCAGCTGGTGGTAGGTGTAGGTCTGCTGCATGCCGGTTACCGGCGAATCGTAGATCAGCGCCAACTGCTCGCCACGGCCCTGTTCGATCTGGTGATCGAGGGCCAGGTAGCAACTGTTCAGGCGACCATCGGCGAACCAGCGATGGGTACCGTCGGCGTTTTCCTGCAGTGTGAGGGCAGGCTTGCGGTGCCAGGCCAGGTGCGCGGCCTGTTCCGCCCAGAATGCGGCAGGGTCGGAAATGGAGTGGGCGTAGCTGTGCTGGTAGCTCATATCGAAGGGGACCCGGTACTTGTTGTTATTGAAGGGCGAATCTTGAGTATGGACCGCTACACCCGCGTCGCCATGGGACTAAAGTCACAACCGACCTGCAAATTTGCAGACAACGGCAAAAACGCCCCACAACAGTGCAAAGCCTCTAGAATAGGCCACCCCTCAGCCACCGAGCAGCTCATGGATATCGATCAGGCCCGTACTTTTCTGGAAGTCGTGCGTTGCGGCAGCCTGGTCGCCGCCGCCGAACGCCTGTTCGTGTCACAGACCGCAATCACCGCCCGTGTACAACGCCTGGAGCAGCAACTGGGCTGCCAGCTGTTCGTGCGCAGCCGCAGCGGCGCCAGCCTGACCAGCGACGGCGAGGCGTTCGTCAGCTATGCCAACCAGCTGGTACAGATCTGGGAAGCAGCGCGCCGCGATCTGCCACTGCCCGAAGGCTGCCAGCAGGTGCTGCATGTGGGGGGTGAGGTGAGCCTGGGAAACCCGATGATGCTCGACTGGGTCAGCGCCCTGCACCGCGAGCTGCCCACCCATGCCATTCGCAGTGAGGTCAGTGACGGCGAGTCGTTGCTGCGCAAGGTCGAAATGGGCCTGCTGGACGCCGCGCTGGTCTACCAGCCGACCTACGGGCCAGGCTTGCAGGTGGAACAGTTGATGGAAGAGAAACTGATCCGCGTGCGCCGGGTCGACCAGCCAGACCCTTATATCTACATCGACTGGGGCGAAGCCTTCCGCCGCCAGCACGATGCCGCCCTGCCCGACTGCGCACGCCCGGCGCTGAGCTTCAACCTGGGGCCGCTGGCCCTGCAGTTCATTCTCGACCAGGGCGGCAGTGGCTACTTCCGCACCCGGGTGGTGCAGGCCTACCTGGACCGTGGGGTGTTCGAGCGCGTACCGCAGGCGCCGGAGTTCACCTACCCGACTTTCCTGGTTTACCCGCGCAAGCGCGACAGCGGCGCCCTGCAACAGGCCTTTGCCATCCTGCGCCGGCTAGTGGCCGCCGGCGCCAGCGACTGGTCACAGCGTTGGGACCCGGCTATCTGAGGCTTCGGCCTTGCTGAGCAACTGGCGCTTGAGGCCGGCAATCAGGTCGGTCTGGGTGATCACCCCGACCAGCGTGTCACCCTCGAGCACCGGCAGGCAATGCAGACCCTGCTCACACAATAGCGGCAGCAGGCGGTCCAGCGGGTGCTGACTGCTGACACTGATGACCCGCCGGCTCATCACCTGCTCCATGCGCACCACCTTGCGGCCAAACAGCCCGCGCCAGCCGCGACCACCACGCTGCATGGCCGGGCCGACCAGGTCGCTGAGGCTGACGATGCCGACCAGTTTGCCCTGCTGCAGCACCGGCAGGGTTTTCAGGTGGTGGCTGGCCAGCATTTTCCAGGCCTGCTCCAGGGTGGTATCGGGCGAGGCGAACTGTACATCGCGGGCCATCACCGAGCCCGCAGTGATGCCGCCAAGGCTGCGCTGCAGGGCGTGCTGCTCGGTGGCCAGGATGATGCGCTCCAGTTCATCGCGGGTGACGTCGACAAATTCACCCAGCTCCTCCAGGGCCTGATCCAGGTCTTCGCTGCGGATGCCGACCCGCTCGCTGGGCAGCGGGTCATGGGTGTGGTGCAGGTCTTTGCGCGGCAGCGCACCTTTGGGGTAACGCACGCCCGTCAGCCGGTTGTAGATGATCGCCACCACCACCAGGATCAGCGCATTGAGCAGCACAGGCTCGAGCAGGTGATCGCCCATCGCGGTCAGGCCCGGGTCGGCAAGCACCGCACTCACCGCCACCCCGCCACCGGGCGGGTGCAGGCAACGCAGCAGGCACATCACCAGCAGCGAGATGCCCAAGGCAGCAGCGGCCACCCATAGCTCGGCGCCGAAACCCTGGCGCATGGCCAGGCCGACCGCGCCAGCCAGGGCGTAGCTGCCGAGCACCGGCCAGGGTTGCGCCAACGGGCCGGAATGCACCGCGAACACCAGCACAGCCGACGCCGCCAGCGGGCCCAGCAGGTGCAAGGCGATGCTCGGCCCATAGGCCATGCTGGTCAGCCAGCCCGCGAGGAACAGACCGAGCAGCCCGCCAATACCGGCACGCAACCATTCTTTTGGGGGGATATTCAGGGGCGCGGGCAACAGCCGCTGCAGACGACTTTCGGAACGCGAGGCAGACATGTAGGTAATCGGGATCTGTGGTTATTCTGGTTAAAAAAGAAAGCCCAGCCGCGCTGGCCTGGGCCTTGTATTGCGAGCGCAATATCTTCAAGGGGGCTCCGTCCGTGGAGAGATGGAAACCGCAGGGTTTCATGAGGGGGATTTTGCCGGGTGGTGCGCGTTTGGGCTAATTCAAAAAAATGCGCCTGTACTGCAATATTATTGCAGTGGCGCTATCGAGCCTTGCGCGGCAATTCGATACATATCCGCAACCCGCCCAGCGGGCTTTGCAGAAGCGCCAACTGCCCGCCCCAGGCCTCCACGATATCGCGCACGATGCCCAGCCCCAGGCCGTGCCCGTCAACCTGCTCATCCAGCCGCGAACCCCGCTCCAGCACCTGCTGTCGCTGGCCCTCCGGGATACCCGGCCCATCATCATCGACCCACAGTCGATAACCGTCGGCATCCGCCGTGATGCCCAGGCGCACTTCGCTGTCAGCCCACTTGCAGGCGTTGTCCAGCAAGTTGCCCAGCAGCTCCAGGACGTCCTCGCGGTCCCACGGCAGCAGCAAGCCGGCCGGTACATCCCTGGCCAGCAGCAGGCCTTCGCCATGAATCATGCCCAACGTCCCCAGCAGCCCGGGCAATTCGGCGTCACAATCGAACTGCGCGCCGGGCAGCGCGTCACCCGCCAGGCGCGCCCGGTTAAGTTCACGCGCCAGGCGCTGCTGGATCTGCTCCAGTTGCCCACGCATCTGCGCGCGCACCTCGGGCAAGTCTCTCAGGCGCTCGCTGGAGGCCAGGCTGAGCAACACCGCCAGCGGCGTCTTCAGCGCATGGCCAAGGTTGCCCAGGGCATTGCGCGAACGCCGCAGGCTGTCCTCGGTATGGCTCAGCAGGTGGTTGATCTGCCCCACCAGCGGCGCCAGCTCGCTGGGCACCTCGGCATCCAGCTGCGAGCGCTGGCCCTGCTGCAACTGGGCGATCTGCTGGCGCGCCCGCTCCAATGGCCGTAGCGAGCGGGTCACGGTAATGCGCTGCAGCACCAGCACCAGGATCAGCGCCACCAGGCCCATGCCCAGGCCGATCTGCTGCAGGCGCCGAAAGCCTTCGCGCACCGGTGAATAGTCTTGCGCCACAGTGATCGAGATATCCTGGCCCAAGCGTCGATAGTCCGCTCGCAACGCCAGCAACTGCTGCCCTTCCGGGCCCAGCTCATGGCTGTCGGAAAGGCCCGGCGCAGAGGGCTTGGACATGTCCAGGTCCCATAGCGAGCGCGAGCGCCAGGTGCCGTTATCGAAATCGATACGGAAGTAGTAGCCGGAAAAAGGCCGCTGGTAGGCCGCCGAAATACGCCGCTCGTCCAGCTGCAGCCCGGACGGGCCACGTACCAGGGCCACCAGCAGGTTCTCGCTTTCCTTGCGCAGGCCGTTTTCCAGGTAGCGCTGCAGTCCGGCCTCGAACAACCACAAGGTCAGTTGCGCCAGCACCACGCCGACCACCACCAGCACCGCCACCAGGCCAAGGCTGAGGCGCGCCTGGATCGACTTCACCCGGTACTCCCCGCGTAGATGTAACCTTGCCCACGGCGGGTTTCGATGACACTGCGGCCAAGCTTGCGCCGCAAGTGGTTGACGTGCACTTCCAGCACATTGGAGTCGCGCTCGGTTTCGCCGTCGTACAGGTGTTCGGCCAGGTGGCTCTTGGACAGGATCTGCTGCGGATGCAGCATGAAGTAGCGCAGCAGGCGAAATTCGGCGGCGGTCAGCTGAATATCCACGCCCTCGCGGCTGACGCACTGGCGACTTTCATCCAAGTGCAGGCCAGCGGCTTCCAGCGTCGGCTGGTTGGCCAGGCCGCGGGCCCGGCGCAACAGTGCCTGGATGCGCAGCTGCAGCTCCTCGGGGTGAAAGGGTTTGCTCAGGTAATCGTCGGCACCGGCCTTCAGCCCTTCGATACGCTCGGCCCACGAGCCGCGGGCAGTGAGGATCAGCACCGGCGTGGCCAGGCCGGCGGCGCGCCACTGGGCCAACACTTCCAGGCCGGGCAGGCCCGGCAGGCCAAGGTCCAGGATAATCAGGTCGTACGGTTCGCTCTGGCCTTGATACACCGCATCACGGCCATCGGCCAGCCAGTCCACGGCATAGCCCTGGCGCTGCAGGCCGGCAGTCAGTTCATCGGCCAGCGGCACATTGTCCTCGACAAGCAACAGGCGCATTCAGTCGTCTTCCTCGTCTTTGAGCAGGGCGCCGGTGCTGGCATCGAGCTTGATCTCGCGCACCACACCTTCAGCCGTGAGCACCTCTACTTCGTATTCGTAGCGGTCGTCGTCTTCTTCCAGCTCGGCCTCCAGCAAACGCGCCCCGGGGTGACGTGCCAGGGCGGTTTGCAGCAGTTGTTCGAGCGGCAGGATGATGCCCTTCTGACGCAGCTTCAGCGCTTCGTCCTGGTCAAGGTCGCGGGCCGCAGCAAGGGAGCATACGGCCAGCAGCGCCAGCGCCAGGTAGCGCGCCGGGCGTGGTAGGTGGATCATCAGTTGTCCCGCTCGTCCTTCAGGACTTCACCGGTCTTGGCGTCCAGCGCCACGTCCCACTCCAGGTTCTGGGTGTCGCGCAGTTCGACCTTGTAGATGTAGCGGCCGTACTCGTCTTCAAGCTCCGAGTCGGTGACAGTGGCGCCAGGGTGCTTGGCCACGGCGGCGGCCTTGAGTTCGTCCAGCGACTTGATGGTCTTGGCGTTGACCAGTTTGACCACTTCGTCGGGCTGTACGTCCTTGGCGAATGCGGCATTGGCGCCCAGGGCAAGGGCAGCGGCGGTGAACAGGGCAGTCAAGGTTTTCATCGGCATTCTCTCCTGAGAACTGTGCAAGTTGTCTACGGGGTTAAGATTAACCAGCGGTCCTTAATTCAACCTGAAAACAGCTGGCGGGATGATAGCGCAGCCGCGTGGCGATGGGGGCTTGGCGATGGGCCTGGCTTGAGGCAAGTGGAACGGCGCTCGATCTGATAGGCGCTGAAGATGCCAAGGCGAACTGTTAGACTGCACACACTATCGATTCACACAGAGCAAAGCCCGCGTGGAAATTTTCAAAGAGTTCACATTCGAATCCGCCCACCGCCTGCCCCACGTCCCTGCCGGGCACAAGTGCGGCCGCCTGCACGGCCACTCGTTCAAGGTCGGCCTGCACCTGACCGGCCCGCTGGACCCGCACACCGGCTGGATCCGCGACTTCGCCGAGGTCAAGGCAATCTTCAAGCCGATCTACGAGCAACTGGACCACAACTACCTGAACGACATTCCGGGCCTGGAAAACCCCACCAGCGAAGTGATCGCCAAGTGGATCTGGGAACAGGTCAAGCCGCTGATGCCAGAGCTGTCCAAGGTGCGCATCCACGAGACCTGCACCAGCGGTTGCGAATACACCGGCGACTGACGTCGCTGCCGGCTAGCCCAAAGGCCTGGGGTGCGGCGGGACAGGCACGGTCATCACTTCCAGGCTTAGCGCCCCCCGCACGCCTTGGTGCGTAGCCAGATAGGGGCGGCCGAACTGTCGGTAACGCCTGACAGTCCGTCCCGACGGATCGATCAGCTGGAGATTGCTCAGCCGTTCACCCACCTCCAGCTGCCGCGGGTCGAGGCCCTCCACCCCCCACTGCGGGGCGTTGTGAGTACCGGCTGGCTGCGGGCTCCCCGACATGCCCAGATAGCCGAAATCCTTGGTCATCGCATATTCAAGTCGCGGCCAGAGGTAAACCGTCTTGCCGAAATAGGCGGGTCTGATTTCGTACGTGAATTGCCCGTATATCTGGTAAACGCCAAACCACAGGATGTCGCAGAGAATGCCAGGCCGCTTCACCCGCAGGCTGGAGGAAGGCTCGAGCGCGCCCTCCGGCTCCGCCCTTAACCAGCCATCCTCGCCATCGCCACTCTCGAAGCGCACCCACAGCGGCGCCAGGTGGTCGACAGCAGCGCCCCACTCCCCTTCAACCCTAACACCTCCCAGCTGCCACCAGCACCGCGCGTTGAAGCACAGGTCGGGCTTGAAGTTGTAGTTGCCCACGGAAGCGCTCCTCATTCGTTCACGAGG
>NZ_JABMCN010000145.1 GCF_013179515.1 Pseudomonas sp. CM27
GTGCGCCGCGTGCTGATCGTGACCGACCCGGGTATCGTCAACCTGGGCATGCTCGATGACTTGCTGCCAGGATTCACCCAGGCCCGCCTGAGCGTGGCGATCTTCAGCGAGGTCAGCGCCGACCCCAGCCATGCCTGCGTGCTGTCGGCCGTCGCTCGGGCGCGGCATATCGGCGCCGAGCTGATCGTCGGCTTCGGTGGCGGCAGCTCCATGGATGTCGCCAAGCTGGTGGCGCTGCTGGCGCACCCGGCCTGTGATCAGACCCTGGAGGCGGTCTACGGCATCGACCAGGCCAAAGGCCAGCGCCTGCCGCTGATCCAGGTGCCGACCACCGCCGGGACGGGGTCGGAGGTCACACCCGTGGCCGTGGTCACCACCGGCGAGGCGGCCAAGATGGCGGTGATTTCCCCCCTGTTGCTGCCCGACCTGGCGTTGCTCGACGCCGAGCGCACCCTGGGCCTGCCCCCGGCGATCACCGCCGCTACAGGGATCGATGCCATGGTCCATGCCATCGAGGCCACCACCAGCCAGTACAAGCGCAACCCGCTGTCCAGCCTGTTGGCCCGTGAGGCGCTGGCGCTGCTGGCCGGCAACCTCGACCAGGCGGTGCACAACGGTGGCAACCTGGCGGCGCGCCAGGCCATGCTGCTGGGCGCCTGCCTGGCCGGGCAGGCGTTTGCCAACGCGCCAGTGGCGGCGGTGCATGCGCTGGCCTACCCGTTGGGTGCGCGTTACCACGTGCCGCACGGGCTGGCCAATGCGCTGGTGCTGCCCCACGTGATGCGCTTCAACCGTCGCGAAGCGTTCGCCGACTATGCCGCGCTGGCCCCGGCACTGCTGGGCGATCGGCTGGTGCCTGGCGACCCGCATGATCTGTGTAAGCAGTTCATCGATGAGCTGGAGCAGCTGGCGCCACGCTGCGGCCTGCCCAGCCGGCTGCGAGATGTCGGGGTGCCGCGGCACAGCCTGCCATTGCTGGCCGAGGATGCCCTGCAACAGCAACGGTTGCTGGTCAACAACCCGCGCAAGGTCACCCTCGACGACGCATTGGCCCTCTATCAGGCGGCGTTTTGAACATGGCCAGGG
Organism: Pseudomonas sp. CM27; assembly: GCF_013179515.1. Taxonomy (GTDB): domain Bacteria; phylum Pseudomonadota; class Gammaproteobacteria; order Pseudomonadales; family Pseudomonadaceae; genus Aquipseudomonas. The sequence continues at coordinate 1,087 of NZ_JABMCN010000145.1, forward strand.
AACGCCCGCTGCGCGGCGCCTACCGCTACTTCCAGCCGATCACCACGCGCTGGCACGACAACGACCTGTATGGGCATGTGAACAACGTCGTTTATTACGGGTTTTTCGACAGTGCCGTGAATACCTGGCTGATCGAGCACGCCGGCCTTGATATCCACCACGACCCGGTGGTGGCCTACGTGGCCGGGTCTGCCTGCGACTATTTCGCCGCCGTCGCCTTCCCGCAACGCATCGAGGTGGGCATCGCCGTCGAACGGTTGGGCAACAGTTCGGTGCACTACGCCCTGGCCGTGTTCGTCGAGGGCGAGCCCGAGGCCTGCGCCGCTGGCCGTTTCACTCATGTGTTCGTCGATCGCCTGAACAACCGCCCGGTCACTATTCCCGCCAAATTGCGCAGCGCCTACGAAAGCCTGCTGCCGGTGTAACTGCCCAAGGAGAGCCGTTTCATGCAAGACGCCGTCATCGTATCCACCGCGCGCACGCCCATCGCCAAGGCTTGGCGCGGCGCGTTCAACGACCTCACCACCCCCAGCATGAGCGCCATTGCCATCCGCGCCGCCGTCGAGCGCGCCGGCGTGGAACCGGACGAAGTCGAGGACCTGGTGCTGGGCACCGCCATGCAAAGCGGGACCGCCGCCATCAACCCGGCGCGCTTGTCGGCCCTGGCGGCTGGCTTGCCGCAGTCGGTGGCCGGGCAGACCATCGACCGCCAATGCGCTTCAGGGCTGATGGCCATTGCCATCGGCGCTCAGCAGATCCGCGGCGAGGGCATGCAGGTGGTGGTCGGGGCCGGGCAGGAGCAGATCAGCCTGGTGCAGCACGCGCACATGCAGGCTGCCAATGCTGCCCAGGACGCCACGGTGCGGCGCCTGTGCGAGCACGCCTACATGCCCATGCTGCACACGGCCGAGCACGTCGCCAAACGCTATGGTATCGACCGCCACGCCCAGGACCGTTACGCCTTGCTGTCGCAGCAGCGCACAGCGGCAGCGCAGGCGGCCGGGCTGTTCGCTGATGAAATCGTGGCAGTCACGGCGCAGCGCAAGGTCGTCGACAAGGCCACTGGCGTCCAGTCCCACGAGCGCGTGCACCTGAGCCAGGACGAAGGTAACCGCCCGCACACCCGGCTGGCGGACCTTGAGGCACTGCAACCGGTGATCGAGGGCGGCTGCGTGACTGCGGGCAATGCCAGCCAGTTGTCCGATGGTGCCAGCGCCTGTGTGCTGATGAGTGGTGCCCGGGCGGCACGCGCAGGCTGCCAGCCGCTGGGGCTGTACCGGGGCATGGCGGTGGTGGGCCTGGCCCCGGAGGAAATGGGCATCGGCCCGGTGCTGGCGATACCGCGCCTGTTGGCGCGCCACGCGTTGCGGATCGAGGACATCGGCTTGTGGGAGATCAACGAGGCATTCGCCTGCCAGGTGCTCTATTGCGCCGAACACCTGGGCATCGACCCGGCGCGGCTCAATGTCAACGGGGGCGCCATCGCCATCGGCCACCCCTATGGCATGAGCGGTGCGCGCATGGTCGGGCATGCGTTGCTCGAAGGCCGCCGGCGCAAGGTTCGCTACGTGGTGGTGAGCATGTGCGTGGGCGGGGGGATGGGCGCGGCAGGCTTGTTCGAAGTGCTCTGAAGCACCGCCTTGGAGCCATAACGAACCGGCATGGCATTGATCCGAAGACGCTATTTGTGAGCGTAATCAAACCTGCCTGATACTGCTCGTCACCGACACCGCCGGCCTGGGCGGCCGGCGCGTCCGCGCTGAACCCATCATTTCCCTCTCTAATAAAACAACAAGAGGTTAAGAGTGAGCGCAACCCTCCTATTCTGCCGGCGCCAGGCGCCGCTGGCGGCCCTGTGCTGCCTGCTCGCCACCCCGGTTGCGGGCGTTCAATTCAACGTTGGCTCGCTGCAAGGGCGTTTCGACTCGGCGCTGTCATTGAGTACCGCCGTCAGCACTGCCAACCCCGACAAACAGAGTTGCAGGCTGCCAATGGCAACGACGCGCGGCGCAACTACCGCTCGGGCGATGTGTTTTCGGCGATGTTCAAAGGCACCCATGACCTGGAGCTGCACCGCGATAACGTGGGTGTCTTCCTGCGTGGCACCTACTGGTATGACACCGCGCAGCGCGACCACAGCCAGCGGGCCGTCGACATCGACGACCGCAACCGCCAGGTTTCGGCGAAAACCGCCGGGGCGGAGCTGCTCGATGCGTTCGCCTATGGCCTCTACGACATTGGCGGTGAGCCCGGTTCGCTGCGGGTGGGCAAACAGGTGGTCAACTGGGGGGAAAGCCTGTTCATCCAGGGCGGGCTGAACGTGATCAACCCCTTCAACCAGGCTGCGCTGCGCCGGCCAGGCTCGGAAGTGAAAGACGCCCTGGCGCCGGTCAACCTGCTGTATGTCACGCAGAACCTCAACCAGGCGCTGTCTTTCGATGCCTTCTACCAGCTGGACTGGGAGCAGACCCGACTGGAAAACTGCGCAACGTTCTTTTCCGGCAACGACTTCATGCCCGAAGGCTGCCAGGGGCTGGATGTCGGCGGGCAGATGGTGACCAACCCGGCTGTGTCGCCGGCCCTGGCCCCGTTTGGTGTGACGCTGACGGAGGAGGGCGTGCGCGTGCCTCGGGGCGCCGACCAGGATGCACGCAACGGTGGCCAATGGGGTTTTTCGCTGCACTGGTACGTTGAACCACTGGATACCGAGTTTGGCCTTTTCGCCGCCAATTACCACAGCCGCTCGCCGTACCTGGATACTGTCAGCAGCCGCTATTACGCCAATTCGGGCTTTGCCCGTGAACTGTGCGGCAACGTCGGTGTGGCGCTGGCCAATTGCGGTGCCTTTCTGGCGTCCAGCAACGGGCAGACCCTGGCCGGCGCGCTGCGCATGGGCACCTCGCAGTACCGGGCGCAATACCCCGAAGACATCCGCCTGTACGGCCTGACCTTCGCCACCACCCTGCGCAACGGTGCCGCCGTGCAGGGCGAACTGAGCTACCGGCCGAACATGCCGGTGCAGCTCAACGGCAACGATCTGCTGCAGTCATTGCTCAATGCCCCTGGCCGCAGCCCGCTCAACGCCGACGGCCTGCGCCCTGCGACAGACAACACACCCTTCGACGGTTACCGGCGCAAGGAGGTGACCCAGGCCCAGATATCGGCCGTGCAGGCGTTCAGCCAGGTCATGGGCGCTAACCAGCTTCTGCTGATGGGCGAAGTGGGCGCCACCTATGTCGGCGGGCTGGAGGGGCGTTTCGGGCCGCGGTATGGCCGCTCCGGTGCCTATGGCAACGGCGAGCTGGCCGACAACAGCCTGTGCCTGGCGATCTCGAAAAGCCCGGGCGACTGCAACGACGAGGGCTTTGTCACACCCTTTTCCTGGGGCTACCGCCTGCGCGCGACCTGGAGCTACCCCAACCTGATCCAAGGCCTGGACATTCGCCCAGGCCTGGCCTGGGCCCATGACGTCAAGGGTTACTCACCGGCGGACAGCTCGGGCTTCAACGAAGGCTCGCGCTCGATCAGCGTGGGCGTGGACCTCAGCCTGGCCAGCCAGTACTGGGCCAGCCTGGCCTATACCGATTACCTCGACGGCGATTACGGCACCCGCGGCGACCGCGATTATGTGGCGTTCAGCGTGGGCGCCAACTTCTAGTGCAACCAAGGAGCACGACCATGTCCAAGCGCAGCATGCACCCTTCATCCGCCAACCTGACGGGTATCGCCCTGGTGCTGGCCGGTGCCCTGGCCCCAACCCTGGCGGTCGGTGCACCGACCGGGCAAGGTGTGATGGAGGGGTTCCCTCCGGCGCCGGAGTTGCGGGTCAACCAGGCCAACGCCTTTCAGCCACCGTACTTGCGCTGGTCGATGCGCCACGCCCGCGAGGTGTCACCCACCCGGAGTATCGGCCGCGCAGCCACACCGCTGGCGTTGACCGAAGGCCGCGCGGCGGCGCTTGACCAACTGGCCTTCAGCGCCGGCGACCAGCCGTTGACCTTGGCCGGCTACCTGCAGCAAACCAGCACCGACGGGCTGATCGTGCTCCACCGGGGCAAGGTGGTGTTCGAGCGTTATATGGACGGCTTCCAACCCGGTCAGCCCCACATCTGGGCGTCGATGACCAAGTCGGTCACCGGCCTGATCGCCGCACAGCTGATCGCTGAAGGTGCGCTCGACCCGCAACGTACGCTGGCGCATTACGTGCCGGAACTGCGCGGCACGCCGTTTGGCGAGGCGACGGTGCAGGCCAACCTGGATATGCAGGTGGCGGTGCAGTACCCCGCGCAGATGCCGCCGGACCTCGGCCTGTTTGCCGCCACCGGCCTGATCCCGCGGGGCGAGGGCATGCCAGGGGATATCTACAGCTTCCTGCGGCAGGTACTGCAGGCGCCGAACCCCGCTGGCCAGGCGCCGTTCTTCTACCAGAACGGATCGCCGGAAGCGCTGGCCTGGGCGTTGCGGCGTATCACCGGGCTGAACTGGGCGCAGTTGGTCGAGCAGCGTTTGTGGTCACGCTTCGCCGAGGACGATGCCTATGTGCAAGTCGACCCGCTCGGTACCGAAATGGCCAGCGGCGGCATCAGCTGCAACTTGCGCGACACCGCCCGCTTTGCCGAACTGGTACGCCGCGAACTGGCCCGCGATGCCAAGGGCGACAGTTTCAACCAGGCGGTGCACAGCACTTTCCAGCCTGCGGACCCGGCAGTGTTCGCCCAAGGCAGCCTCGGCCCTGGGCGCCCTGGCTACGGCTACCGCAATTACTGGTACCAAAAAAATGACGGTGAAGGTTCCGTCGAGGCCAGCGGGCGCTTCGGGCAGAAAATCTACATCAACCCCCGTCGCGAACTGGTGATCGTCAAGCTCTCGGCCACCGCCGACCAGGGCCGTCGCGCCACGCGTGCTGACGGCGAGGCAAACGCCCCCGCGCGCATCGTGGACTCGCCGGCTACGTTCAATCGCATGGTGGGTGCGGTGTTGGCGGCACTGCCGGGTTGATTTGCAACAGCTGATCCAAAGCTCTGTAGTCAGTACCGGCCTCATCGCCGGCAAGCCGGCTCCCACAGGAATATCGCCAGCCTTCAGGCATGCGCTGTACCTGTGGGAGCCGCGCTTGCCGGCGATGGGCCGCGACGCGGCCCCGGTTACAGATGTCCGCCAAGGGGCGTGACCGGCAGCTTTCGACCCTTGGCGGACGTTCAGCCAATGCGCAGCCCTTGCAGGGGAATGCGTTCATTCCAAGCGCCGTACCATGGTCACAAATAGCCTGTTCGACTTCAGATTCCATTCAGATTCGATCCCGATAATCCCTCCGTCGAACCCAAACCGGGGGGAATTTCATGACCCAGCCTCACTGGAGCAATCTGCTCCCGCTACCCATCGGCAGCCATGCCGACCATCACGCTCACCTGACGCGCCACGTGGCAGGTGATCCTGCACGTGAAGACTTGCAGCATTTCATCCACCAGTGCTTTGCCAGCGTGCATCAGGCAGATGTGCAGCATTACTTGCCAGAGCTGCTGGCCTTACATGACAGCCATGGTCGACTGATAGCCGCCGCCGGCATGCGACCGGCGAGCGAAGGTCCGCTGTTCCTTGAGCGATATCTGGATGAGCCAATAGAGGCGGCCATCTCTCGGGTTGCAGGCGTTTCTCGGGACCGAGCATGCATGGTTGAGGTGGGCAACCTGGCGTCACTCAGCGCCGGCAGCGCGCGGATCATGATCATTGCCGTGACGTGGCTGTTAGCTATGCGCGGTCTTGAGTGGGTCACATTCACAGGCGCGGCGACGCTGATCAACAGTTTCCGGCGGCTGGGATTGATGCCCACGGTATTGGCCGCGGCCGACCCAGAACGTCTACAGGGCCAGATGGACCAATGGGGTAGCTACTACGATCAACGTCCTCAGGTATTCGCCGGCAGCATCGGCGTTGGCTTCGATGCCCTGACCCGCGGGGGGGTGTTCCAACGCCTTGGGTTTCCCTGCTTGGCCCCGGAGGCCGGTCATGCCGCATGAACCGAGCGCCTTTCGGGCTTTACTGCTCCAGCATGCCGAGCACAGACCTGATGATGTAGCTGTGCAGGGCCCGGTTCAGCGTTTCACTTACAGGGGGCTTCTCGACGAGGTTGAGTCCCGTATCGCCCGTTTGCAGAGTGAACCACCGGGCGCGTTCGTGGTGGTACTGGATAACGGGCCTGAAGTGCTGTTCTGGGACCTGGCGGCACTGTTCGCCGAGCGCCCTTGTGTGATCGTACCGTCGTTCTTGAGCGCGGCTCAGTTCCGACATTGCCTGAGGCAGAGTGGTGCCACGATTGTTCTGTGCCAACAACCATGGACGGCTCAGCTACTCGAGCAAGGCTTTGCCCAGCATCAGCCAGGGGACTTCTGGAGGCGAGCGCACGGCGCCATTGCGATGCCGGCGGGCACGGCAAAGATCACCTATACCTCTGGCAGCACCGGGGCACCCAAAGGCGTGTGCCTGGGGGCTGAGACCATGCTGCGGGTGGCGCGTGAACTGGAGGCTGCCAGCCGGCCCGCCCAGCCGCAGCATTACCTGGCGGTACTGCCGCTGGGTGTCTTGCTGGAGAACCTGGGCGTTTACGCCGCGCTCATTGCGGGCGCCTGCGTCCAGCTCTACCCGCAGCAACAGCTGGGCATGGGCGGGGCAAGCCAGGTGGATTTCACGCGCTTGCTGGCGGCAATTGCGCTCAGTGGCGCGCACAGCCTGATCCTTGTGCCGCAGTTGCTGATGGGGTTGGTCACTGCCATCGAGCGCGGGCTCATGCGTGTGGGTCCGCTGCGGTTCGTGGCGGTGGGTGGCGCTCGCGTATCCCCCAGCCTGCTGGCCCGGGCCGAGGCGGTGGGCTTGCCGGTGTTCGAGGGTTACGGGCTGTCCGAGTGCGCCTCGGTGGTGGCGCTGAACCGCCCAGGGGCTGTGCGCGCTGGCAGCGTTGGCAAGCCGTTGCCCCATGTGCAGGTGCGCATCTCGGGTGATGGCGAGGTGCTTGTGGCCGGCTCGACCTTGCTGGGCTACCTGGGGGACACACCTGTCAGCGACAAGTGGTGGGCAACGGGTGACCTGGGTCACCTCGACGAAGAGGGTTACCTCTACCTGGACGGACGCAAGAAGCACCAGTTCATCACCAGTTTCGGGCGTAACGTCAACCCGGAATGGGTAGAGTCCGAGCTCACCCAAGGCGGCGTGATTGCCCAGGCGTTCGTGCATGGCGAAGGCCTGCCGCGCAACCTGGCACTGCTCTGGCCACTGGACCCCACGGCCAGCGATGAGGCCATCGAACAGGCCGTACAAAACAGCAACGCGCAATTGCCCGATTACGCCCGGGTGCATACCTGGCGCCGTCTTGCCGCGCCATTGAGCGACCGTGACGAAACCTTGACTGCCAACGGCCGCCCGCGACGCGAGGCGATCCTGCAGCGCTATCACACCCTGTTATCCGACATTTCGCTGTGAGGTTGACCATGTCCTTTTTCGACACTCTGCAAACACAAACTACCCAGGAACGTCACGCGTTGTTCGCCGTGCCGGTCATACGGGACGCGCTGGTCGGCCAGGTCAGCCTGGACAGCTACATCGCCTTCCTCACCCAGGCCTATCACCATGTGCGCCACACCGTCCCGCTGATGATGGCGTGTGGCGCGCGTCTGCCGTCGCGCCTGGAGTGGCTGCGCGGTGCCGTGTGCGAATACATAGAGGAGGAGTACGGCCACGAGCAGTGGATCCTCAACGACATCAAGGCCTGCGGCGGCAACTGGGAGGCCGTACGTGACGGTCGGCCAGCGCAATCGATCGAGCTGATGGTCGCCTACCTTTACGACTTGATCGCCCGTGGCAACCCGGTAGGGCTGTTTGGCATGGTCAATGTGCTCGAAGGCACCAGCATCGCCTTGGCTACCCAGGCTGCGGGCGCTATCCAAAGTACGCTTGCCCTGCCTGAGCAGGCCTTCAGCTACCTCAGCTCCCATGGTGCGCTCGACCAGGACCACATGGTGACCTATAAACAGCTGATGGACCGCCTCGATGATGAGAGTGACCAGCTAGCCGTCATTCACGCTGCCAGGATCGTCTACCGTCTGTACACCGAGATGTTCCAAGGCCTGCCACGCGCCGGGCAGCACGAGGTGCGCCATGCGTTTGCCTGAGTCCGTGGTAATTCTTACCGGTGCCAGTGGTGGCATCGGCCTGGAGCTGGCCGAACAACTGTGCGCGGCGGGTGCCCGGGTGCTGGCGGTCAGCCGGCACATGGGCAAGCTGGCCGGCCTGATGAACCGTTACCCGGACCGTCTGCGTTGGCAGACCGCCGACCTGCGTACCCGGGAAGGGCGCGAGCAGGTTGTCGGTCGGGCTCGCGAAATGGGTGGCGTAAATGTGCTGATCAACGCTGCCGGGGTAAACCGCTTCGCCTTGCTCGACCAACTGGACGAGCACGCACTCGACGAGTTGCTGGACATCAACCTGAAGGCCCCTGTGCAACTGACGCGCGCCTGCCTGCCGTTGCTGCGCGCCCAGCCCAGGGCATTGGTGGTCAATGTCGGCTCCACCTATGGCTCGATCGGCTATCCCGGCTATGCCACCTACTGCGCCAGCAAGTTCGCGCTGCGCGGCTTCTCGGAAGCGCTTCGCCGCGAGCTGGCCGATACCGCGGTGAATGTGCTCTATGCAGCGCCCCGGGCGACGCGTACGGCGATGAACAGCAGCGCTGCAACAGCGCTCAATCAGGCGTTGAAGGTCGGCATGGACGACCCGGCGGATGTCGCCCGTGCAGTGCTCGAGGCGGTGCAGTCAGAACGCAGCGAACTGTACCTGGGCTGGCCGGAAAAGCTCTTCGTGCGCATCAACGGCATGTTGCCGGGGGTGGTCGATCGAGCACTGCGCAAACAACTGCCTGTCATCCGCCGCTACATCGGTAGCCACTCCAAGGAATCGATCAAATGAAGCGACTGCTTATTGCCAGCTTGCTGGCCTTCGCCCCCGTTACCTGGGCATTGGACCAGGCAGGTACGCAGCACCTGAGCGAGCTGCAGCAGCGCTGGGCACAGATCCAGTACCAGTTACCCAAGGACAAGCGCGCCGACGCCTTCGAACAACTGGCGGGTGACGCGGCTGCATTCGTGCATCAATACCCCGGCACAGCTGAGCCACTGATCTGGGATGGCATCATCAACAGCAGTTGGGCGGGCGCCACCGGTGGCCTTGGCGCACTGGGCAAGGTCAAGGCGGCGAGGGCAAGCCTGGAGCAGGCCATGAAGCTGGACCCCAACGCCCTGCAGGGCTCCGCCTATACCAGCCTGGGCACGTTGTACGATCAAGTGCCCGGCTGGCCGATTGGTTTCGGTGATACCGAGATGGCCGACAAGATGCTGCGCAAAGCCTTGCAGATCAACCCCAACGGTATCGACAGCAACTATTTCTGGGCTGATCATCTGTATCGGCAGAAGCGCTACCCGGAGGCTACCGCAGCCCTGCAAAAGGCTTTGCAGGCACCGCCCCGGCCGGGGCGCGAGCTGGCTGACCAGGGCCGCCGGGCCGATATCGATGCTTTACTCAAGGCGATCAAGGACAAACAGGACTGAACATGCGGCTATTGCTGGTTGAGGATGACATCGCGCTGGGCGAAGGGATCTGTGACGGCTTGCGCCAGCAGGGCTATACCCTCGACTGGTTGCGGGACGGTGTCAGTGGCTTGCATGCGTTGCAGCACGAGACCTTCGACCTGGTGATCCTGGATCTGGGATTGCCCCGCATGGATGGCATTGAACTGCTGCGGCGGGTACGCGCCGGCGGCGACAGCCTGCCGGTGCTGATCCTCACCGCACGGGATGCCCTCGACGATCGCATCACCGGCCTGGACGCAGGTGCCGACGACTATCTGGTCAAGCCGTTCGACCTCAACGAGTTGAAGGCGCGCCTCAGGGCTTTGCTGCGCCGCAGCGCCGGGCGCGCCAAGGTGTTGATCGAACATGCCGGGGTCAGCCTCGACCCGGCCACCCAGCAGGTTCACTACCACGGCGTTGAAGTGGTACTGACCCCGAAGGAGTACGTGCTGCTGCATGAGTTGCTGGCGCAACCCGGCAAGGTTTTCACCCGTGAACGCCTGACCCAGTTGCTGTATGGCTGGGATGAGGAGCCCGAGAGCAATACGTTGGAGGTGAACATCTACCACCTGCGCAAGAAGCTGTTCAACGGCCTCATTCGCACGGTGCGCGGCATTGGTTACCTGGTCGAGGCCAAGGCATGAGCTCGCTGCGCCAGCGCACCCTGTGGCGGGTGATGCTGTTGCTGCTGCTGGGTTCCGGCCTGCTGGCACTCTATAACTATCACGACAGCCGTCATGAAATTAACGAAGTGTACGACGCGCACCTGGCCCAGAACGCTCGCTTGCTGCAAGGCGTCATGAGCCTGCCGGTGCAAAGTGGCTCGCGTGAAGCGATGTACCAGGCATTCAACGTGGCATTGGCACAGGCGGGTCACCATCGGGTAGGCCACCCCTACGAGAGCAAGTTGGCCTTCCAGGTCTGGCAGGACGGCGCTGGCCTGATAGTGCACACACCCAGTGCGCCGAGCATCGACCCTCCACCGACGGCCCCCGGGTTTTACGATTTATCCAGTGGTGGCAAGCAGTGGCGCGGCTTTGTGCTGCCGGTACCGGAACGGCATTGGGTGATCTGGGTAGGCGAGCGCGACGATGTGCGCTACGACCTTATCGACCGCATCGTTCGGCACACCCTGTTCCCGTTTCTGCTCGGCAGCCTGGCCTTGGCACTGCTGGTTTGGGCCGCTATCGGCTGGGGATTGCGGCCGTTGCAGAACATGGCCAACGTCATCCGTGGGCGTCACGCCGATTCGCTGGAGCCGCTGCAGTTGGTGCCGCTGCCCTCGGAGCTAGAGCCCATGCAGGCCGCCATCAACCGCTTGCTGGCGCAGATCGAGGACTTGTTGCGGCGTGAGCATCGGTTCATTGCCGATGCCGCCCACGAAATGCGTACACCCCTGGCCGTTCTGCGGCTGCATGCGCAAAACGCGCTGGAGGCCAGCAGCGATGCCGAGCGGCAAAAGGCGCTGGGCTTTCTGATGGGTGGGGTCGACCGGCTCACCCGGGTGGTCAACCAGTTACTTACGCTCGCCCGTGTCGAGCCAAGGTTGGGGCAGCGCGCGAGCACACAGGTCGACCTGGCCGCCGTGGTCACCGAGACCTTGGCTGACCTGACCCCGTGGATATTGGACCGCGGGCTTGAGCCCTCGTTGGACATCGGTGAAGGCGACCATCACCTGGCGATCGATGCCGGCGCCCTGGGCATCGCCCTGCAGAACCTGGTGTCCAACGCGGTGGAGCACTCACCGCCCGCTGGCCGGATCACCGTGTCACTCAGGCGCCTGGACAATCACTTCGAACTGGTCGTCGAGGACGAGGGGCCGGGTATCGATGAAGCGAGTCTGTCGCGCGTATTCGAGCGTTTTTACAGCCGTAATAGCCCGAATGGTGCAGGCCTTGGACTGTCCATCGTAGCGACCATCGTCGACCGGCTGGGTGGCCACGTGCGTTTGCACAACCGGGCTGGCGGTGGGCTAGCCGCCACGGTGCTGCTCCCGGTGGACTGAGTCCACCACGCTTTCACGCATCTGGCCCTGTACGGTTTGATGATTGTTCTAGAAATCCTTGCACATGACATATGTAAATCCGTATATTCGGCTATCCATATGTATTGGTGCCGCCATGATTACCCCGCCCGATGTGTTCAAGAGCCTATCCGACGAGACCCGTGCTCGCGCCACCCTGCTGATCGCCAGCCTCGGTGAACTGTGTGTCTGCGAACTGATGTGCGCGCTGAACGACAGCCAACCCAAGATAAGCCGCCACCTCGCGCAGCTGCGCAGCAATGGCATGCTGTTGGATCGTCGCCAGGGGCAGTGGGTGTACTACCGCCTTAACCCGGAGCTTCCCGCCTGGGTGCATGAAATGCTGCAGATGACCTTGCAGGCCAACTCACAGTGGCTGGCAGGCAACTCGCTTCGGTTGCAGAACATGGACGGCCGCCCCGTCCGTGACGCTGCCTGCTGCTGACCCACATCGAGCGAGATCTTCATGCTGGTCGCAATCGCCGTCTTTGTTTTCACCCTCATCCTGGTCATCTGGCAACCGAAGGGGCTTGGCGTTGGCTGGAGTGCCGCGCTCGGTGCCCTCATAGCCCTGGCGGCGGGTGCCGTTTCGCTGCATGACATCCCGACCGTGTGGGCCATTGTCTGGAACGCCACCGCCACCTTCATCGCCGTCATCATCATCAGCCTGCTGCTGGACGAGGCGGGGTTCTTCGAGTGGGCCGCGCTGCACGTGGCACGCTGGGCAAACGGCAGTGGCTATCGATTGTTCGCGTTCTGCGTGCTGCTCGGTGCTGCGGTGTCAGCGCTGTTCGCCAACGATGGTGCGGCGCTGATACTCACGCCCATCGTCATGTCGATGCTGCTTGCGCTACGTTTCTCGCCCGCCGCGACGCTAGCCTTCGTCATGGCCGCCGGCTTCATCGCCGACACGGCGAGCCTGCCGCTGGTAGTCTCCAATCTGGTGAACATCGTCTCGGCCGACTATTTCAGGCTCGGCTTCAGCGAATACGCCTCGGTGATGGTGCCGGTGAATTTCGTCAGCGTGGCCGCAACCCTACTGGTGCTGTTCCTGTTCTTCCGCCGTGATATCCCGAGGCATTACACAGTCGCGGCCCTGAAGCCGCCGAGCGAGGCGATTCATGACCGCGCGACCTTCAACGTCGGTGGCTGGGTACTGGTGGTATTGCTGATCGGCCTGTTCGCCCTGGAACCACTGGGTATTCCGATCAGTGCGGTAGCTGCAGCTTGTGCGGCAATCCTCTTTGCCGTCGCCGCTCGCGGGCATCGCATCTCAACCCGTCGTGTACTGCGCGAAGCGCCCTGGCAGGTGGTGGTCTTCTCTCTAGGCATGTACCTGGTGGTGTACGGGCTGAAGAACGCCGGTCTCACCGATATGCTCACCCAACTGCTCGATCGCCTTGCGCAGCAAGGGCTGTGGAGCGCCGCCATCGGCACCGGGTTGATCGCTGCATTGCTGTCTTCGGTCATGAACAACATGCCCAGCGTGCTGGTCGGCGCCTTGTCGATTCAGGCCAGCGAGGCGCAAGGGCTGGTGCGTGAAGCGATGATCTACGCCAACGTCATCGGCTGCGATCTCGGCCCCAAAATCACCCCCATCGGCAGCCTCGCCACGCTGCTCTGGCTGCACGTGCTGGAGCGCAAAGGCATGCGCATCACCTGGGGGTACTACTTCAAGGTTGGCATCCTGCTGACGCTGCCAGTTCTGTTGATCACCCTTTCGGCCCTGGCATTGCGCCTTAGCCTCTGACATCCGCCACGAAGCGGAGGAGCCCCCCATGCGAGTCCTGTTCATGTGCACAGCCAACAGCTGCCGCAGTATCCTTTCCGAGGCCATGTTCAATCACCTGGCGCCTCACGGATTTGAAGCCGTCAGTTCCGGCAGCTTTCCGAAAGGCCAGGTGTTGCCGCGCAGCCTGACCACCTTGCAGAATGCCGGCATCGCGACGGATGGGCTGAGCAGCAAGGGCAATGACGCGTTCGAGGGTTGCCCTCCTGATATCGTCATCACCGTTTGCGACAAGGCTGCCGGTGAAGCTTGCCCGGTATATTTCGGCCCTGCACTGAAATCGCACTGGGGGCTTGAGGATCCGTCCGATGTCGTGGCT
>NZ_JABMCN010000146.1 GCF_013179515.1 Pseudomonas sp. CM27
GCATCAGCGAGAAGTTGCCCCACAGGCTGTAGTCGCCCAGGGCGAAGCCGGTGGTGGTCACTACCGAGGTGACGTTCAGTGCCACATGGCGCAGGGCATCAAGCCAGTGCAGGTTGGTGCTGTACCAGTACCAAGTGCCGAGTACCAGCCAGGTGACCACCAGCATGCCCAGCAAGCCCTGCACCTGCTGGTCGCGGATCAGCGCCTTGCGGTTGCCGCGCAGGGTCGCCACGTAAAGGGTGAACGGCAGGCTGCCCATGATCATCACCACTACCGCGACCCAGTGCACGGCGGGGATATCCCACTTTGCCAGCGACTGGTCGGAGGTGGAGAAACCGCCCGTGGAGATCGCCGACATGGCGTGGTTGATCGCATCGAATGGGCTCATGCCGGCCCACCAGAAGGCCAGCGAACCGAAAATCGAGAAGCCGACGTACACCCCGACGATGGACTTGGCGACCATGTGCGAGCGCGGCATGACCTTTTCCGAGCGGTCGGACGATTCGGTCTGGAACAGGCGCATGCCACCGATGCGCAGCAGTGGCAGGATCGCCACGGCCATGGCGATGAAGCCGATACCGCCAAGCCAGTGCAGCATCGAGCGCCACATCAGGATGCCCGGCGACATGCTGTCGAGGCCACTGAGCACGGTGGCGCCGGTGGCGGTGATGCCCGACATGCTTTCGAAGAAGGCGTCGGTATAGCTGATGTGCTGGGTGAGCAGGAACGGCAGGGCGGCGAATACACACACCACCAGCCAGCTGCAGACGGTCAGCAGGTACATGTCGCGCGGGCGCAGGTGTACATGCTCGGGTCGCCCCTGCACCACCAGGGCCAGGCCGGCGATAAAGGTGATCAGGCTCGACCACAGGAACGACGGCATGTCACCGGTGCGTTCGAAGATCACCAGGGTCGCCATCGGCACGGCCATGCTGACGGCGAGGGTGATCAGGAAGATGCCGATGATGAAACCAATGATCCTTAAGGTCGGCAACGCCATGTGATCTGCTCTGACTCGAAACGGAAGGGCGCCATTCTACCTATGGGTCTGGTGATGTAAACGCTAGAATGGCCGCACATTCAACTGCCAGGAGGGTAGCCGATGGAGGCTCTCGACGCATTGCTCAACCGTGTATCCGTGCCACGCCTGACCGAACCGGCGCCCAATGCCGCCCAGCGCGAGGCGCTGTTCCAGGCTGCCCTGCGGGCACCGGACCATGGCCAGCTGCGGCCGTGGCGTTTCCTCACCATCGAAGGCCAGGGCCGTGAAAAGCTGGGCGAGCTGTTCGCCGAAGCCGTGCAGCAAAAGGGCGATGCCAGCCAGGCTGCCCTGGACAAGGCGCGCGCGATGCCGCTGCGGGCGCCGTTGCTGATCGTGGTGGTTGCCAAGCTTCAGGATCACTTCAAGGTGCCCAAGTCCGAGCAGCGCCTGGCGGCCGGCTGTGCGGCGCACGGGATCCTGATTGCCGCGCATGCGCAGGGCATCGGGGCGGTATGGCGCACTGGCGACATGGCGTTCGATGCCCATGTGCACAAGGGCCTGGGGCTGAACGAGAACGAGGAGCTGATCGGTTACCTGTACGTTGGTACGCCGCTGAACGAACCGCGTACGGCGCCAGTGCTGGAGACTGCCGATTTCGTCAGTGGCTGGGGTGAGTAACGCAGCCTTGGCCTGAAGGCTGGATCAGGGCTGCCGGCCTCTTCGCGGGTGAATCGGATCGCCGCGAAGGGGCCGGGTGCCTTTACATCACATCAACTGCCGGTTGCTTCCGCCAGGGGCAACTCCAGCCTGGCCACAAACCCACCCTGTGGATGATTGTCCAGGACCAGGCTGCCGCCATGGCGCTCCGCCGCCTTGCGCGCGATCGCCAGCCCCAGCCCATGCCCCGGCGCGTCCTGCCCCGGCGCCCGGAAGAACGGCTCGCCAAGCTGCGCCAGATGCTCCACTGCCGCCCCCGGCCCATGGTCACGCACGCTCAACACGATCCGGTCCTGCTCGCGCACGGCGCTGACCTCGATCGGCTGGCCAACCGGGTTGAACCGCAGGGCATTGCGCAGCAGGTTGTCCACGGCACGCTCGATCAGGGTTGGCCAGCCCTGCAAGGTCAGCCCCGGCTGTGCTTCAAGGCGCACCTCTTGGTCCGGCGCACTGAGCAGAGCGTCCTTGCGCACACTCCCCAGCAACGCGTTGATGTCGACCGGTTCGGCATGGGCCTGTTCGGCATCCACCCGTGCCAGGGTGAGGATTTCGCTGATCAGGTCTTCCAGGCGGTCGCATTCGCGGGTCAGGCGCGGCCACAGGCTTTCCCGCTGCTCCGGCCCGGCACGCTCGGCCAGAGCCAGGGCGATACGCAGCCTGGCCAGTGGCGAGCGCAGCTCATGCGAAACGTCGCGCAGCAACTGGCGCTGGCTGCCAAGGGTGCTCTGCAGGCGCGCGCCCATCTTGTTGAAGTCCTTGGCCAACACGCCGAACTCGTCGCGCCGTGCGGCTAGCTGCGCCAGGCTGTTCTGCTGGTAGGTCGACTGGCCCAGGTCATGCACGGCGCCGCGCAGGCGGCTGAGCGGGCGGGTGATGGACAGGGTCACCAGCAGGCTGAACAAAGTCAGCACGACCAGGGCGATCCCCAGCGCACTGAGTGGCCACAGCAGGCTTTCGCGGTGCCAGGCATCCAGCGCCGGGTGGGGGATGCGGTAGATCAGCAGGTAGGTTTCGCCGGTGTCGGGGCTGGTGTATTCCTCGGTCAGCCGACGCCACGGCAAGCGTCGCTCGTCATTGTGCTGGCGCGCCTCGAACGCGGCCGCGCGGCGCGGGAAGGTGCCGGGCACCACGGCTTCCCCACTGTCGTCGAGCACCTGCACGTCGATCTTGTAGCGGTCTTTGCGCCGCTCCAGGAAGTGTTGTGCCGAATCCAGCCCTTCCTGTTCGTAGTGTCTGGCCCACTTGCTGGCCAGCGTATTCAGGCCAGGGTGGCGGCTGAGTATCCAGGCATCCTGGTTGAGCATGTGGCCCAGCAGGATCGACAGGCCTGCAACCAGGGTGATGGCCAGCCAGAAGCTGGCCAGGATGCGCCAGAACAGTGAACGCAAGTGCACCTCCTAAACGGGAAAAGCCCGGCGCGCACTGAGGCGGGCCGGGCATTGGGCGGACAGGTTACTGGGCCTTGTTGCCTTTTTCAGCTTTCCAGGCCTGGAACTCCTGCCATTCGGCTTTCTTGGCGGCGCGTTCCTTTTGCAGTTCGTCGAACTTCTTCTGCTGCTCAGGCTTGAGCAGGTTGCGTACAGCGCTGTCGGTCTTGGCGCGGCTTGCCTGCAGCTCGTCCTTCATGGCTTTCTGGTCGGCGGCCGGCAGCTTGGCCAGGTAGCGCTCGTTGATGTCGCGGCGCTGCTTCATCTGCTCGCCCATCAGCTTGCCGATCTGCTGGCGCTGGTCGCGGCTCAGGTCCAGCTGGTGGAAAGGCGCATCACCGCGGTGATGCGGGCCGTCGTGGCGCGGGCCGCCTTCTGGCATGGCCATGGCAACGGTCGGCAGGGCGGCGGCGAACATCAGGGCGATAAGGGTCTTGCGCATGGTGTCTCTCCTTTCATAGGCCGGTGATTACCGGATGAGCACAGTCTAGGGAGATCACCGTCAAGCGCAGTCAGGGAAGGGTAAAGGCTCGGTAAAGAATGGCCATGACCCGCAAACTACAGGCAGTAGTAATAGCCACGGCTACGCAGGGCGACGATGCGCGGACGGCCATCGGCGTGCGGGCCGATCTTCTTGCGCAGGTTGCTCACGTGCATGTCCAGACTACGGTCGTACAGGGTCAGCTTGCGCCCAAGGCCGATTTGCGCCAGTTCCTGTTTGTCCAGCGGCTCGCCGGGCTGGCGCAGCAGGGCCTCGAGAATGCGGCTTTCGGACAGGGTCAGGGTCATCTCGCGGCCATCGATACTTGCCACGCCACGGGCGGGGCTGTACACCAGGTCGCCCAGTTCTACCTGGCTGGTGGTGGCGGTGGGGTGGCTGCGGCGCAATACCGCGCGCAGGCGAGCGGTGAGCTCACGCGGGTCGCAGGGTTTGGCCAGGTAGTCATCGGCGCCCAGCTCCAGGCCCAGAATACGGTCCAGCGGCTCGCCGCGGGCCGACAGCATCAGTACCGGCAGTTCGGCATGCTCGCTGCGCAGCTGCTTGAGCAGTTCCAGGCCACTGCCATCGGGCAGCATCACATCCAGCACCACTGCTGCAGGGGCATGCTCGGCCAAGGCCTGGCGTGCGCTTACGCCATCGTGACAGGCACGGACGGTAAACCCTTCCTGGGTCAGCCAGCTGCCGAGCAGCTCGCACAGTTCCTGGTCATCATCAATCAGTAACAGCTCGCTCATGACTCACTCAATTCAACCATTGACGGCGGCTATTCGGCCCGCCAGTGGCAAAGATACCGCAGACTGATGGCAACCGTATAACTGCCCGCACCGGTCAGCTTCTTCGCGGGCCCGGCCGCGAGAAGCCGATGCGGTCTCAGATCAAGGCAGCACTTGCTTGAACGGCTTGACCACGACCTTGTCGTACACGCCTGCAGCAATGTAAGGGTCGGCATCGGCCCAGGCCTGCGCCGCAGCCAGCGAATCGAACTCGGCAACGATCAGGCTGCCGCTGAAACCCGCTTCGCCCGGGTCGTTGCTGTCGATGGCCGGGTGTGGGCCGGCCAGCACCACACGGCCTTCGGCCTTCAGCTGCTGCAGGCGCTCGATATGCGCCGGGCGTGCGGCCAGGCGCTTTTCCAGGGAGTTTGCGACGTCGCTGGCGATAATGGCGTAGAGCATGTCAATCCTTGGGTTTGGAGGTAGAGGGGTCATCGTGCATGTGGCGCGACAGGTAAACGCCTTGCGCCACCAGGAAGATCACGGTCATGCCCAGGCTGCCGAACACCTTGAAGTCGACCCAGAATTCCTGAAAGGTGAAGGCGACGAACAGGTTGGCCGCACCGCAGAACAGGAAAAACGCGATCCAGGCCACGTTCAGGCGCGCCCAGATGGCATCGGGCAGGCTCAGGGCATGGCCCATGATGCGCTTGATCAGCACCCGGTCACCGATGAAGTGGCTGCCGGCAAAGGCCAGGGCGAACAGCCAGTTCACCACCGGCGCCTTCCACTTCAGGAAGGTTTCGCTGTGGAAGGTCAGGGTCAGGCCGCCGAACACCAGACAGGCCACCAAGGTCAGCCACTGGCCCTTTTCCAGCTTGCGCTGGCGCAGGAACAGCGCGCCGTAGACCACCAGCGAGCTGATGATCAGCATGGCCGTGGCACTGTAGATGCCGCCGAATTCGAAGCTGTGGCCAGCCACCTCCACAGGGCGCGGATCGAGCTTGTAGACGATGAAGAACAGCAGCAGCGGGATGAAATCGATGAATTGTTTCACAATGGCAGCCAGAATCGGGATGTGACGGCATAATAACAAACATCGAATCCAGCGAAAGCGCTCCTCCATGAATGTTGATCTGCACTGTCACAGCACGGCCTCCGACGGCGCCCTGGCGCCCTCTGTACTGGTTGCCCGCGCCTTTGAACACGGGGTGCAGACGCTGGCCCTGACCGACCACGACACCCTCGAAGGCCTGCCTGAAGCGCGCCAGGCCTGCCGGGACGTGGGCATGCGCTGGGTCAGTGGCGTTGAACTGTCGTGCACCTGGGGTGGTGCAACCATCCACGTGCTGGGCTATGACTTCCCGCTCGACGCGCCGCCTTTGCTGGCAGCGATCGAGGCGTTGCACCGCGGCCGCTGGTTGCGCGCCGAAGAAATCGACAAACGGCTGGCGGCCAAAGGCATGCCCGGCGCGCTGGACGGCGCCCGCGCCGTGCAGCAGGAGCTGGGCGACAGCGGCAACGCCCCGGCGCGCCCGCATTTTGCCGAGTACCTGGTGCGTGCCGGGCACGTCAAGGACCGCGGCGAAGCGTTTCGCAAGTGGCTGGGCGCCGGCAAGCTGGGCGACGTCAAGCAGCATTGGCCGACCCTCGACGAAACCGTTGCCACCCTGCGGCAGTCCAAAGCCTGGGTGAGCCTGGCGCACCCCATGCACTACGACCTGACCCGCAGCAAGCGCAGAAGGCTGATTGCCGACTATATTCAGGCAGGCGGGCAGGCACTTGAAGTGGTCAACGGAATGATGCCAGCCGAGCAGGTGGGCACGATGTCCATCCTCACCCGAGAGTTCGGCCTGCTGGCAAGCGCTGGCAGTGATTTCCACGGCCCCGGCACCTGGGGCGAGATAGGTGCCTACCGGCCCTTGCCCGAGGACCTGCCACCTCTGTGGCGCCGATTCAGCCATGAACAGCCTATGGCGGTATGAACAGGAAGACTACGTGAGCCAATTTTTCCAGATTCATGCGGAAAACCCGCAGGCGCGCCTGATCAAACAGGCCGTCGAGATCATCCGCAAGGGTGGCGTGGTGGTGTACCCGACCGATTCTGCCTATGCGCTCGGTTGCCAGATTGGCGATAAGGGCGCCATCGAGCGGGTCCGGCGCTTGCGCCAGCTTGACAAGCAGCACAACTTCACCCTGTTGTGTTGCGACTTGTCGCAAATGGGGCTGTTCGCCAAGATCGATACTTCCACCTTTCGCCTGCTCAAGGCGCATGTGCCTGGGCCTTATACGTTCATCCTCAACGCGACCCGGGAAGTGCCGCGCCTGCTGATGCACGAAAAGCGCCGCACCATCGGTCTGCGCGTACCGTCCAACCCGATTGTGCTGGCGCTGCTGGAAGAGTTGGGTGAACCGCTGATGAGCGTGAGCCTGATCCTGCCGCCCGAAGAAGAACCGATGACCGACCCGTACGAGATACGCCAGCGCCTGGAGCACCATGTCGACCTGATCATCGATGGCGGTTACGGCGACCTCAAGGCATCGACCATCATTGACCTGACCGGCGATGAGCCTGCGCTGATCCGCGAAGGCTGCGGCGATCCCTCGCCGTTCCTGGTCAGCGCGTGACCCAGGTGGACGCGCCCGAGGCACCGGCCGAACAGGCCGACCTGCCTCGGCAGCTGCAATTGGCGCTGGTCTACGGCGAAGCCCTGACCGAGCTGCCACTGGACCTGTACATCCCGCCAGACGCCCTGGAAGTCATCCTCGAAGCCTTCGAAGGCCCGCTGGACCTGTTGCTGTACCTGATCCGCAAGCAGAACATCGACATCCTCGACATCCCGGTGGCGGAGATCACCCGTCAGTACATGGGCTACGTGGAACTGATGAAGAGCGTGCGCCTGGAGCTGGCCGCCGAGTACCTGGTGATGGCGGCCATGCTCGCCGAGATCAAGTCGCGCATGCTGCTGCCGCGCTCGGCCGACGTCGAGGAGGAGGAGGGCGACCCGCGCGCCGAACTGATCCGCCGCCTGCAGGAGTACGAGCGTTTCAAGGCCGCTGCCGAAGGCATCGACGAGCTACCGCGGCTTGGTCGTGAGGTCGTGGTGCCACGGCTGGAAGCGCCGCAGGCCAAGGTTCGCAAGTTGTTGCCCCAGGTCAGCCTGGAAGAGCTGCTGATGTCCATGGCCGAGGTGATGCGCCGCAATGACCTGTTCGAGAGCCACCAGATCAGCCGCGAGACCTTGTCTACCCGCGAGCGCATGAGCCAGGTGCTGGAACGGCTCAAGGGTGGCGCCTTTGTCCCGTTCGTCGAGCTGTTTTCCGCGGAGGAAGGCAAGCTGGGCGTGGTGGTGACCTTCATGGCGATTCTCGAGCTGGTCAAGGAATCGCTGATTGAACTGCTGCAGAATGAACCTTTCGCCGCCATTCACGTGCGGCTTCGCCCGGCGCTTGTTGAAGAACCTGATGAACCTGAATGAACCCCGCGACCTGGCGTCGCTGATCGAAGCCTTTCTGCTGGCTTCGGGCAAGCCGCAATCACTGGAGCGTCTGTACGAACTGCTTGAAGAGGCCGAACGGCCAGAGCCCAGGGTGTTCAAGCAGGCCCTGGAGGTGCTGGGCAAGTCGTGCAGTGGCCGCGCCTTCGAGCTCAAGGAGGTAGCCAGCGGCTACCGCCTGCAGATTCGCGAGGATTATGCCCCCTGGGTCGGTCGCCTGTGGGAGGAGCGCCCACAGCGCTATTCGCGTGCGCTGCTCGAAACCCTGGCGTTGATCGCCTACCGTCAGCCCATCACCCGTGGCGAGATCGAGGACGTGCGCGGCGTGGCGGTAAACAGCAATATCATCAGGACCATGATGGAGCGCGAGTGGATTCGCGTGGTTGGCTACCGTGAAGTGCCCGGCCGGCCGGCAATGTTCGCCACTACCAAGGCGTTTCTCGACCATTTCAACCTGAAGAGCCTGGAAGACCTGCCGGCTTTGGCCGACCTGCGGGAAATGGAACCTGAGCCGTTGCTGGACCCGGATGATGCGCCGGTGCCGGCACACCTGCAGGCGTTGGCCGATGCCAGCCTTGGTGAAGACGAAGAGCCTGCAGAGCCGAAGGATGAGACCAGTTTCCGCAGCTTGCTGGTGGAGCTGGATGCCATGGAGGAAGGGCTGAAGACCGACTTTGATGATTTGCGGGAAGAGGAGCCTGTGGTGTCGGTGGAAGAACAGGGCAAGGTACAGCCCTGACTCTGCAGTTGCCTGCACCGGCCCTATCGCCGGCAAGCCAGCTCCCACAGGGATCGCACCACTCTCAGGACCTGTGATCTCCATGTGGGAGCTGGCTTGCCGGCGATAGGGCCGGCAGTGCCTCCACATCACCATCTGGCAGAAACCCCTGCCAATGCCCACAAAACCCTCTACGCTCCAGTGCGTTCACCCGCCGAACCGCGTATGATGCGCGGCCTTTTGGCGCATTCGTCGCCAGAAACCTGTTTTCATTCCTACACCGGGAGGTGCCCAGATGAGTGAGCAAAACCTGCAAGATACCGAGATCACCCCTCCATCCGGCGAAAAGCTGCAGAAAGTGCTGGCGCGCATTGGCGTCGGTTCACGCCGTGACGTCGAGGCCTGGATCAGCCAGGGCCGCATCAAGGTCAATGGCGTTGCTGCTACCCTCGGCCAGCGCGTCGACCTGCACGACGCCATTGCCGTGGACGGCAAGCTGATCAAGCGCGAGGAGGCCGCCGAGGCCACCCGCCGGGTGATCATGTACAACAAGCCCGATGGCGAAATCTGCACCCGTGACGACCCGGAAGGCCGCCCGACCGTGTTCGACCGCCTGCCACGGCCAAAAGAAGGCCGCTGGATCAACATCGGTCGCCTCGACATCAACACCACCGGCCTGCTGCTGTTCACCACCGACGGTGAACTGGCCAACCGCCTGATGCACCCGTCCTACGAGATGGACCGTGAGTACGCGGTACGTGTGCGTGGTGAGGTCGACGACGAAATGATCGAGCGCCTGAAAGCCGGCGTAATGCTGGAAGACGGTCCGGCCAAGTTCACCGACATCCAGAAGGCACCGGGTGGCGAAGGCTTCAACCACTGGTACCACTGCGTGGTGATGGAAGGCCGTAACCGTGAAGTACGTCGCCTGTGGGAATCCCAGGGCATGGTGGTCAGCCGCCTGAAGCGCGTGCGTTTCGGCCCGGTATTCCTCAACTCCGACCTGCCGATGGGCCGCTGGCGCGAAATGAGCCAGGGCGAAATCGACATCCTTGCCGCCGAGGTTGGCCTGCAGCCGGTAGCGCTGCCGACCCTGAACCTCAAGGCCAAGGACAAGATGGAGCGCCTGCAGCGCAAATCGTCCCGTCCGCTGGGCCGTGGCGAGCGCGTGCGCAGCCTGCGCCCTGCCCAGGAAGGTGCCGCTGCTGGCGAGCGCCCAGCGCGTCAGCCGCGTGAAGAAGCCCCGCGCAAGGGCAGCCGTGGCAGCGCCGTGGCAGAACGCCCGAGCGATATGCGCAAGCGTCCGGCCAAGCCTGACGGCGCCAAGCCGGCCGGCCGTGGTCGCGGCAAGCCGCGTGGCTGATCAGCCTTTGCGATAGAGAAAACCAGCCTTCGGGCTGGTTTTTTTATGCCTGTTGAGAACCCGGAGCTGCAAAGCAGCCCTAACATACTGAAGCAAAAGAATTTTTTCGGACGACTGGCAAGTTCCCGAACCACGCTGTAAAGAAATCTATACAAACCTGAGCCATTTCACTTCGCATTTCAGAAGATGCCCAATCCTGTAAACAAACCTTGCCGCTACGCCTGCCCCAAACCCGCCGCGCGGCCCTTGCCCACCCTTGCCCAAACCCCCGTACCACGGTGTTATAGCCGCCATTGCCCCGTGCAAGAGCCCGTCCACAGAGCCTGGCTGACAAAACAACAAATGGAGGCGCCATGTACGCCGATCACTCCGCCTTTCAAGGCCCATACCACAGGATCGCTGCGTTTTTTCCCAAGGAAACGATGCAACGCGTTGACGCCTGCGCGTTTGCAGGGGTATACAGTGCGCCGCGTTTTACCTGTGACTCCTTTGCGTACCGCGCACTCTTGATCACGCCCGGCTGATCCGCTTCGGCGGCAACCGAGGTCAAGAAACCCAAGGTAACCACCTTGCCCATTCCGCTGCGCCACGAGCGCGGTGGGTCCGATTCCGTCACAGATAAAAACAATGCAGGTGACTTCGTTCATGAGTGGACAAAACATGCATTCAGGCGAGCTGAAGCGGGGCCTGAAGAACCGTCACATCCAATTGATCGCCCTCGGCGGTGCAATTGGTACCGGCCTGTTCCTCGGTTCGGCAGGCGTGATGAAATCCGCCGGCCCGTCAATGATCCTTGGCTACGCCATCTGCGGCTTCATCGCCTTCATGATCATGCGCCAGCTTGGCGAAATGATCGTCGAAGAGCCGGTGGCCGGCTCGTTCAGCCACTTCGCCCACACCTACTGGGGTGGTTTCGCCGGCTTCCTGTCGGGCTGGAACTGCTGGGTGCTGTACATCCTGGTGGGCATGTCGGAGCTTTCGGCGGTCGGCAAGTATGTTCACTACTGGTGGCCGGAGATCCCCACCTGGGTCACGGCGGCGGCGTTCTTCCTGCTGATCAACGCCATCAACCTGATGAACGTGAAGTTCTTCGGTGAGGCCGAATTCTGGTTTGCCATCATCAAGGTCGTGGCCATTGTCAGCATGATCGGCCTGGGTGCCTACCTGCTCACCAGTGGCAGCGGTGGCCCTGACGCCTCGATCACCAACCTGTGGTCGCACGGTGGCTTCTTCCCGCATGGCGTCAGCGGGCTGGTCATGGCCCTGGCGTTCATCATGTTCTCCTTTGGTGGCCTGGAAATGCTCGGTTTCACCGCTGCCGAGGCCGACAAGCCGAGAACCGTGATCCCCAAGGCCATCAATCAGGTCATCTACCGCATCCTGATCTTCTATGTCGGCGCTTTGGTGGTGCTGCTGTCGCTGACGCCGTGGGACACCCTGGTCGCCAGTATCGACGCTTCGGGTGGCAGCTATGGCAGCAGCCCGTTCGTGCAGGTGTTCTCGCTGCTGGGCAGTGACGTTGCCGCCAACCTGCTCAACTTCGTGGTACTGACTGCGGCGCTGTCGGTGTACAACAGCGGTACCTATTGCAACGCCCGCATGCTGCTGGGCATGGCTGAGCAGGGTGATGCCCCGGCGTCGCTGGCCAAGGTCGACAAACGCGGCGTGCCGGTGCGTTCGATCCTGGTGTCGGCTGCGGTTACCTTGGTTGCCGTGCTGCTCAACTACCTGATGCCGCAAAACGCCCTGGAACTGCTGATGTCGCTGGTGGTGGCCACCTTGGTGATCAACTGGGCGATGATCAGCTACTCGCACCTGAAGTTCCGCCAGCATCTGGACCGCACCGGCCAGAAGCCGCTGTTCAAGGCGCTGTGGTACCCGTACGGCAATTATGTCGTGCTGGCCTTCGTGGTGCTGATCCTTGGCATCATGCTGATGATCCCGGGTATCCAGGTTTCCGTGTATGCAATCCCGGTGTGGCTGTTTGCGATGTTCGTGATCTACATGGTCAAACCGCGACGCAAGGCGCAGGTGCGTGCGGCTGCCGCTAGCGTGGCCAAGTAAGCAGCTGTAGCTGACCACCCAACCCGAAGCCAGGTGACTGGCTTCGGGTTTTTTTTGCCTTGTCCAAAGGTGCCATCGATCGCCGTCCGCATGGGGGGTAATGACAGGTGGCAACCGGATACCGCCTGGTGCAGGTTGCCGCTGCCGATGCTGGAGCTACTCATGAACGGGGTTCCAGGCAGACATGGCTTACGACGATCACTCCACGCAGTCCGATGTGACTGAACAACTGCGCAGCTTTCAGGACAGTTTTATTGCCAGTCGGCTTCCTGGCTGGTTGAAAAAGCTGAACCCGACGCACTTTGCATTGCTGAGCGAGGCATTGCACGCCGGGCTAGCCGCGCGACGCCAGCTCTGCGCAACCTTTTCCAGGGTGCAGGGCATCGATGAGTTTGCGCGCAAACACGTTGCCGCTCAGGTAGGGCTGAATGCGCCGCCGGACAAGCTTTTCCTGCGCCAGTGGTACACCTATTCATCGCCTTCGGTGCATTGGACGACGAGTCGACTACCGATACAAGAGCGCGACTGGTACGACACTCCATTGTTATGGGCGGCATTGCAGAACTTCGGCAAGGACCACATCAGCATGAATGCGGATAGCCTGGTCGATCTGGCGGGGCAGAAAATTGCGCAGCCTTCGGCCAGGGCATTCATTCAGGCGTGCCGCAGCCTTGATATAGGCGGGAAATACCAGAGCCATTTGCAGTCGGTGTTGGAGGCGCCTCGAAGTCGAGGTGAAGGCGAGCACAGCTTCGCTGAGTCGCTGCAAAGGCAGATCCGCTCGATGATGCTGGTCGACGCCTTCAAAGCGCGCTCGGACGGCATTCTCAGCGAACTGCAACTGGAGTGGGTGATCGGTCTCTACCGCCAAGGTCGCCCCGGTCGACTGGCAGGTGCTCCGGTCGTTGCCAAGAAACTGCAGGCACTCGGTTGCGAGCTTCAGCAGATTGTAGTGTTCGATGTGATCGATGAGGGCGTTTTACGTAATACCAGCCAAGCCGTACTGGTTTACATACCTGCGGATCCGCAGGGCCCGTGGAGCGTGAATGACGATCTTGAAGGATTTGCACGCAGGGTGCTGGGGCGTCGCTTGCGCGATGAGCAGTATCGTAAGTTCTTCAGTCGCTTTGTGCGCAGACGTGACAGCCAGCATTTTTTTTCCGAAGTGCAGAAGCGACTGGGCGATGTTGCTGATTTTGCTACCCGAGACCTGGATCAACACATGACCCGTGACCTGGATTCGCTATTCCAGGGGCTAGCGGCCAGGCGGATCAGGCAGATCAAGCATGACGCAGCCATGATTGCGGTGCCTGTAGCCCAGATCGACAGTGCAGCGCAGGCGGAGCATGACCGGCGAATCGCCGCTGAGGGATGGGCGGGATTGACGCTTGCCAGCCTGTTTGTTCCACAGCTGGGAGTTATCTTGCTGGCCGTGATGGCCTGGGACCTGCTGGACGAAACCTTTCAAGCCGCGGCGGGTTGGCGCGAGGGCGACGACGCCGCAGCGCTGGACCATCTGCTCAACGTGGGCAAGACCCTGGCGATGGTGGCAGCGGTGGGTGTTGGAGGTGTTGCCGTGCGGCATGCGTGGCAACGAGCGGTAATGGTCGATGACATGGTGCCTGCTGTATTGGAGGACGGCAGTGAAAAGCTGTGGAACCAGGATCTTGCGCCTTATGTAAGCCAGCCACCACCGGTGACTGCGGTAGTTGATGCGCAGGGGATCTACCGTCAGGACGCGCAAAGCTGGGTTGAGATGGATGGGGCTTACTACCAGGTAAGTGAGCGCGTTGACGGGGAATGGTACCTTCGTCCGCACGCGAATCATTCGCCTCAGCTGGAGCACAATGGCGCCGGGGCATGGCGGCTCTGGAGCGAGCGGCCAGAGCAATGGAGTGATACTCAACGGATGTTCAGCCGACTGGGCGGCCCGTGCGCTCGGCTTCCACGCAGCTTGGTTGATCATGTGATTGCCGTGCATGGCCTCAGCGACCTGCACCTGAGGGCTTTGCACGTTTTTGGCAAGGCGCCCGAAGTTGAGCTGATTGATACGGTAAACCGGTTTTTGATTGCCGAGCGCGTGGCTGATCTGCAGCGATGCTTGCGTTCCGGTGAGCAGATCGCGGACCGGCCTTTGTTGCTCAAAGCGCATGAGCTTCCCGGTGCCGCCGGGTTGGCGGATGAAGGCTTGGCGCAAGTCGTTGCCGATCATCGACGGCAGCTGTTCCAGATGCTCTATGAGCCTTTGGACGTCATGGATGAAACCACTCGCCCTTTGCGGCGGGCTTTTGCCAGCCTGCACCAGCTGGCTGCGCAGCAGGTGCTGGCCGAAGCGAGTGAGGCCCAGCGCACCCAGATGGCCGAATCGGGGCGTGTGCCGCTGGCCATGGCGCTGGCTGCGCGGGAGCGAGTTTTGCGCATAAGGGTGACGCGGGTGGGAGAGGGCTTGTGGATCGACGTGCCGCAGACGTTCGATTTTGCCAGGGCTATCCTCAAGCTTGTGCAGGGGCTGCCTGGCGTGCCTGCTGACAAAAGCTGGCACTTGATAGATGCGCAAGGCCGCTTGGCATTGCCCGCGCCAAGTAACCAGTCCACTGCATCAAGCTTGCTTTACCAGGACGGTGCATTCTGGTTGCGAGATGCGCAGGGCAACGATGAAAGTACACCCGGAGAATTGTTTGAAACCCTGGCCGATGCATTCAGCACAGCAGAGCGTGCTGCCATGGGGATTGCAGAGCCCTTTGCCGTCAACCTTCGGCAAGCAGTGGCAAGGCAGTGGATGACAGGCCGGCAGGACATCGAGAGCCTGTTCGGAGGTGATCA
>NZ_JABMCN010000147.1 GCF_013179515.1 Pseudomonas sp. CM27
CCCCCCCCCCCCTAACAGCCGGTTCGACTTCCCCATCGGGCGTTTGAGCAAGAAGGCCGGAGCGTCACTGGCGAGTTGATCCAGGCTCAGTGCGCAGCCCCTGAGGCCGGATAGGGCAATGTGACCTCGCTACCCTCCTCTACCAGGCTCCAGACCAACAGCTTGGCTGGCTGGGTGTCGCTGGCGTTGCGCGACACGCTGTGCACGGTACCCGGTGCCTCGTACCAGTAATCGCCCGCTTTGTAGGTTTTCTCCGGCTCGCCGTTCAGCTTCGATATCACCGCGCCTTCAAGCACGTAGGCCATTACCGCGCCCGGGTGCTGATGCGCGGGTGATGCCTCGCCAGGTGCGTAGCTGACGGTGAGCATGATGGCATTCTTGCCGGGGGCGTTGCTGGGCTGCTGTTGCTGCAGCAGCTTGACCTGGCTGGCAACGTCGCCGTGCGCCCAGACAGGCGCCTGGGCGGCGAGCAGACCGAAGAGGATGAGGGCTACGGGTTTCATGGGGGCTTCTCCTGTATGGCGATTGCCTGCAGGTTAGGCCCCGGGAAGCGAGAGGCAAATGGCCAATCCGGGGTAAAAGCAGGAGGCCAGAGCAGACTCCGGGCCCTTAGTGGCTACGCCCGATCGGATAGAACACGCCGTGGCTCCACACGCCAAGCCATTCCTCCCCCGCTATCGCCTGCGGCACCGCCAGTTCCACCAGTTGGTAGAACACATTGCGATGAATCAGCGCCTCAAGGTTGCTGCGCATCAGCACATAGGGCGATGGCTCCTGCGTCAGCGGGTCGGTCACCACGCGCAGCGGGTTGGCCGGCCCGGCCTCGACCTGGTCCTCGACATTGCTGGTGAAGCGCAACACTTGTTGCTCACCGTCACCCAGCACTTCAAGCGCCACCGCCACGAACGGCGCGTCGTCGACGCGAATACCGACCTTCTCGACCGGGGTGATCAGGAAATAGTCATCGCCGTCGCGCCGCATGATCGTCGAGAACAGCCGCACCATCGGCTTGCGCCCAATCGGTGTACCCAGGTAATACCAGGTGCCATCACGGGCGATGCGCATGTCGATATCACCGCAAAAATCCGGGTTCCACAGATGCACCGGCGGCAGGCCCTTGGCCTTGGGGATTTGTGCCAGGAGGTCATTGGCCTTGCCCGAATCGCTCATCTTGCTTGCCTCATTCACTCATGCCCAGAAGGCTACGAGCGTACTCGCGCATCGGCGCCGCAAGCAAATCCCGCGGCGTGTTGTCGTGGAACGTCAACAAACCGCCACGGCTCTTGATACGAGCGGTATCTATCAGGTAGCGGGTGTTGGTTTCAATCAGCATCATCTGCACCACGCCGGTGTCCCAGCCCAACCGGTCGACGGCCTGTTCGTCATACCACTCGTCACCATTGCCGATACGGTCGTCGGTGCGCGCGAAGCGAGTGTACAGCACATAGTCGGCGCCCACAGCGCGGGCCTGGGCAATGGCCTCTTCCAGGCCAAGCGGGCCTTGCGCGCGGCGCACCAGCGGGAAGTACTCGACGAAGCTCTTGAAGGCCTCATCGGCCACCGCGTTCTGCCGTGGCACCGGCCCTTTGCCTGGGGGGACGAATGCACCCTGACCGATGAAGATGAAGGAATCGGGCTGCAGGCGGATCGACAGCGTGCGACGGGTCTCGCTGTGGTCCAGCAGACCAGCATCGCTCATGTGGTAACGGACGCCCTCGCCCATATCGCTGACATTCATGCAGCCGCCCAGCGCCATCAGCGCCAGCAGCAAGACCAGGCTACGCATCTTTCCTCCAGTGGCCGGCGACGAAAAACCGGCGAATAGCCGGCGGATGCAGCTTTTGCGCCAGCTTCAGCCACCGATCACTTTCATCACCGTCACGCCACCGGCAAACGCCAGGTCCTGCTTGTCTGCCAGCGCCTTGACCAGCAACCGCTGCAAGGCCGGCAGCGCCTGATGGCGGGGCTTTTCCAGAAGGTCGCCGATGAAGTGACGGTTGCCCGACGACAGGCAACCATGCAGCCACCCCGTAGACGACAGGCGCAGCCGCGAGCAGGTGCGGCAGAACGGGACGCTCTCGTTGGCGATCACACCGAAGTGGCCTTTGCCGGGGACTTGATAACGCAAGGCAGTGGCGTCCAGCGGCGCGTCGACCTGGGCATAGGCATGCTTGCCGCCGATCAGTGCAAGCAGCTGATCAAGGCCGACAAACTGCTGCAGGAAGGCATTGCGGTCACGCGCCAGGTGGCCCATGCGCATCAGCTCGATGAAGCGCAGCTCAAAGCCGCGTTCAAGGCAATAATCCAGCAGCGGCAGTACCTGGTCGAGGTTTTGCCCGCGCATCAGCACCATGTTCACTTTCACCCGCATACCCAAGGCACTGGCCTGCTCCATGCCCGCCAGCACGCTGCTCAGGTCGCCGCCCCGGGCGATCGTACGGAAAGCCGTGGGGTCGAGGGTATCGAGGGACACATTCAGGCGCCGAATACCAGCTGCCTGCAGCTGCGGCAGTTTGCGCGCCAGCAGCTGGCCATTGGTGGTCAGCGAGATATCGTCGAGGTCGAGCTTGCTCACGGCGGCAAGGAAGGCATCCAGGCGCGGGCTGACCAAAGGCTCGCCACCGGTGATGCGCAGGCGTTCGATGCCGGCGGCTTCGATCAGGTAGGCCACGCCGCGAGCCAGGGCATCTGCGGACAGTTCGTCCTGTGCTGCTACCAGGCGCTTGCCGTCGGGTACGCAGTACGTGCAGGCATAATTGCAGGCAGCCGTCAGGCTGACACGCAGGTTGCGAAAACGCCTGCCTTGACGATCGACGATCATGGATGACTCCGGCACTGATGATGGGGGGCTGGCAAAACCTGACTCATAAATCAGGTTTTTGCAAGCCCCGGGCACATTGCCGAGTGTTGTCGGGGTGTCAGCTCGAGGGTTCAGGGTCGCGCTTGCGCTTGTTGCCCATACGCACACCGATGTCCATCAGGAACTGGAAGAAGCCTTCCTGATCCTCCAGCACATTGCTCCAGAACGGCGAGTGGTACAGCGCCACGGCGCCATGCACCAACGCCCAGGCGGCGCAGTAGTGGAAATACGGTGGCACGTCTTCGAGCTTGCCTTCGCTGATACGGCCCTTGATCAGCTGGGTCAGGCGGTCGAAGTTGGAGGCACGAATGCTGTGCAACTGCTCGACCATTTCCGGTACCTGGTTGCCCTTGACCACCTTTTCTTCAAGGCGGTCGAACAGCCGGTAGCGTTGCGGATCGCGCATGCGGAACTCGAAGTAGGCGCGCGACAGGGCTTCCTTGTCGCGGTCGACGTCGGCCGAGTGCAACAGCTCGTTCAGGTCGCGCTCATAGTCGAGCATCAGGCGCAGGTAGATCTCCGCCTTGGACTTGAAGTGCTTGTAGATCGTGCCTTTGCCGATACCCACGGCGTCGGCGATCATCTCGACGGTGACACTGTCCTCACCCTGTTCGAGAAACAGCTTGAGCGCGGTGTCGAGGATTTCCTGTTCGCGGCGGCGAAATTCACGGACCTTACGAGGTTCTTTCTGCATGGGAAGGACTGGATGACAATCGAAGCGGTTTATTATGCCTATCTTGCGGGAAATTGCACGGATCATCCACGCACGGCAGTGTTTCACGATGCTTACGGCCATTCGCTGAAGGAGGAATGAAAGCTCGGCGTATTCCAAATCTGTTTAAAAAACGATCAATAAACACTGGCACTGCGCCAAACCTGACCAATACTTGAAGTGTTGGCGCGACGCATCCCCCCCGAGTGGCGCGCTGATAAAGGTGCTCAGGGACCGCGTACCTTTGTTTTACTCCTAATGGTCTTAACCCGGATTCCCCCCCCAGAACCCGGGTTTTTTTTTGCTTGCGCACGGGCTGCGAATCAGCGCACCCGCGCCAACGGGAACAACCGCTTGAAGTTGGCAGTGGTCTGCTCCGCCAGTTGCTCGTAGCTGGCCCCCCGCAACGAAGCCACATACTCCGCCACGTCCCGTACATACTGCGGCAGATTCGGCTTGCCCCGATGCGGAATAGGCGCCAGATACGGCGAATCCGTTTCCACCAGCAAGCGGTCAACCGGCACTTGCCGCGCCACTTCACGCAGGGCATCGGCATTGCGGAACGTCACAATGCCGGACAGCGAGATGTAATACCCCAGGTCCAGCGCCGCCTTGGCCATTTCCCAATCCTCGGTAAAGCAGTGCAGCACGCCCGCCTGGGGCAGGCTGGCCTCACGCAACAGCGCCAGAGTGTCGGCCCTGGCCGCCCGGGTATGCACGATCACCGGCTTGCCCGTTTGTCGCGACGCCTCCAGGTGCAAGCGGAACGACGCCTGCTGCAGCTCGGCTGCCTCCGGCTCGTAATGGTAGTCCAGCCCGGTTTCACCAATCGCCACCACATGCGGGTGGGCCAGCTCGCGCAGCAGCCACTCCAGCGCCGGGGTTTCGCCTGGCGCCAGGTCCAGCGGGTGCACACCCACCGAGCAATCGACATCAGCGTACTGCTCGCTCAGCGCCTTCACCGCGCCAGCGTTCTCGGCACTGACGCCGATACACAGAAAATGCCCGACCCCGCGCTCACGCGCTGCCTGCAGGGCGGCATCGAGCGACCCCTGGTGGGCACTGAGGTCAAGACGGTCGAGGTGGCAATGGGAATCTACGAGCATGGGATAACGGCACACATGAAGAAAAGGAAAATCAGCGGGCGCCCGGCAATTGCAGCCAGTGCGCCAGCAGCGATTCAAGCAACAGGACACGGTTGAGGTTGGCCTTGCCCAGCACCTTCTGGCGCTGCTCCAGGATCCACGCCTGCACTTCCAGTACCTTGGCCTGGGGGCTTTTTTGCGCAAGGTATTGAACCACCTTGCGCATATCGGCCAAGCCTAAACCTTCCTCGTCCTGGGTCAACTGATAGCGCAGGACCAGGTGCGCCCAGTCGCAGAACCAGTCGAACAGCAGCAACAACGGCACACCGCTCCAGGCATCGGCGAGCTGACTGGGCGATTGCTGCTGCTTGAGCAGCTTCTTCACCCCGTCGGCGACCAGCGCACGCTGCTCGCGCACGCCTTGCGCCTGCAAGCTGACCGCCATCAGTGGCGACCCGGCAGCCAGGGTCAGCAGCTCGTCACGCTCGGCCTCATCGCTGTCAGGCAGGGCCCCGGCAAGCCACGCCCGGCTCTGAGTCAGGCTGGGCTGCGGACAGGCTACCTGCTGACAGCGGCTCTTGAGGGTCGGCAACAGGCGGCTGGGCTGATGGGTGACCAGCAGCAGCACAGTATCGCCGGAAGGCTCCTCAAGGCTTTTGAGCAGTGCATTGGAGGCGTTGACGTTCATCGCCTCCACCGGCTCGATCAATACCACCTTGCGCCCGCCCTGCTGCGCGGTCTGCACCACGAAGGCCACCAGGTCGCGCACTTGGTCGACCTTGATCGGCTTATCGGCTTCTTCTGGCTCAAGGACGAAGTTGTCCGGGTGGCTGCCGGCCCTGAGCAACAGGCACGACTTGCACCCGCCACAAGCGTCCAGGCCCTGCGGTTGCTGGCACAGCAGGCGGGCCATGAGCCGCTCGGCCAGCGCTCGCTTGCCGATACCTTGCGGGCCATGCAGCAGGTAGGCGTGCGCGTGCTGGCTGCGGCCGGCCAGCTGTGACCACAGCGCCTGCTGCCATGGATAGGCCTCAGCCACGGCAACGTTCCAGGATACTTGGCAACAGGGCGTCGATGGCACGCTGCACAGCCTCGAGGGATTGTGCGGCATCCAGCAGGCTGTAGCGCTGCGGCTCGCGCCGGGCGCGCTGCAGGTAAGCGTCGCGCACGGCTTCGAAGAAGCCCTGGCCTTCCTGCTCGAAACGGTCCAGGCGGCCACGGGCGGCGGCCCGGGCCAGGCCCACTTCGACGGGCAGGTCAAAGACCAGGGTCAGGTCCGGGCGCAGGTCGCCCTGGACGAATTGCTCCAGGGTCGCGATGCGCTCGACCGACAAACCGCGACCACCGCCCTGGTAGGCATAGGTGGCATCGGTAAAGCGGTCACACAAAACGATAGCCCCGCGATCCAGGGCTGGACGAATCACCTGAGCAAGGTGCTGGGCACGCGCCGCGAACACCAGAAGCAGCTCAGTGTCGGCCGCCATGCTCTCATCGCTGGGGGCCAACAGCAGTTCACGGACCTTCTCGGCCAATGGCGTGCCGCCAGGCTCACGGGTCAGCACCACGTCCAGGCCATGCTCGCGCAGGCGTGCGGCCAGGTAATCACGATTGGTGCTTTTGCCCGCGCCTTCGGGGCCTTCCAGGGTAATAAACAAGCCGCTCACAGGCAGTCCTTAAGGTTGTTCGTCGGGCGTCGGCCGTTCGGCCGCTTGCGCGCCCCCGGCAGGGGCATCCTGCGCAGGTGGCGCATCGGGCGCTGGCTCCGCGTCCGGCTCATCCGCCGGCGGTGCTTCAGGCGGCGCGGCTTCATCAATACCCGGCTGCGACTCAGACTGCGGCGCGGGGCTGGAACGGTAGTCCGACCGGCGCTTGAGCTGGAACTCGCGCACCGCCGAGTTGTGATCGTCAAGGTCGTCGGAGAACACATGGCTGCCATCGCCACGGGCGACGAAGTACAGGCTGGTGCCGTCCGACGGGTTGAGGGCTGCGTGAATCGCTTCGCGACCGACCATCGCGATCGGCGTCGGCGGCAGGCCAGTGATGGTGTAGGTGTTATAGGGCGTCGGCTCGCGCAGGTCGGCGCGGGTGATCTTGCCGTTATAGCGCTCACCCATGCCGTAGATCACAGTCGGGTCGGTCTGCAGCATCATGCCCAGGCGCAGGCGCCGCACGAAGACGCCGGCGATCTGCCCACGCTCCTGAGGGATGCCTGTCTCCTTTTCCACCAGCGAGGCCATGATCAGCGCCTGATACGGGTCGCGGTACGGCAGGTCGGTGGTGCGTGCGGCCCATTCCTTGGCCAGCACTTCATCCAGGCGCATGTAGGCCTGCTGGAGCAACTCGACATCGCTCATGCCGCGCACGAAGCGATAGGTATCCGGGAAGAACCGACCCTCGGGGAACACGCCGGCATGGCCGAGCTTGTCCATTACCTCGGTGTCCGACAGGCCTTCCAGGGTGTGCTTGATCTTTTCGTGCCTGGCCACGGCCGAGCGCACCTGTCGGAAGGTCCAGCCTTCGACCAAGGTCAGGTTGTACTGCACCACGTCGGCACGGCGCCAGGCATCGAACAGCTGCTCGACAGTCATGCCCGGGGTCAGGCGGTATTCACCGGTGTGCAGGGGGGTACCCGCCATGTTGAAGCGCCAGTACAAGCGCAACCAGACGGCATCATCGAGCAACCCCTCCGCCTGCATGCGGTAGAACATGCGGTTGGGGTTGGTGCCATTGGGCACGTCAAGCAGGCGTTCCTGCGTTACGTGCAGGGGCTGCTCCAGGACCGAGTTGATCTTCCACGCCGACCAGCCAAGCGCCAGGCCGGCGAGGATCAAGCTCATTTCCAGCAACAGCAGGAGTTTGCGTCTCACGAATTCAGTTTTCCAGTAACGTACGGGCAACGGCCTGCAGTTTACGGGTGAGCGGGCCCGGCGACCAGTTTAGCGCGGCTACGCCACGCACGGGCCAGATGCCGTACACGCTATTGCAAACGAATACTTCATCAGCCTGCTCCAGCGCATCGAAAGGCAAATCGCAAACCTGTACCGGGATACCCAGCAGCGCAGCCTGTTCCAGCAACGCCGCGCGCATGACCCCGGCCACACCGCAGCGGTGGAGGTCGGCGGTTAACAGCACACCATCGCGGACCGTGAACAAGTTGCTGTACACCCCTTCGATCACCCTGCCCTGCCCGTCACGCATCAGGCCTTCGGCATGCTCGCTGTCCTGCCATTCGGCGCGGGCCAGCACCTGCTCCAGGCGGTTGAGGTGTTTGAGGCCGGCCAGCAGGGGTTGTTCCCCAAGCCGGGTCTGGCAGGGGAACAGCCGCACGCCGTGTTCGGCATGCTCCACAGGATAGCTGGGCAACGGGCTGCCCTGCAGGATACGCCGCGGCGCGGCCGTCGCAGCCGGGGCATAGCCACGCTGGCTGTCGCCACGAGTAAGGATCAGTTTGGCTACGCCGTTACCCAGCTGGCCGGCATAACGCATCAGTTCGTCGCGCATCAGCGCCAGGTCGACGCTGATTGCCAGGCGCTGGCAGCCCAGCGCCAGGCGTGCACAGTGGCCGTCCAGCAGGCTGGGCCGGCCGCCACGCACGGCGATGGTCTCGAACAGCCCATCGCCGTAGGCCAGCCCGCGGTTCTGCAGGTTGACTGCAGCAGCCGGCTGGCCGTCGATCCAGCTTTGCATCAACCGGCGAACCGGCGGAACACCAGCGAGCCGTTGGTGCCACCAAAGCCGAACGAATTGGACAACACCACGTCGATCGGCATGCTCCGCGCCTGGTGCGGCACGAAGTCGAGGTCGCAGCCTTCGTCCGGCTCGTCCAGGTTGATGGTGGGCGGTGCCATCTGGCTGTTGATCGCCAGCACGCTGAAAATCGCCTCTACCGCACCGGCGGCGCCCAGCAGGTGACCGGTCATCGACTTGGTCGAGCTGACCGCCAGCTTGTAGGCATGCTCGCCGAACACGCGCTTGATCGCCGCCACTTCAGCGACATCGCCCGCGGGGGTCGAGGTGCCGTGGGCGTTGATGTAGCTGACCTGCTCTGGCTGAATACCGGCATCACGCAAGGCATTGGTCATGCAGCGGGCAGCGCCTTCACCGGTGTCGGGTGGCGAGGTCATGTGATAGGCATCGCCGCTCATGCCGAAACCGACCAGCTCGGCATAGATGGTCGCGCCGCGGGCCTTGGCGTGCTCCAGCTCTTCGAGCACCAGGGCGCCGGCACCGTCGGACAGCACAAAACCGTCACGGCCCTTGTCCCACGGGCGGCTGGCCCGGCTTGGCTCGTCATTGCGGGTGGACAATGCGCGTGAGGCCCCAAAACCGCCCATGCCGAGGCCGCAGGCGGCCATCTCGGCGCCACCGGCGATCATCACGTCCGCTTCACCGTAGGCGATGTTGCGCGCGGCCATGCCGATGCAGTGGGTGCCCGTGGTGCAGGCGGTGGCAATGGCGTAGTTCGGCCCCTGCAGACCCAGGTGGATCGACAGGAAACCGGAGATCATGTTGATGATCGAGCCCGGCACGAAGAACGGCGAAATACGCCGCGGCCCCGAATCGTGCAGGGTGCGGCTGGTTTCCTCGATGTTGGTCAGGCCGCCGATACCCGAGCCCATGGCCACGCCGATGCGCTCGCGGTTGGCGTCGGTGACCTCCAGGCCCGCATTACGCACGGCCTGGAAACCGGCCGCCAGGCCGTACTGAATGAACAGGTCGAGCTTGCGAGCCTCTTTGGCCGACAGGTATTGCTCGACCTCGAAGCCTTTCACCGAGCCGCCAAAACGGGTGGAGTAGGCAGACAGGTCCGTGTGTTCGATCGAACCAATGCCACTGCGGCCAGCCAGAATGCCCTGCCAGGTGCTCGGTACATCTGTACCCAGTGGCGACAGCATACCCATACCGGTGACCACGACGCGTCTACGCGACACAGTACTCTCCTTTTCTAATGACAGAGTTTCTTGCCATTGCATTCAACGCAACGGAATGAAATGGCAACAAGCTCTCGACGCTCGGGGATCGAGACCCCGACAAACGAAGCAGGACGCTCGCAAAGAAAAAACCGCACGCCGGCAAAGGCAGTGCGGTTTTTCCCGACAAGAAGCGTCGACTACAGCGTCTTAGGCCTTGTGGCTGTTGACGTAGTCGATGGCAGCTTGAACGGTAGTGATCTTCTCGGCTTCTTCGTCAGGGATTTCGGTCTCGAATTCCTCTTCCAGAGCCATCACCAGCTCAACGGTGTCAAGCGAATCGGCACCCAGGTCGTCGACGAAGGACTTCTCGTTGGTCACTTCCTCTTCCTTGACGCCCAGTTGCTCGGCGACGATTTTCTTGACGCGTTCTTCGATGGTGCTCATACCTAGTTTTCACTCCTAATGGACATATGTCAGGCAGCTGGCCGGTGGCTAATTTTATAGAAACACGTTTGCTTTTCAAGCTAAACGCACCTTAAAACTGGCCACCCTACCCGCTGCCTGGAATCTGGTTGCAGCTTTATAACGGATTTTAGGCTCGCAGTATGACTCTTTTTTTACGAAATCCGTCACATTGAGTTGCAGTGTTACATGTACATCCCGCCGTTGACCGGCACAGTAGCACCGGTTACGTAGGCTGCGCCGTCGGAGGCCAGGAACGAAACCACCTTGGCGATTTCATCAGCCTGGCCCAGGCGGCCCAGCGGGATCTGGGTTTGCAGGGCCTCGCGCTGCGCTTCTGGCAGTTCGCGCGTCATGTCGGTGTCGATGAAGCCCGGGGTTACCGAATTGACGGTAATGCCACGCGAGCCCACTTCACGCGCCAGGGCGCGACTGAAGCCTTCCAGGCCGGCCTTGGCGGCAGCGTAGTTGGCCTGACCGGCGTTACCCATGGCACCAACGACCGAGCCGATGCTGATGATACGACCCCAACGTGCCTTGGTCATGCCACGCAGCACGCCCTTGGACAAACGGTAGAGGCTGTTCAGGTTGGTGTCGATCACGTCGAACCACTCGTCGTCCTTCATGCGCAGCATGAGGTTGTCACGGGTGATGCCGGCGTTGTTGACCAGGATCGCCGGAGCACCGAACTGCTCGCCAATGGCGCCCAGCACAGCTTCTACGGACTCGGCGCTGGTGACATTCAGTTCCATGCCGGTGCCGACAATGCCGTGCTCCTTCAGGGTGGCAGCGATGCGTTCGGCGCCAGATGCCGAAGTAGCGGTGCCGATCACGGTCGCGCCCTGGCGGCCCAGCTCGAGGGCGATGGCCTGGCCAATGCCACGGCTGGCGCCGGTGACCAGTGCAACTTTACCTTGCAGGCTCATGCAAGCTTCTCCAAATCAGGCCAGAGCCGCGCGGGTGGCGGCAACGGCGTCAGGGGTGTTGAGGTTGTAGGTGGTTACGCCCTCGGCGCAACGCTTGTTCAGGCCAGCCAGAACCTTGCCCGGGCCGCACTCGACCAGGTTGACCGCACCGTTGGCAGCCAGGGTCTGCACGCACTCGACCCAGCGTACCGGCTGATACAACTGGGCCAGCAGGTCTTTTTTCAGCGTATCGAGGTCGGCTGCGATAGCAGCAGTTACGTTCTGCACCACCGGAATCTGCGGAGCCTTCCAATCGATGGCGTTGACTTCATCGGCGAAACGATCGGCTGCCGGCTTCATCAGGGCACAGTGCGAAGGTACGCTTACTGGCAGCGGCAAGGCGCGTTTGGCGCCTTTGGCTTTGCACAGCTCCATGGCGCGCTCCACCGCGGCCTTGTTACCGGCGATGACCACCTGACCTGGCGAGTTGAAGTTGACAGCGCTGACCACCTGGTCTTCGGCCGCTTCGGCGCAAATCTCCACGACTACAGCGTCATCCAGGCCGAGAATGGCGGCCATGGCGCCGTGCCCGGCAGGCACGGCTTCCTGCATCAGCTGACCGCGACGCTCGACCAGGCGAACGGCGTCCTTCAGGCTGATGCTGCCAGCAGCGACCAAGGCGCTGTACTCACCCAGGCTGTGACCGGAAACGAAGGCCGGCTGCGCGCCGCCCTCCTCCAGCCACAGGCGCCACAGCGCGATGGACGCGGTGAGGATGGCCGGCTGGGTCTTGTCGGTCTGGTTGAGTTGTTCTTCCGGGCCTTCCTGGACCAGCTGCCACAGGTCGTAACCCAGTGCCGCGGAAGCCTCCTTGAAGGTTTCGATGATCACTGGCTTCTCGGCGCCGAGCTCGGCGAGCATGCCCAGCGACTGGGAACCTTGACCGGGAAAGACGAATGCGAGAGATGCAGACATTGAACAAGCCCTTATGATCTTGTCGTCGGATAGGGTGCGCCGGGCGCTCGGCCAGGCGCGGAATCTGAAAGCTTGGATGAAGACACGGACCAAGCGGTCACATTTAAGCACTTCATCGGGATTCTGCCTAAGGTCTTTGTTCCTTCAGCCACGGCCCTCTCGCGGGTAAACCCGCTCCCACAGCGGCCGTACAGATCACAACAACAGGTCTTCCAGCCGCCCATGCAGGCGCTGCGGCAAGTTTTCCTGAATTTCGATCAGCGCCCGCTGGATGGCACTCTGAAAGCCCTGCACGCCAGCCGAGCCATGACTCTTTATAACGATACCCTGCAAGCCAAGGAAGCTCGCGCCATTGTGTCGCGCCGGTGCCAGGTCGGCCTGCAGGCGCTTGAGCAACGGCATGGCCACCGCCCCCGCCGCCCGCGACAAAAGGCCACCCTTGAACAACCGCTCGATACGCGCACCGATCATCGTCGCCAACCCCTCGCTGGATTTGAGCAGGATATTGCCGACGAACCCGTCGCAGACCACCACGTCAGCCTCACCGCGATACAACCCGTCACCTTCCACGAAGCCTACATAATTAAGGCCCCGCGCATGCTGCAACAGGCTGGCCGCCAGCTTGACCTGCTGATTGCCCTTGATGTCTTCGGTACCGATATTGAGCAGCGCCACACGCGGACGGTGCACCCCCAGGGCCTGGGCGGCCACCGAGCCCATCACGGCGAACTGGTAGAGGTTCTCGGCGCTGCAGTCGACATTGGCGCCCAGATCAAGCAGCTGGCAGTAGCCCGCCTGGGTCGGGATCGCCGCCACCATGGCTGGCCGATCAATACCCGGCAACGTCTTGAGCACGAAACGCGAGAGCGCCATCAGCGCACCGGTATTGCCGGCACTGACGCAGGCCTGGGCCTTGCCGTCACGCACCAGTTCGAGGGCAATGCGCATCGACGAATCCGGCTTGCCCCGCAATGCCTGGGATGGCCGCTCGTCCATGCCGATCACCTCGCTGGCCGCCACAATTTGCAGGCGCGCGCGATCTGCAGCCGCAAGGCCGCTGACAAGATCTTCAAGGAGGGAGGGTTGACCGACGAGGGTCAGGTGCAGCGAGGGAGTAGCCGAAAGGCAGGCAATGCTAGCCTGGACAATGCTGCGGGGACCGAAGTCCCCGCCCATTGCGTCGATCGCGATGATCTGAGCGGACAAGGATTACTCGTCAGCGCCCTTGTCGACCACTTTGCGACCACGGTATACGCCTTCTGGCGAAACGTGGTGACGCAGGTGAACTTCACCAGTGGTTTTCTCTACCGACAGCGCGTTTTCCGACAGGGCGTCGTGCGAACGGCGCATGTCACGGGCAGAGCGGGATTTTTTGTTCTGCTGAACAGCCATAATTGATTAACTCCTAAACGTTTGGGTCACGCTTTAACTGCGCCAAAACACTGAACGGGTTGGACCGCGATACCTCGTCCTTGCTCGAATCGGGCTCGTCTGCGCCCGCCGGCTGCTGGCATTCTTCCGGATGATGAGCAGGCACGATGGGCAAGGCGAGCAGAAGCTCCTCCTCGACCAGTGACTGCAGATCCAAAGGATCTTCGCCCAGTTCCAGCACGTCATAGCCTTTCGGCAACGACTGGGTATTCGCACCCTCCTTCACCACGGCGTAAGTACATTCGCTGTGGATTGGCAGGGTGACCAGCTCAAGACAACGCTGGCAAACCATTTTGACTTCGATGTCCAGCTCGGTGTGGATAACCACCACGTGCTGTTCATCTCGTTCAAAATCGAACTTCGCCTGCACCGTACCGACATTGTCGGAAAGCGGGTCGCAGAGTCTTTCCAAATCAGCGAGTTGCAGCGAACCGTTAAGGGTTACGCCACGATCGGCTAATTTGCGCGGGTCAACGTGAGGTGGAATCGGGTCATTCAACATAGGCGCAGCATTCTAGGGATGCCCCCCGCCCCTGTCAAAGGAAATTAGGCGGCATCGTGCGTGATAGAATTAGTTCAACTGATTCAGGAGTCTACCATGCTTCCTCTGTTACTGGCTTCCAGCTCTGCCTATCGCCGTGAACTGCTCGCACGCCTGCGCCTGCCCTTCACCTGGGCAAGCCCCGATATAGACGAGCAGCGCCTCGCTGACGAGCCGGCAGTGGACCTGGTGCGCCGGCTGGCCAGGCAGAAAGCCGAGGCATTGGCAGGCAGCCATCCCGGGCACCTGATCATCGGCTC
The DNA here is from genome assembly GCF_013179515.1 of Pseudomonas sp. CM27. Classification (GTDB taxonomy): domain Bacteria; phylum Pseudomonadota; class Gammaproteobacteria; order Pseudomonadales; family Pseudomonadaceae; genus Aquipseudomonas. Next base: position 14,145 of record NZ_JABMCN010000147.1, read on the forward strand.
GGACCAGGTGGCGGTACTGGGCGAACAGGTGCTCGGCAAGCCCCAGACGTTCGACCGGGCGTGCGAGCAGTTGCTGGAGTGCAGCGGGCAGCAGGTGAGCTTTCTGACCGGACTGGCATTGCTGAACAGCGCCACCGGGCAGTGCCAGGTGGACTGCGTACCGTTTACCGTGACCCTGCGCGAGCTGGACCGGGAGCGGATCGAGCGGTATGTGACGGCGGAACAGCCACTGGATTGCGCCGGGAGCTTCAAGGCCGAGGGGTTGGGGGTGAGTTTGTTCAAGAGCACCCATGGTTGCGATGCGACCAGCCTGATCGGCCTGCCATTGATTCGGCTGGTGGATATGTTGACCAAGGAAGGGGTGGTGGTTCCTTGAGCCTGGCTTGAGGGTTGTGGCGCCTGGGAAATCGAGCGCCGCGCGGGCGGCGCTCGATCTCAGAAACACCACAAAATGCGTGACGAACTTCAGCGCAACTGCGGCCCCTGGAACCCCATCCACATCGCCAGGTGCTCAGCCACGCCGGCCCCCACGCGCTTGGAAAACCGATCAAACGGCGATTCCTGCACAGTGAAGTCCACCAACTCCTTCTCGCCAACGATCTCACGCGCCACATAGCTGGC
>NZ_JABMCN010000148.1 GCF_013179515.1 Pseudomonas sp. CM27
ATGATGCTGATGGACATTCATTTCGGCACCAGCTTCTTCAGTGCCGCAGGTGGCGGTGACCCGGTGCTGTTCCAGCATGTGTTCTGGTTCTTCGGCCACCCCGAGGTGTACATCATGATCCTGCCGGCTTTCGGCGCGGTCAGCTCGATCATTCCGGCCTTCTCGCGCAAGCCGCTGTTTGGCTACACCTCGATGGTGTACGCCACCGGCGCCATCGCCTTCCTGTCGTTCATCGTCTGGGCCCACCACATGTTCGTGGTCGGTATCCCGGTGGTGGGCGAGCTGTTCTTCATGTACGCCACCATGCTGATCGCCGTGCCCACCGGGGTGAAGGTGTTCAACTGGGTCAGCACCATGTGGGAAGGCTCGCTCACCTTCGAGACGCCAATGCTGTTCGCCATCGCCTTTGTGATCCTGTTCACCATCGGCGGCTTTTCCGGGCTGATGCTGGCGATCGCCCCGGCGGACTTCCAGTACCACGATACCTACTTCGTGGTGGCGCATTTCCATTACGTGCTAGTGCCCGGGGCGATTTTCGGCATCTTCGCTTCGGCCTACTACTGGCTGCCGAAATGGACCGGCTACATGTACGACGAAACCCTCGGCAAGCTGCACTTCTGGCTGTCGTTCATTGGCATGAACATGGCCTTCTTCCCCATGCACTTCGTAGGGCTGGCCGGCATGCCGCGGCGTATTCCCGACTACAACCTGCAGTTCGCCGACTTCAACATGGTGTCCTCGATCGGTGCCTTCATGTTCGGCGCCACGCAGATCTTCTTCCTGTTCATCGTCATCAAGTGCATCCGTGGCGGGGCGCCGGCACCGGCCAAACCTTGGGATGGCGCCGAGGGCCTGGAGTGGTCGATCCCCTCGCCCGCGCCTTACCACACCTTCCAGACACCGCCGGAAGTGAAATAGGAAACCTGCCATGAACGGCCTGTCGCTGAAACGCCTGGTAACGCGCCTGCTGATGCTGACGGTGGTGATGTTCGCCTTCGGCTTTGCACTGGTGCCAATCTACGACGTGATGTGCAAGGCCTTCGGCATCAACGGCAAGACCGGTGGGCAGTACGAGGGCAGCCAGGTCAGCGACCCGACGCGCGCAGTGCGGGTGCAGTTCATGTCGACCAATGCCAGCGACATGGTCTGGGATTTCTACTCCACCGCCGACCAGCTGGAGGTCAACCCGGGGGCGGTGAACCAGATGATCTTCATTGCCCACAACCCGACGGACCGGCCGATGAGCGCGCAAGCCATTCCCAGCATCACCCCGGCCGAGGCTGCGGCGTATTTCCACAAGACCGAGTGCTTCTGCTTTACCCAGCAGGTGCTGCAACCCGGCGAACGCATCGAGATGCCGGTGCGCTTCATCGTCGACCGCGACCTGCCGGCCAGCGTGAAGCACCTGACACTGGCCTACACCTTGTTCGACATCACCGCTCGCCACCCGCCGGTCGCGCATGTTGCGGCCCAGGACGTCCAGGGCGCCCGTTAAGGGAAGGAGAACAGCAATGGCAAGTCATCAGCACTACTATGTTCCGGCGCAGAGCAAGTGGCCGATTATCGCCACCATCGGTATGTTCATCACGGTGTTCGGCCTGGGCACCTGGTTCAACGACATGAAGGCCGGCCACCCCGACTCGCACGGGCCGCTTATTTTCTTCGTCGGCGCGTTGTTCCTGGCCTACATGCTGTTCGGCTGGTTTGGTGCGGTGGTGAAGGAGAGCCGCGCGGGGTTGTACAGCCCGCAGCTGGACCGCTCGTTCCGCTGGGGCATGAGCTGGTTCATCTTCTCCGAGGTGATGTTCTTCATGGCCTTCTTTGGCGCGCTGTTCTATGTGCGCGTGCTGGCCGGGCCGTGGTTGGGGGGCGAAGGTGCCAAGGGCGTGGCGCACATGCTGTGGCCCACCTTCGAGTTCACCTGGCCGCTGCTGCATACGCCCGACCCCAAGCTGTTCCCGCCGCCCAAGGAAGTGATCGACCCGTGGCATCTGCCGCTGATCAATACCATCTTGCTGGTCAGCTCCAGCGTGACCATCACCATTGCCCACCATGCTTTGCGTCGGGACCACCGCGGCCCGTTGAAACTGTGGATGGCGCTGACCATCTTGCTGGGCATCTGCTTCATCACGTTGCAGGCCTACGAGTACCACGAGGCCTACACCAAGCTGGGGCTGACACTGGGTTCGGGGATCTACGGGGCGACGTTCTTCATGCTTACCGGGTTCCATGGCGCCCACGTGACCTTGGGCACGATCATCCTGATCGTCATGTTCGTGCGCATCCTGCGCGGGCATTTCAACCCGGAGAAACACTTTGGCTTCGAGGCGGCGAGCTGGTACTGGCACTTCGTCGATGTGGTGTGGGTGGGGTTGTTCATCTTTGTCTATGTGCTCTAGGGCCAATCGCCGGCAAGCCAGCTCTCACAGGGGCCCACTGGACCTGGCGCATGTGGGGGTTCCTGTGCGAGCTGGCTTGCCGGCGATGAGGCCATCAAAGCAAATGCAGATTCAGAAGGGGGCGTGTGAAACCAGCTGACCACTGATGAAGCCCCAGGCCACCAGGCCGATGGTCAGGGCAGCCAGGGTCACGCGCACGGTCAGCGCCTTGAGCAAGCGGGTCGAGTTTTCATCGTCCTTGACCAGAAACACCAGGCCACTGAACAGGCTGGCAACCGTGGCCAACAGCATCAGGACAATCGCGGCCTTGAGCATGGCGACACTCCGGGGGGATGCGGTGATGTGGATAAGTATAGCGATCGACCGGGCGAGGCTGCGATGAAGCCGTTTCGCCCAGGCTGGGTACCCACCCTGGTGGTGCTTGCACTGCTGCCGGGGCTGGTCGCGCTTGGCTGCTGGCAACTCGGCCGTGCCGAAGAAAAGCGCGCACTGCTGGCCAGCTATGCCGAACGGCGGGTCGAGGTGCCATTGGCCACCACCCAGCTGACGGCGGATGAAGACAATGCCTTCCGCCGTGTGCATCTATTCGGTCGCTTCGACGCCGGGCACAGCGTGTTGCTGGACAACCGCATGCGCGACGGCCAGGCCGGGGTCGAATTGCTGCAACCCTTCCATGACCAGGCCAGCGGGCAGTGGCTGCTGGTCAATCGTGGCTGGCTGCCATGGCCAGACCGCCGCGTGCCGGTGCATTTCGGCACCCCAACCCAGGCGTTGGCGCTGGACGCTGCGGTGTATGTATCGCCGGGCCACACCTTCCAGCTACATCCCGATCCGCTCGGCGGCCAATGGCCGCACCTGCTGACTGCCGTCGACGCCGCCCAGTTGTGGCAGCAGCTCGACCGCGAAGGCTATGCCCATGAACTGCGCCTGGAACCAGGGCCGGCGACCTATCGCCTGGACTGGCCAGTAGTCGCCATGGGCCCGGAAAAACACCTGGGGTACGCCGTGCAGTGGTTTGCCCTGGCGGCTGCCCTGCTGCTGCTTTACCTCTATTTCGGCTGGCACCACAACAAGGAGAAACGCCATGGCCACCGCCACTCCACTGGACCTGCCTGAACCCGGCAAACCCAGAGCCCGCGGGCGTTTGCAGCTGTTGTTGATTCTGCTGGTGGTGCTCGGGCCGATGATCCTGGCCACCAGCATGTACAAGCTCAAGTTCTGGGTACCGGAAGGCCGCAGCTACCACGGCGCCATGATCGGCAATGGCGAGAGCCGTACCGACCTCGGCGTGGCGGGCCACGACGAGCGCTGGCAGCTGTTGGTGAGCGCACCCCAGGCCTGTGCCGAGGACTGCCAGCGCCTGGTCTACCTGGCCCGGCAGATCCAGGTCGGGCTAGGCCGGGATGCCAGCCGTGCCAGCAATGCGCTGGCTGCCGCCCAGCCGCTGAGCGCTGACTACCAGGCGTTGCTCGGTCGCGAATATCCACAATTGCAACGCTACCCGCTGGACGCTCCGCGCTACCTGCAGAAGGTCGGCGAGCCCGGCCCCAAGCTGTGGATTGTCGACCCGCACGGCAACCTGGTACTGCGCTATGACGGCAAGGTCAACGGCAAGCACGTGCTGGACGACCTGCGCCACCTGCTCAAGCTGTCCAATATCGGCTAGGAGCCTGCCATGGCCAGACCTGGATTCCGCATAGCTGTGTTCGCCACCTTGCTGGCACTGGTGGTTGTCCTGCTCGGTGCCTATACCCGCCTGACCCACGCCGGCCTCGGCTGCCCTGACTGGCCGGGTTGCTATGGCTTCATCAGCGTGCCCAAGAGCGAAGCACAGTTGGCGCATGCCGAGCTGCACTTCCCCGAGCACCCCGTGGAAGCCGCAAAGGGCTGGGCCGAGATGGTCCACCGCTACTTCGCCGGCACCCTGGCTATGGTCATTGCCCTGCTTGCCTTGCAAGCGGTGCGCCGGCACGCCCGCGACGGCCAGCCCTATCGCCTGCCCGTGCTGTTGCTGGGGGTGGTGCTGGCGCAGGCGGCCTTCGGCATGTGGACGGTCACCTTGAAACTGTGGCCGCAGGTGGTCACGGCGCACCTGCTTGGTGGCTTCACCACATTGAGCCTGCTGTTCCTGTTGTCCCTGCGGCTGTCCCGGGCCTTTGCGCCATTGCCCAAGCTGCCGTTGAGCCTGCGCCGCATTGCGGCCCTGGCCCTGCTGGTGGTGATCGGCCAGATTGCCCTGGGCGGCTGGGTGAGCGCCAACTATGCAGCCGTCGCCTGTATCGACCTGCCTACCTGCCATGGCCAATGGTGGCCTGCGGCGGATTTCAGCAACGGCTTCCACCTTACCCAGCATGTCGGCCCCAATTACCTGGGTGGGCAACTGGACAGTGATGCGCGCACGGCCATCCACATCAGCCACCGCCTGGGCGCGCTGCTGGTTACCGGTGTGCTAATGATGCTCAGCTGGAAGCTGCACCGCTGCGGCCTTCCCGGCCTGGGACGGCTGGTGTTGCTGGCGCTGGCGGTGCAGATCGGCCTGGGCATCAGCAATGTGCTGCTGCACCTGCCCTTGGCTGTGGCCGTTGCGCACAACGCCGGCGGGGCGCTGTTGCTGCTGAGCATGGTGCTGGTGAACTACCGCATCCGCGTGGTCGACAAGGTTCGGGTCGGTGTCGGCCAAGGCTGGCGCCTGCGGCCGGTTGTCGGCGTGGGCATTTCCCATCACATGAGGAACGACTCGTGGCGACGCTTCTGAGTACACGGCGGGCCAGCTGGCGCGATTACCTGGAGCTGACCAAGCCCAAGGTGGTGGTGCTGATGCTGATCACCTCGCTGGCAGGCATGTTCCTCGCCACCCGCGCGGGTGTGAGCTGGAACGTGCTGCTGTTCGGCAACCTGGGCATAGGTTTGTGCGCCGGCGGCGCGGCGGTGGTCAACCACGTGGTGGACCGGCGCATCGACGCGCTGATGGCGCGCACCCACAAGCGGCCCCTGGCCCAAGGCCGCGTCGAGCCGCTGCCGGCGCTGCTGTTTGCCCTGGCGCTGGCGTTGCTGGGCATGGCCTTGCTGCTGGTGTTCACCAACGCCCTCACCGCCTGGCTGACCCTGGCCTCGCTGCTGGGCTACGCGGTGTTGTACACCGGCTTCCTCAAACGTGCCACGCCGCAGAACATCGTCATTGGTGGCCTGGCCGGTGCCGCGCCGCCGCTGCTGGGCTGGGTCGCGGTCAGTGGCCATGTCAGCGCCGAGCCGTTGCTGCTGGTACTGATCATCTTCGCCTGGACCCCGCCGCACTTCTGGGCCCTGGCCATCCACCGCAAGGAGGAATACGCCAAGGCCGAGATCCCGATGCTGCCGGTGACCCACGGCGAGCGCTACACCAAGCTGCATATCCTGCTGTACACCTTGATATTGCTGGCGGTGAGCTTGTTGCCGTATGCCATTCACATGAGCGGCCCGCTGTACCTGGGCTGTGCACTGGTGCTGGGGCTGCGCTTCCTGCAATGGGCCTGGGTGTTGTACCGTGGCAGCCGGCCGCACGCAGCGATCGGCACCTTCAAGTACTCTATCGGCTACCTGTTCGCGCTGTTCATCGCGTTGCTTCTAGACCACTACCTGTTGTTGAACCTATGACCCGAACCCAGAAAACCGTCTTCATCCTCGTCGCCCTGGTCGCGTTGATCATGGGCCTGACCGTCAACAAGGTGCTCAATGGCCGCGACCAGCCCAACCCCACCGAGCTGATCGGCGCCGGCATTATCCTGCTGCCGCAGAGCCGCACCGTGGCGGATGTAAGCATGACCAACCAGGACGGCCAGCCGGTGCAGCTGGATGACCTGAAAGGCAAATGGTCGCTGTTGTTCTTTGGCTACACCTATTGCCCGGATATCTGCCCGACTACCCTGGCCCAGCTGCGTCAGGTCAAGAGCGAACTGCCCAAGGAAGCTGTCGACCGGCTGCAGGTGGTGCTGGTGAGCGTGGACCCGAATCGCGATACGCCGAATCAGCTGAAGCAGTACCTGGGCTATTTCGACAAGGATTTTGTCGGCGTGGCAGGGTCGATCGAAGATACCCAGAAACTGGCCAATGCCTTGAGCATTCCGTTCATTCCGGCGGATACCAGCAAGCCGGGGTATACCGTGGATCACAGCGGCAACCTGGCGATCGTCGGGCCGGATGGGCGTCAGCGCGGGTTCATTCGGGCGCCGTTCAACAACCAGAAGCTGGTGGCGCAGTTGCCTGGGCTGGTTAAACGGGATTGATGTGGCTCTGAAAGCTTCGCCGGCAAGCCAGCTCTCACAGGGGCCTCACAGAACCTGAGGTTGGCGCTGTACCTGTGGGAGCTGGCTTGCCGGCGAATGGGCCGCAAAGCGGCCCCGGGGATGTGGGATCAGAACGCCGGAACCACAGCGCCCTTGTACTTCTCGATGATGAACTGCTTCACCTCAGGCGAGTGCAGTGCAGCCGCCAGCTTCTTCATGTCGTCCGAGTCCTTGTTGTCCGGGCGGGCAACCAGGATGTTCACGTAAGGCGAATCGCTGCCTTCGATGGCCAGGGCGTCTTTTTCAGGGTTCAGCTTGGCTTCCAGCGCATAGTTGGTGTTGATCAGGGCGGCATCGACCTGGGTCAGCACGCGCGGGATGGTGGCCGCTTCCAGCTCACGAAACTTCACGTTCTTCGGGTTTTCGGCAACATCCTTCACGGTGGACAGGATGTTCTTGTTGTCTTTGAGCTTGATCACGCCGGCCTTGTCCAGCAGCAGCAGGGCGCGGCCGCCGTTGGTGGCATCGTTGGGGATGACCACGGTGGCGCCGGAAGACAACTCGTCGAGCTTCTTGATCTTGGTCGAATACACGCCCAGCGGCTCGATATGCACGCCGGCCACGCTCACCAGCTGGGTGCCCTTGGCCTTGTTGAACTCATCCAGGTACGGCTGGTGCTGGAAGAAGTTGGCGTCCAGGCGCTTTTCGGCAACCTGTACGTTCGGCTGGATGTAGTCGGTGAATTCCTTCACCTTCAACTCCACGCCCTCTTTGGCCAACTGCGGTTTGACGAAGTTGAGGATCTCGGCGTGCGGCACTGGGGTGGCGGCAACGGTCAGGGTATCGGCGTGGGCCGAGAAGGCCGCAACAGCGGCAGCAACAGCAAGCAGCTTCTTCATGAATCACTCCTTGTGAGGGCCGCGACGGCCCCCGAACGGGTCGGCCGGGCCGACCCCATTGGGGTTACTTACGGGAAAAATGCACGACCAGTTTGTCGCCCACGCTCTGCAGCACTTGAACCAGCACCAGCAGCAGCACCACGGTGACCACCATCACGTCGGTCTGGAAACGCTGGTAGCCGAAGCGGATGGCCAGGTCGCCCAGGCCGCCGGCACCGACCACACCGGCCATCGCGGTGTACGAAACCAGGGTAATGGCAGTTACGGTGATCGCGGCGAAGATGCCCGGGCGGGCCTCTGGCAACAGCGCGCTGGTGATGATCTGGCGGGTGGTGGCGCCCATCGACTGGGTGGCTTCGATGATGCCGCGGTCCACTTCACGCAAGGCGGTTTCAACCAGGCGTGCAAAGAACGGCGTGGCACCCACCACCAGCGGCGGAATGGCACCGGCGACGCCCAGCGAGGTGCCGGTGATCAGCACGGTGAACGGGATCATCACGATCAGCAGGATGATGAACGGCAGCGACCGCAGGATGTTGACCACCAGCGACAGCAGCGCATACACGCCCTTCTGCTCGAACATCTGCTTCGGCCCGCAGAGGAACAGCAGCACGCCCAGCGGCAGGCCCAGCAGCACGGTGAAGAACAGCGAGCCGAACAGCATGATCATGGTATCGACGGTGGCCAGCCAGATTTCGGCCCAGTCGACGTTGGCGAAGAAATTCAGGGCGTCCATCAACGCAGTACCTCCATATGTACGTCAGCTGCCTTGAAGCGGGCGAACGCCGCTTCCATGTCACCGCCGATCAGGGCGAGGGTGAGCTGGCCATAGGGGACATCCTTGATGCGGTCGATACGCCCGGCGAGGATGCTGTAGTCCACGCCCGTTTCGCGGGCCACGGTGCCCAGCAGCGGTGCATAGGTGGCGTCGCCCTGGAAGGTCAGGCGCACGATGCGGCCCGGCACGTGGGCGAAGTCATCACGCTGCTCGCCTTCGTCGACCTGCTCGTCTTCCTGGACGAAGCGCTTGGTGGTGGGGTGCTGCGGGTGCAGGAACACGTCGGCCACCGAGCCTTGCTCGACGATCTGGCCGGCGTCCATCACCGCCACGCAGTCGCAGACCCGGCGGATCACGTCCATTTCGTGGGTAATCAGCACGATGGTCAGCTTCAGCTCACGGTTGATCTCGGCCAGCAATTGCAGGACCGACGCCGTGGTTTGCGGGTCGAGGGCGCTGGTGGCTTCGTCGCACAGCAGGATCTTGGGGTTGGTGGACAGGGCGCGGGCGATGCCGACGCGCTGCTTCTGGCCGCCCGACAGCTGTGCCGGATACTTTCTGGCGTGGTCCGACAGGCCTACGCGGGCCAGCAGCTCGGTGACCCGCTTGTCGATTTCGCTGCCCGACAATTTACCGGCCAGGGTCAGTGGCAGGGCAACGTTGTCGGCGACGGTCTTGGACGCCAGCAGGTTGAAGTGCTGGAAGATCATGCCGACCTGCTGACGGAAACCGCGCAGTTGGCTGGCGTTGAAGGCGGTGACGTCTTCGCCGTCAACGATGATCTTGCCGCCGGAGGGCTCTTCCAGGCGGTTGATCAGGCGCAGCATGGTGCTTTTGCCGGCACCCGAATGGCCGATCAGGCCGAACACCTGGCCATTCTCGATGGTCAGGCTGGTCGGATTCAGTGCGGGGATTTCCCTACCGGCGACGCGGTAGGTCTTGTGGACATGTTGGAACTCGATCACGTAGCGAACCTTGTGGGGCGCATGGAATTTGGGTCAGCGGTTAGCTGGGGTCGCGCATTTTAGCCTTTTCCCATAGCTGTTCTTAGCATTTATTTCGTAATGCACCAATCCTTCGGGCATATCGCGACAACCGGTAATCCTGATTGAACGCTTGTCAAAGCCCTCCAGTCACTAATGAAACAAGCCCGAACAGGGCACGCCTGAAGACTGACGAGGAGAGCCGATCATGCCCAACAAGAACACGGACGCGCCCAAGCACAGCGAGGCCGCCGGAACCCAGACCCCCGACCGGGCCAACACCAATGCCAAGCTGCAGAGCCTCGAGGACGTGCGCAGCGATGCCACTGGTCACGCCCTGCGTACCAATCAGGGTGTGCGGGTCGCCGACAACCAGAACACGCTCAAGGCGGGTGACCGTGGCCCCTCGCTGCTTGAAGACTTCATCATGCGCGAGAAGATTACCCACTTCGACCACGAGCGCATCCCCGAGCGCATCGTGCATGCCCGGGGTACCGGTGCACACGGCTTCTTCCAGAGCTATGGCAACCACGCCGAACTGACCAAGGCCGGCTTCCTCCAGGACCCGGAGAAGATCACCCCGGTATTCGTGCGTTTCTCCACGGTGCAGGGCCCACGCGGTTCGGGGGACACGGTGCGGGATGTGCGCGGGTTTGCGGTCAAGTTTTATACAGATGAAGGCAACTTCGACCTGGTTGGCAATAACATGCCGGTATTTTTCATCCAGGATGCGATCAAGTTTCCCGATTTCGTGCATGCGGTAAAACCGGAGCCTCATAACGAGATGCCCACCGGCGGGTCGGCTCACGACACTTTCTGGGATTTCGTCTCGCTGGTGCCGGAGTCGGCGCACATGGTGATGTGGGCCATGTCGGACCGTGCCATCCCGCGCAGCCTGCGCATGATGGAAGGCTTCGGCGTGCATACCTTCCGCCTTATCAATGCCGAAGGGGTGGCGAGCTTCGTGAAATTCCACTGGAAGCCGAGCCATGGCGTGCATTCGCTGCTCTGGGACGAAGCGCAGAAGCTGGCCGGCAAGGATACCGACTTCCAGCGCCGTGACCTGTGGGAGGCCATAGAAACGGGCGACTACCCGGAATGGGAGCTGGGCGTGCAGATCGTGCCTGAGGCGGACGAGCACAAGTTCGATTTCGACCTGCTGGATCCGACCAAGATCATTCCTGAAGAACTGGTACCGGTGACCCCGCTGGGCAAGATGGTGCTCAACCGCAACCCGGACAACTTCTTCGCCGAGGTCGAGCAGGTGGCCTTCTGCCCTGGCCATATCGTGCCGGGTATCGACTTCACCAATGACCCGTTGCTGCAGGGCCGGCTGTTCTCCTACACCGACACCCAGCTAAGCCGACTGGGCGGGCCGAACTTCCACCAGATCCCGATCAATCGCCCTGTCGCGCCCAACCACAACAACCAGCGCGATGCCTTGCACCAGCATGTCGTGCACAAGGGCCGCGCCTCCTACGAACCGAACTCCATCGACGGCGGCTGGCCGAAGGAAACGCCTCCTGCAGCGCAGGATGGTGGCTTCGAGAGCTACCAGGAACGCATTGATGCGCACAAGATCCGCCAGCGCAGCGAGTCGTTCGGCGACCACTTCTCGCAGGCGCGGCTGTTCTTCCAGAGCATGAGCCCGACCGAGCAGCAGCACATCATCAAGGCCTACAGCTTTGAACTGGGCAAGGTCGAGCGGGAGGCGATTCGTGCACGGGAGGTGAACGAAATTCTGGCCAACATCGACCTGAAGCTGGCCGCCGCCGTGGCCGCGAACCTCGGGTTGCCAGCGCCCAAGGCAGGTACCGTCAAGGTCAAGGGCAGCAAGCTTGCCGCCTCGCCGGCCTTGAGCCAGATGAACCACCCGGGCGTTGTGGGCATCAAGGGGCGCAAGATCGCCGTGCTGCTGGCCGATGGCGTGGATGGCGGCAGTGTCGACCGGCTGGTCAAAGCCCTCGAGGCCCATAGTGCTCGGATTCTGCTGCTTGGCCCCACATCGGCGCCGGTCAAGGCGGCCGATGGCAAGGCGCTGCCGGTGGACGCGTCAATGGAAGGCATGCCTTCGATCATGTTCGACGGGGTGCTGGTGCCGGCTGGCAAGGCGGCACTGGATGCACTGGGGGCCAGTGGGCTGGCCAAGCACTTCCTGCTCGAAGCTTACAAGCACCTGAAGGCGATAGGTTTTGCCAAAGAGGGCAAGGTGCTGGTGGATGCGCTGGGGCTGAAGGAGGACAAGGGGCTGTTGCTGGGGGATGACCAGAACGCCGTGGACGCCTTCGTCAAGGCTGTCGAAGGGCATCGGGTGTGGGAGCGGGAGGCGGCTGCGGAATCTGTTCCCGCCTGATCGGGCCTCTTCGCGGGTAAACCCGCTCCCACAGGAATGTGGCGGGTTTACCTGCGAAGACATCAACGCTGATGCGGGACCAGCACCACCTGCGCCGGTAGCGAACGCTGGATCTGATGTTTCTGCTGCAGCTCGAAGCCGCTGTCGAGTTTGCGCACGCGCTTTTCCAGCAAGGTCTTCAACCAGGGCGCGTCCTCGGTGCGCGGCACCTGGAACACCACCTCGCAGTCATAGCTCACCACATCCGCTGCAATATCATCGAGCTGGCGGCGCAGCGCGCGGCTGTCGGTGGTCTTCAAGGCGACCACGGTGCTTGGCGCCGTCGGGTCGATGATACGTGCCCTGGGCTTGGCTTCTGCAGCCTTCAGCGCCGCCTCGGCCTTTTCCAGCTCGGCCTTGCGTGCCTGCGTCACGGCATCGCCACCGGTTACTGCCGGGGCTTGCGGCATCAGTGCACGGGCTCGGGACAGGGCGGTGGCCGCCGCGTTCACATCACCCTTCTGCAGCACGATCTGGCTGCGCTGCAGGTAGGCTTCGGCCAACTGGCGCTGGTATTGTTCCACGCGCGCGTCATCCGGCGACTGGGCTTGCAGCGCAGCCAGCTGGTCTTCGGCGGTGGCCAGCTCGTTGCTGGCGATATTCTGTTGCAACTGCTGCCAGGCATCGGCTTGGGCAGGTGCGGTGGCCTGTTCGACCGGCGCGCTGGAACAGGCAGCCAGTAACAGGGAAAACGCGGCGACAAGCAGATAACGGGAGGCAAACGGCTTCATTCCTGCGACTCTCTATTTGCGCAAAAAGCGAGCAAGTCTACACCCAGGTGCGCACGCTCGAAAACAGGTCTTACAGACCCTTTACCCGGCCAAAGGTTGCAGGGCGTGCCATCACACGCCCGGTTTTTCAGCGTTTTGGCAGGGCCAGGCTCAGCAAGAATAGCACCGCCGCGCAGACCACGATCGATGGGCCGGCAGGGGTGTCCTTGAACCAGGACATGGCCAGGCCGCCGCAAACCGCCGTCACGCCCAGCAAGCTGGCGCCCAGAGCCATCTGCTCGGGGGAGCGGGCGTGCCGCTGCGCCGCAGCGGCAGGAATGATCAGCAGCGAGGTGATCAGCAGTACGCCGACAATCTTCATGGCCACGGCAATCACCACCGCAATCAGCAGCATCAATGCCATGCGCAGGCCGGCCACGGGCAGGCCTTCGACCATCGCCAGCTCTTCGTGCACGGTCACCGCCAGCAGTGGCCGCCACAGCGCCGCAAGCAGCAGCAGGACCAGCGCGCTGCCGCCCAGGATCCAGGCCAGGTCGGTGGGACTGATCGCCAGCAGGTCGCCAAACAGGTAGGCCATCAGGTCGATGCGCACGTCGTGCATGAAGCTCAACACCACCAGGCCCAGCGACAAGGTGCTGGGGGCAAGGATGCCGAGCAGGGTGTCAGAGGCCAGCGGCTGGCGTTGCTGCAAGGTCACCAGCAAGATCGCCAGCAACAGGCAGCCCACGGTTACCGCCAGCGCCGGGCTGACGTCCAGCACAAAGCCCATGGCCACACCCAGCAGCGCGGCATGCGACAGGGTGTCGCCGAAGTACGCCATGCGTCGCCACACCACGAACGAGCCGAGCGGGCCCGCGACTACTGCCAGGGACAAGCCTGCGAGCAAGGCGTAAAGAAGAAAATCAGCCATGCTTGCAATGCTCTCCGTGAACATGGGTGCCAGGCGCAACCACCGAACCGTGCAGGTCGTGGCTGTGGTCGTGATGGTGGTGGTAGACGGCCAGGCTTGGGGCGTTCTGGCCAAACAGTTCGACGAAGGCCGGGTCATTGCTGACCTGCTCGGGGTGGCCGGAACAGCAGACATGGCGGTTCAGGCAAACCACCTGGTCGGTGGCACTCATGACCAGATGCAGGTCGTGGGAGACCATCAGCACACCGCAGCCGTGGCGGTCGCGCAAGCGGGTGATCAGGTTGTACAGCTCGGTCTGACCGACCACGTCGACGCCTTGCACCGGTTCGTCCAGCACCAGCAGTTCGGGCTCGCGCAGCAGTGCCCGGGCCAGCAGCACGCGCTGCATCTCACCACCGGAAATGGTCTGGATGGGGCTGTCGATGACCTGCTCGGCGCCCACTTCCTGCAGCGCCGACAGGGCTGCCGCACGGTCTACTCCGGGCACCAGGCGCAAAAAGCGCAGCACCGACAGCGGCAGCGTGGCATCTACCTGAATTTTTTGCGGCATGTAGCCGATACGCAGCCTGGACTTGCGCCAGACCTTGCCACGGTGCGGCTTGAGCAGCCCGAGCACGGCGCGTACCAAGGTGGTCTTGCCTGCCCCGTTGGGGCCGATCAGGGTGACGATCTGGCCGGGTGCGACCGACAGGTCGATGCTGTCGAGCACCGCTTCGCCGGCAAACGTGACGCCGACCTGCTCCAGGCGGATCAGTGCGTCGCTCATGCCGCGCTCCGGCAGGTACCGCACAGGCCGACCACTTCGACGGTCTGGGTCTCGACGGTGAAGCCTACGCCTTTGGCGCTGTTGATGATGGCGTCGCTGATGCTGCTTTGTTCGAGCTCGATGGCCACGTGGCAGACGCGGCAGATCAGGAACTGGCCCTGGTGCACATGCTCGGGGTGGCTGCAGCCGATGAAGGCGTTGAGCGAGGCGATACGGTGCACCAGGCCGTTTTCCAGCAGGAAGTCCAGAGCGCGGTACACCGTCGGCGGCGCGGCGCGGCGGCCGTCCTGCTCGCTGAGCACGGCGAGGATGTCGTAGGCACCCAGCGGCTTGTGGCTTTGCCACACCAGCTCCAGCACCCGGCGGCGCAACGCGGTCAGGCGCAGGCCCTGGCGGGTGCACAAGGCGTCGGCTTCAGCCAGTGCGCTGTGTACGCAGTGGGAGTGATCGTGGGGACGGTTGGCCAGCGGCGTGATGGACATGGGCAGCGACGGTTCTGGATGGAGACGTTATTATG
>NZ_JABMCN010000149.1 GCF_013179515.1 Pseudomonas sp. CM27
GACCCTGTTGGGCGCCGACCTGCAACCGGACCGCGTCGTCACCGCCGCCGACCTGGAGCAGGACGGCATCGCCTGGCCCGAGGCCCACTCGCCGGACCCGCTGCTGCCCCCGGGCAAAGTGCCGATGTTCATCGGCCACCCGGTGGCCATCTTGATCTGGCACGACTTCGAGCGCTTCCGTCAGGCCAAGCGCAAACTGCAGTTCAACGACCAGGCGATCCGCTACGGTGCCCAGGCCCCGCTGTATCAGCGCGACCCTTACGGCAGCTTTCGTTTCGTGCGGGTGGGCGGGGCTACGCCGTTCGACGACGATGAATTCTCCAGCCTGAAGAACTCCATGCTGTTCCCGACCATTCTCAACCGCAAACCGGTGTGGTCCAAGCAGCCCAACCAGCATGGCAACCTGACCGAGCAGGGGCTGTTCTACGCCGGGCGCATCGCCGAGCAGTTGGCTAACCCGCCGGAGAACTGGCTGGTGTTCGACGAACGCTACAAGACACCCTCCATCGAACCTGCAGCCCTCGAGCCGGACAACGGCAACGGCTGGTATGACCCGGCCACCGGCACCCTGCACTTCGTGGTCGCGACACAGTGCCCGTTCGAAGTGGCGCAGGAATGCGTGCACATGATCAAGCCGTCGCGCTTTGCCCTGAACACGTTGAACATGCACCCGGGCTACACCGTGGGCTATGGCTCGAAGGACAACAACATCTTCGTCTTCTACGCCGCCGTGGCCGCGTTGTACGGCGCGGGTGTACCGATCCGCCTGGCCAACGACCGCTACGAGCAGTTCCAGAGCGGCATCAAGCGCCATGCCTTCGATATCCGCTACCAGTTGGCCGTGGACAAGCGTGACAACAGCTTCAAGATCTTCCGTGCCGACCTGAGTTGCGACGGCGGCGGGCGTATCAACTACAGCCCGTCGGTGGCGGCGGTGGGGGCCACGGCGGCGCAGTCGATCTACTACATGCCGCAGAACGACCTGTCGGTCACCGCCTACCATTCGCGTGGGGTCGAGGCCGGCTCAATGCGCGGCTACGGCACCCTGCAGACCATGGCTGCGACCGAGATGATGGTCGACGAGATCGCCGGTCGCCTGGGTGTCGATGCCATCGACCTGCGCCGCGCCAACGCACTCAAGTCGGGCATGAAGAACACCCAAGGCGCGGTGCCGGCCGGTGCCCTGCGTCTGTACGAGATCCTCGACAAGGCCGCCGTGCACGACTGGTGGCGCAACCGTGACGCACGCAAGCAGCAGATGGATGCCCAGGACCAGGACCACTGGTACGGCGTAGGCTTTGCCATCTGCCAGAAGGACTTCGGCACCGGTTCCGAAGCGCCGATGGCCAGCATCGAGTTCAGCCGCGACGGGCGCATCAGCCTGCGCCATATCGGCACTGAGCTGGGCACTGGCATGTCCACTTCCCAGGCCCTGGTGGTCAGCGATTTCCTTGGTCGCTCGGCGGACGAGGTCAGGACTGCAGTCACCGAATGGCCGGAGTTGCAGCTGACCACCAGCGGCAACCCGTACCTGATCAGCCAGCCCGAGCAGGACGCTGCGCTGCGCAACCCGCGCTGGGTCGGCAAACTGGCTTCGCCATCATCGGCGACCAACTCGGCGTTCTACTTCAGCCATGCCACCCGCGAGGCGGCGCGCGTACTGTTCAACCACGGCCTGTGGCCGGCGGCCATGGCCATCTGGAGCCAGGGGCCATACGGCGGCCAGGCCAACCCGCTGGTGGTGCGCCGCGAGAATGCGGTGTGGGTCAACGGTGAGCTGACCGGCAACGGTCTGGCGCCGATCCCGTTCGCCCAGCTGGCCCAGAAGGCCCACGACATGGGCCTGGTTACCGGGGTTAGCGTGCACGGCTTCAACCGCTGGAGCTGGGCCCAGGCCGACTTCGTCGTCGACGGCGTGCGCGAGCGCTTCCCGCTTGATGCCGTGGCGGTGAAATACGGCGATGGCGCGGTGAATGCCAAGAAAGCGCAGATGAGCAGCCACGGCTACCACCTGCTCGACCGGCAGAACGCGCACTACCCGGACACCCAACTGAACAATGCCATGGTCACCTACTACAGCCCGGTGGCGACCATCGTCGAAGTCAAGGTCAACAAGGGTACGCATGAGGTGCAGGTGCTCAACCACCACAGCTGGGTCGAATGCGGCCGGGTGCTGGTGCCGGAACTGGTCAAGGGCCAGCTCGAAGGCGGTATCGCCATGGGCATTGGCCATGCACTGACCGAAGAAATGCCGATGTACGAGGGCGGGCCCGGGGAGGGCGACTGGAACTTCAACCGCTACCGCCTGCCGCATGCGCGTGACGTGGCGGTATGGAAGCAGACCAGCGAAATCCTCCCGCCGCTGTCACCGACCGACCCGTCGAAGGGTATCGCCGAAGTGGTGATGATCCCGGTCGTCGGCGCCATCGGCAACGCTGTCGCGCATGCCATTGGCAAGCGCGTGCGCGATCTACCCATCACCCCAGCCCGTATCAAGGAGGCCCTCAATGGCTAACCGTCCACTGCAACTGACCCTCAACGGTCAACCGGTCGGCCCGGTCGAGGTCCCTGATGACCTGGCGATGATCGATTACCTGCACGAACACCAGAACCTCACCGGTTCGCGCCTGGGCTGCGGCCAGGGCATCTGCCACGCCTGCGTGGTGATCGTCGACAAACCCGACGGTACCAGCGAGGAAGTGCGCACCTGCATCACCGGTGCTCACTACTTCGAAGGCAAGAAAGTCCGCACCATCGAGGGCCATGCCAGCCAGGACGAGGCCGGCAACCTGACGTTGAACCCGATCCAGCAGAAATTCGTCGACCTGTTCGCCTTCCAGTGCAGCTACTGCGCACCGGGCTTCGTCAACGCCGCCACCGTACTGGTGGAAACGGCGCAGCGTCAGCCGCTGAAAGAGAGCGAGGTGGAAGAGCGCATCGAGGCCAGCCTGGGCCACCATATCTGCCGTTGCACCGGCTACGTGCGCTATTACGCTGCCACCCGCACGGTGCTCAACGACCTTGGCCTGGTCAAGGAGGGTTGAGCATGGCTTTCGTTCGTAGCGCACTGGCGCTGGCCCTCGGCCTTGCCGTCACTTCAGCTGCCCTGGCCGACGACCAGGCACAGGTCAAGCGCGGTGAATACCTGGCCCGCGCGGCCGACTGCATGGCCTGTCATACCGCCGAAGGCGGCGCCCCATACGCCGGCGGCCTGCCGATTCATTCACCATTCGGCACTATTTATGGCAGTAACATCACCCCGGACAAGCAGTACGGCATCGGCAACTACAGCGCCGACGAGTTCTTTGCCGCCGTCACCGAGGGCAAGCGCAAGGATGGCGCCAACCTTTACCCGGCAATGCCGTACACCTCGTACCACCTGATCAGGCGCGAGGACTCGGACGCAATCCTCGCTTACCTGATGACCGTCCCGCCGATCAACCGCCCGGCGCCGCAGACCGCGCTGCGCTTCCCGTTCAATGTGCGCCTGGGCTTGAGTGGCTGGAACATGCTGTACGGCAAGAGCGTGCAGTTGCAGCCCACCGAAGGCAAAAGCCCGGCCTGGCAGCGTGGGCAGTATATGGTCGAGGTGATGGGCCACTGTGGCGAATGCCATACTCCGCGCAACCCGATCGGCGCGTTGCAGCAGGACCTGCGCCTGAGCGGCGGCCTGCTGGGCGGCTACCTGGCCCCAAGCCTGCTGGCGCAGGACCTGGCCGAGCGCGGCTGGACCCAGCCAGACCTGACCACCTTCCTCAAGCACGGCATCAGTGCCCAGGGCAGTATGTTCAACGAGATGTTCCCGGTGGTACACCACAGCACCCAGCATCTGCAGGACGTTGACCTGGCCGCCATGGCCACCTACCTGCTGGGCGACCAGCCACCGCCGGCCAAGGTGATCCAGGCGGTTGCCCTGGAACAGATGAGCGACAGTGCCAAACGCGGGCATCAGCAGTACCTGAACGTTTGCGCCGGCTGCCATGGGGTAGACGGCGAAGGCAAGCCGCACATCGCCGTGGCCATGCGCGGTAACACCGTGTTGCGCCAGGATGACTCGCGCAACCTGGTCAAGGTCATCCTCGAAGGTATCCGCGAGCAGCAGTTCACCGGCTTCGAACGCATGCAGCCGATGCCGGGTTTTGCCGACAAGCTCGATGACCAACAGGTGACGGATATGGTCAACTACTTGCGCCAGGCCTGGGGTGGACTGCCTGGCGACATGAACCTACAGCAGCTCGCCGAGCTGAAGGCGGAGTAAGCGTGCAGCATCTCGATCTACAGGTGATCCGCCAGGCCTTGCAGTGGTCGTGCGCTGGCCAGCGGGTGTGGTTGTGCACGGTGCTCGCCACCTACGGCTCGGCGCCGCGCGCGCCGGGTTCGCTGCTGGCGGTGAATGCCGGTGGTCAGTGGCTGGGTTCGCTGTCCGGTGGCTGCGTCGAGGACGATTTCCTTGAACGGGTGGCCGCGGGTGAATACCCCGAGCCGGTTGTCATCGTGCGTTACGGCGATGGCAGCGACCCGCGTTCAAGCATCCGCCTGCCGTGTGGCGGCGTGCTTGAGGTGCTGGTGGAAAACCTGCCGGCCGAGTGCGAGGTGCAGGCCCACCTGCGTGCGCTGGAAAGCGCGCTGCTGGGCCAGCGCCGGGTGCTGCGCGAGGTGAGCCTGCCCCAGGGGACGCGCCAGCTGGCCGATGACCTCAGCCAGGGGCCACGTGTGGAGCGGGAACACGCCCGTGTACGCTTGCGCGTCGGTGCTGCGCAGCGTCTACTGCTGGCCGGGTATTCCAGCGTGGCACATTTTTGCGCCGAATTTGGCAGGGGCATGGGTTTCGAAGTGGTGCTTTGCGAGCCACGTGAAGAATTGCTAGAGGGTGTGCAACTGGATGGCATCGAGGTGCGCCGCGAGCTGCCCTCGGAGTTCATCCTCAACGGCGGTTGCCATGCCGATACCGCAGTGGTGGCACTTACCCACGACCCGAAGATCGATGACCTGGCGATGCTCGAAGCCGTGCGCACCGAGGCTTTCTACATCGGCGTGATGGGCTCCCGGGCCACTTCCGACAAGCGCCGTGAACGCCTGCAGCGCATTGGTGGCCTGGGTGCTACCGAGCTGGGTCGCATCCACGCCCCGATCGGCCTCAACCTGGGCAGCAAGACCCCGGCGGAGATCGCCCTGGCGGTGTTGGCCGATATCCTCCGCGTGCGCAACGGTATCGAGCGGGTGGCGCTGTGAACGTGGTTGCATTGGTACTTGCTGCCGGGAACAGCGTGCGTTTCGGCACTGACAAGCGCCGGGCGCTGTTGATGGATGGTCGCAGCTTGCTGGTGCATAGCGTCGAGCGGGCCTGTGCAGTGTTCGATGATGTGCGGGTAGTGCTGCGCGACCGGGAGCGGGGCATGGACCTGGGGTTGCCACCGGGATGTCGGGTGATCTCCAGCCCGAATTGCGCATCGGGCATGGGCCATAGCCTGGCAGCCGGCGCCGCATCACTGGTCGACAGCGAGGCGCAGGCGGTGGCCATACTGTTGGGGGACATGCCTTGGGTGGAGACCGCGACCCTCGCGGGGCTGGGTTTCAATGCGAGCGCATCGACCATCGTCTTGCCTTGCCATGACGGGCAACAAGGGCACCCCGTGCTGTTCGGGCGCGCTTTCTGGCCGGCGCTGGCGCGGCTGACGGGTGATGAAGGTGCGCGTTCGGTGGTCAAGGCCAACCCGGCGAGTTGTGTCAGGTTGGAGGTGCAGGATGCCGGTGTGCTGCTGGATGTCGACAGCCCGGACGCCGTGCACTGGTGAACGCGCTTGTCAGCGCCGCTACCATGTCTTCGTAGTCCTGGGGATTTACCAGCCAGAACAGGCCACAGCCGTGGACCAGTATTCAGGAAGACGATCGGGGAGTTTGCCTTGGTAATGATCGAGGGCGCAGGGCGCTACAGGTTGGTGGCCGACGGTGTTCCGAAGGTTTCCAGGAAAACGGTGAGATCACGTCCATTTGTCAGGTCCTTTTTGTGTGCTCAGAAGTCGGAGAAACTGTAGGGTTCGAGGGTGGCAATCTGAGAAAGCAGTATCAAGTGTTCCACTGCCTTGACTTTTTCGATATTGGCAAGCTCACTTGGTCCGCCGAACGCCAAGGCCGGAACGAAACCGTACATTTCTTCGGGTTCAAGTATGCCGAGGCTATTTTTAGCAGGCACAAACATGTCACCGAAGTCATTCGAATCCAGATCTCGACTGGCAAAGAAATTTTGCACCTCTCTGTCCATGTCGGCCGTTGTTATCTCACGCTTACTAGCAATATAACGGCCTATGTGTGGCGCGACTTTCAATGAAAATCCTGTGCTTTCACCAAACAGGTAAAGGTCGCCAAAGGCGCCTCGGGCGATGAGATGAAATCTGTCGAAGGTTGCTAGATTTGCACTCTCAAGCACAGATGCGACCACCCCCTCATACTCTTTTGGGTTCACGGTCCAAAATATTCCTTCCCCGTACCCACACCACCCATGCTCAATCCAATATTCCAGAAGTTTGTCCGGTAGCTTCCCCAAATAGTTTTCGATAGTTGATGGGGGAACCTCCTGTCTGTGCATGGGTGCTCCAGCTTCTTCGATGAAAACAGAGAATGCTTCATCCATATGATGATCTCCCGTCTGTCAGCACTTGTGTAATTTCACGTTTAAATGGCCGCTCCCGCCACCCGACCCAGCCATTTCTTCGGCGACTTGGCGGAGCCCTCCGATCCGGCTTTTCCACTGAGGGCCGATGCTCGAATTAACCTTTTTATCGCCGAAGTCAGCGATAGTGTCTCGTCCACCCGCACTAAGATCAGGGTTGTGCAACGCTGCGAGCGTTGACATCGTCTCCTTGGCTTGCGTTTCCGAAAGCTTTCTTGCTTCACGCGGCCCCATCGTTCTGGATAAGTCCTGGTGAATCCTGTCTCTTAAATTTGTGTATAGATCCCTACGTGCCTTTTTGGCAAACTTGGGGTCACATTTGATGGGGTTGTTAACATTTTCCAGGAACTCTTCAACCGTCAGGCGGTTCAATCCATCCTACTGCCCTTTCAACTGCCGCTCAAACTCTCCATGCTTCGATGCTGGCAATTTGTCCGCCTTGAAGCACGACACCGTATGCAGCGGCATGCTACCGGGCTTCCCTGGCGACGGCTCCTTGTCCTTGCCCGTCGGCCGCTGCGGGGGTATGGATTGTGATTCAATCACTGCTCCTTTGCGCCGCTCCGGCACCTGCAGATCCGGCCGTTGCTTCAACCCCTCTTCATGCTTGAGCATCCATTGCCCCAGCCTTGCGCCTTTGCGGCTGGCTGCCGTCTCCTGTGCCAGCACCCGGGCATCGCCGCGCCCGCGGGTGAGATACGACACCATTGCCCCCAGCAGCAACACCACCACGTCCACATGGCCCAGGGCGATGTGGTGAGCAGCCCTGGAAACTGCGTGCGGGTCGTCCCTCCCGAACGGGTTCTGGCTTTCGTCCCGCGTGCCCTCCCAGGCAATGCGGATGCCATCGAGGTAGTACTTGCCGGTGCGGGGCAGGCCTTCGATAAAGAATTCGGCAATCGAGGAAAGCCCTAGTACACCCAGTATCCAGCCACTGACCTTGAGCCCGATCATCGCGCCTGTGCCGGCCAGGGGAATGGCCCCGGCCCCCGCGCCAAATACCCCGATGCCGGCGCCAATGGCAGCGCCGCTGAGGGTGCTGCCGACGACGATCATCGCCATCTCTCTCACTGCCTGGAGCAGTTCGTTGAGGATGCTGGCGATTTCCAGCTCGGCAAAGCGCCGACGCAGGATGTTGCTGGCCTGCCATTCGGCCTGGTTGAAGGCTGACTGGACAGCCCTGACCCGACGTAGGTTGAGGGCCAGTGAAGCTGCCGGTTCGTTGAGCTGGGTACGATAATGGGCGTGTCCCTGATAGCCCGTTTCATCGGCAATGCGTGATTCGATCTCGGACCACGAGGGTACGGGGTAACCAAGGTACATGGGTGTCTCCCTGACAGCGTGGGCAGGGGGAAATCCCATCATGGATCGGGTTCGGAATTGCTGAGTCAGTGGTAGGAAAAGGCGACTTCGTTTCCGGGGTGTGAAAATTGGCGATTGGCAAGGCCGTTAGCGCAGCCTGAGCGGGTACCCCACCCAGGTCACAAAGGTCCATAATCCCCCCTTAATCCGCCCAAGGTGCAATACCCGCCACACCACTCCGGGAGCCTCCACCATGCATGTTCTGCTCTGCGAGGACGACGACCTGATCGCCGCCGGCATCTGTGCCGGCCTCACCGCCCAGGGCCTGACCGTGGACCGGGTGGGCAACGCCAAGGATGCGCGCGCGATGTTGCAGGCCGCGCAGTTCGACGTGATGATCCTCGACCTCGGCCTGCCCGACGAAGACGGCCTCAAGCTGCTGCGCCGCCTGCGTCAGCAGGGCGAGACACTGCCCGTGCTGGTGCTCACTGCCCGCGATGCAGTCACCGACCGCGTCGATGGCCTGCAGGCCGGCGCCGACGACTACCTGCTCAAGCCCTTCGACCTGCGCGAACTGGCCGCACGCCTGCATACCCTGCTGCGGCGGGTGGCCGGGCGGGCGGTGAATGGGATCGAGCACGGCCCGCTGCACTATGACCCGAGCAGTTGCGTGGCCACCCTGGCCGGCCACCCGGTCGACCTGTCCCGCCGTGAGCAGGCGCTGCTTCAGGCCCTGTTGCAGAACCCCGGGCGAGTGCTGTCCAGCGAGCAACTGAAAGACTGCGTGTACGGCTTCAGTGACGAGGTCGAGAGCAATGCCCTGAACGTGCATATCCACCACCTGCGGCGCAAGCTGGGTAACGGCATCGTCGAAACCGTGCGCGGCCTGGGCTACCGACTGGGCCCGGCGCAGGCGCCGGAAGAGGCAGCATCATGAGCCTGCGGGTGCGCCTGAGCCTGATCCTGGGCAGTGCCTTCGTGATCATCTGGGCGCTGGCTGCCGCCTGGATGCTGCGTGACCTGCGCCAGCAGATGATGTTTTCCCTCGACCAGCGCCTGGTGGCGTCGGCACGGATGGTCGCCGGGCTGATCGACCAGCTGCCGCAACCGCTCACCGCCAAGGGTGGCGAGGCGCATTTTTCCGCTGACCAGTTCAGCGTGCCAGACGGCATGGCCTGCCAGGTCAGCTCGCTGCGTGGCGAGATCCTGGCCAGCAACCACAAGCACGATGGCGCCATGGACGACGAGCGCAGCGGTTTCCGTGACCAGACCATCGACGACGCACGCTGGCGCACCTTCACCTACAACCACGGTGATGTACGCATCACCACCGCCGACCGGCACATGGAGCGCGAGGCGCTGAACCAGTCGATTCTGCTGGCGGCGTCGGCCCCGGTGTTGATGGCGCTGCTTGGCAGCCTGGGGTTGCTGTGGATCGGCCTGGGCAAGGGCCTCGAGCCGCTCAACCGCATGCGTGATGCACTGCGCCGACGGCGCGCGGACAGTGTCGAGCCGCTGCAGGTGGCCGGCATGCCCAGCGAGCTGCAGCCGTTGCTGGAAACCCAGAACCAGCTGTTCCTGCGCATTGCCCAGACCATCGAGCGCGAGCGGCGCCTCACCGACGACGCCGCGCATGAATTGCGCAGCCCGCTGACCGCGATCAAGACCCACCTGCAGGTGGCGCGCATGACCGACGGTGCCGTGCGCGAGCAGGCGCTGGAGCATGCCGAGCAGGGCACCGACCGCATGCACCGCACGCTGGAGCAGTTGCTGATGCTGGCGCGGGTGGAAGGGAGCCTGTCGTTCGAGGATGGCGTGCAGTGCAGCGCCGAGCAGGTGGCCCGCCAGGCCGTGCAGGATGCCGGGGGCGGTGACAACCGGCGCATCGTGTTGCGCCTGCCGGAGGAGGCCACGCAGATCTACCTGGGCATGCCCGCACCGCTGGCAGTGGCGGCGCTGCGCAACCTGCTGGACAACGCCCTGCGCCATGGCGGTGATGCGGCGGTAGAGCTGGACGTGCAGATGGCCGACGGGCAGGTGGGTTTCATGGTGCGTGACCATGGGCCGGGGATTGCCGAGGCGGACCTGGAGCACCTGACCGAGCGCTTCTGGCGTAATGGGCAGAGTGGTGGCTGCGGCTTGGGCCTGGCGATTGTGCAGGCGATCGTGCAGCGCTGTGCCGGGCACCTCAGGTTCGACAGCCGTAGCGACGGGTTGCGGGTGCTGTTGCAAGTGCCGGCGCGCCCGGGGCATTGATTTCGACCGCCGCGAAAGGGCCGGTGCAGGTAAAGCAAAATCCGGTAACAACGGCTAAATCCTCCCCGCACTCAAGCGTTTCCCAAGCGATAACCGCTCATTCGCTTGCTTGCGAGGATTCACCCATGTCCACCGCTTCCAGCCTTGCCCAGGTCCCGCCGGCCAGCGCGCCGCAGCCTTTGTACGAGTTCAACGATTCGCCGTTGCTGCAACGCCAGCAGCAGCAGGAGTCCAACGCCCGCAGCTATCCACGACGCATCCCGCTGGCGCTCAAGCGCGCCCGTGGCATCTATGTAGAGGATGTCGAAGGCCGCCAGTTCATCGACTGCCTGGCCGGCGCTGGCACCCTGGCGCTGGGCCACAACCACCCGGTGGTGGTCGAGGCAATCCAGCGGGTACTGGCCGACGAGCTGCCTCTGCATACCCTGGACCTGACCACGCCGGTCAAGGACCGCTTCGTACAGGACTTGTTCGGCATCCTGCCAGAGGCCCTGCGCCGCGAGGCCAAGGTACAGTTCTGCGGCCCGTCCGGCACCGACGCGGTGGAGGCGGCGCTCAAGCTGGTTCGCATCGCCACCGGCCGCAGCACGGTGCTGGCCTTCCACGGCGCCTACCATGGCATGAGCCAGGGCGCCTTGAGTCTGATGGGCAGCCATGGGCCGAAACAGCCGCTGGGGGCTTTGCTTGGCAGCGGTGTACAGTTCATGCCGTACCCTTACGATTACCGTTGCCCGTTCGGCCTGGGCGGCGAAGCCGGGGTCAGGGCCAGCCTGCATTACCTGGAAAACCTGCTGCTCGATCCGGAAAGCGGTGTACCGCTACCGGCTGCGGTGATCCTTGAGGTGGTGCAGGGCGAGGGCGGCGTGGTTCCGGCCGCTATCGAATGGCTGAAGGGCGTGCGCCGTATCACCGAGCAGGCTGGCGTGGCGTTGATCGTCGATGAGATCCAGAGCGGCTTTGCCCGTACCGGGCGCATGTTCGCCTTCGAGCACGCCGGCATCGTGCCGGACGTGGTGACCCTGTCCAAGGCCATTGGCGGCAGCCTGCCGCTGGCGGTAGTGGTGTACCGCAAGTGGCTGGACACCTGGAAGCCAGGCGCACATGCCGGCACCTTCCGTGGCAACCAGATGGCCATGGCGGCGGGGTCGGCGGTGATCGATTACCTGGTCGAGCACCGCCTGGCCGAGCATGCGGAGGCCATGGGGCTGCGGCTGCGCAAGCATTTGCAGCCGCTACAGAAGGATTATCCGCAACTGGGTGATATTCGCGGGCGTGGGTTGATGCTTGGAGTGGAACTGATCGATCCACAAGCGCCGCGTGACGCCCTGGGTTACCCGGCGGCCAATCGTGACCTGGCCGCGAGAGTGCAGCGTGAGTGCCTCAAGCGTGGGTTGATTCTGGAACTGGGTGGGCGGCATGGCGCGGTGGTGCGCTTTCTGCCGCCGTTGATCATCAGTGGTGAACAGATCGATGAAGTGGCTCAGCGGTTTGCCGAGGCGTTTATCGCGGCCGTCTGATCGATTGTCGGGGCCGCGCTGCGGCCCTTTCGCCGTCAAGCCGGCTCCCACAGGGACCTCATCAGGGCCGACAGGCGCTGAAAATGTTGTGGCGTGCACCTGTCAGCCCTGAGGCGACCCCTGTGGGAGCTGGCTTGCCGGCGAAAGGCGTGCACAGCGCGCCCGGCGCAAATCAATCGAATGTCCCCCGGCGCGCAGCCCTTGATCAGGCTGCGCAGGCCTTGCTGCAACGCTTGGGTGATGCTGGCGGAGCTGGACATGCGGGGGGCTTTTGCAAGCGGTGGTCTTCAGGAGCGAGCCGCCAGCGGCGCAAATTAACTCCACCCTGGCGGTTACCACCCGCGCCCGGAGTTCACCCAGAAGTTCACCGACAGCGAAGTGGATACCGACTCCACCTGGTGGAACCAGCCCTCAGGCAGGAACAGCAGGTCACCGGCCTGCAGCACCACGCGTAGAAAGGGCACGTCACGCGCTGCCGGGAAGCGCTGGTAATCCGGCGCGTCGGGGTTGAAATCACAGCCGTCGAGGCCGCCTTTGGGGCTGGTCGACCAGGTGCCCAAGGCCGGACGGTGATGCGGCGCGGCGAGGATGAACGACTTCTGCCCCCAGACCTGGGCGAACAGGTTGTCGGCATCGTCGCGGTGCAGGGGTGTGAGGGTGCCCTTGGGGCCGATCCAGATGCGCGGCGCGATGAATTTGTCGCGGCTGAAGTACTGCGGGTGACGGATCAGCGTCAACAGCTTCTCTGGCACGATGTTGTTGCCCATGTAGGCAGGGGTTTCACCCGGTTTGGCCGGGGTGTCCAGCGACGCGATGAAGTCGGCCATGGAGGTGGAGCGGAAGTCGCGGTCGGTGGAGAAGGTTTTCTTCACGTAATCGCCGTGCCGGGTGATGCCCTGCAATTCGGCGAAGTGCTCCAGCGAGGCTTGCGGACCCATGGTGAACAGCGGCCAGTCCTGCAGCGCATCGCAGATGACTACTGGTTTGCCGTGCTCCAGGTGCTCGCGCTGGAAGCGCGCCAGGGGCATGTCGGTGTAGGCGATGCGTGCCACCTCGCGCTGCAGCGGTTGCGCGGCCGACACCCGTTCGCTCAGGCGCGCCGGTGTCGGGTAACGCTGGTTCATCGATGCCTTGGCAGTTGGCGTGCCGCGACGGGCGTTGCTGATAATCTGCGGCAGCAAAGTGGCCAGGCCCATGTTGCCGGTGATCTTCAGCCGGGCGCTGGCGAACAGTTCCTCGACGTTGGCCGTGCCGCCCATGATGCCGAGGAAGTCGCGCTCGGCCACTTCGATGGTGACATCCGGAGCGCTGTGCCGGCCGGCACCGGTGCGGCTGCTGTCGCGCACCTCCGACCAGAAGGCCCGGTCGTCGCCGAAGACGAACTGGAAAACGCCTTCGATGCCGACGGCATGGGCGTTGGCGAACAGTTTGCTGAGGATGCTCTGAAGGTCCACGGTAAGCCTCTGGCGGTCTTTCGTTGTGCAGGAATAACGAGTACCTGCACCAGCGATTTAGGCGTGTGGTGGGTAATTTTTCAGGCTGCTGCTACGTCCCGTAGGAATGTTCGCGTCACATTCTTCACCCAAGGAACCCACATGGCATTGCATCCTGATCTGGCGGCATTTCTGGAACTGGTCGAATTTGGCCGGCTGACGGGCAGGAGCCTGCCCATGCATGCGATGGACGTTGCCCAGGCCCGGGCCGAGTTCGCCGGCAGCTCGCAGGTACTCGACCCGAGCCCGCCCGGCAATCTCACCGTCAGCGAACTGCAGCTCACCGCCCGCGACGGGGCCAGCCTGGCAGCGCGTCTGTATCGCCAGGGCGATGGCGGGGATGCCTTGCAACCGGTGATCTTCTACCTGCATGGCGGTGGCTATGTGGTTGGCAGCCTCGACTCGCATGACTCGGTGTGCCGCCGTCTGGCGGCGCTTGGCGAGTTTGCGGTGCTGGCGCCGGACTATCGGCTGGCGCCTGAGCAGCAGTTCCCGGTGGCCCTGCACGATGTGCTGGATGTCGCTAACTGGCTGGCCGAACAGGCAACGGCGCTGGGCCTGGACAGCCGCCGGGTGGTGCTGGCAGGGGACAGTGTGGGGGCGAGCCTGGCGGCGGTACTGGCCATTACTGCGGTCGAACAGCCCGAAGCGCTGGCATTCAAACCGCTGGCGCAGTTGCTGTTCTACCCGGTGACCGATATTTCCTGCCAGCGTGATTCTCATCGCGAGCACGCCGAGGGCTACCTGCTGGAGACGCCTACCCTGGAGTGGTTCTACCAGCACTATGCGCCGCTGCCTGCGCAGCGCCTGGACTGGCGGGTGTCGCCGTTGCTGTCGACGCTGCGGACACCCTTGGCGCCAGCGTACCTGTTCGTGGCCGAGTATGACCCGCTGCATGATGAAGGCATTGCGTATCGGGACTGGTTGCTGGCGGGCGGAACGGCGGTGAGCTTTGCCCGGGTGGAGGGGTTGACCCATGACTTCCTGCGCATGTCGGGGATTGTCGGGCAGGTGGAGGGGCTTTATCGGGATGTTGGGGAGTGGTTGAAGGTGGTCGACGGTCAGTCATGACTTTCCAGCTTCCAGCTTCCAGCTTCCAGCTTGCAGCTTGCAGCTTGCAGCTTGCAGATATGTGCCGGTTTTGATGCAGCGAACAGTCCATTTGCGATGGCGACGCTTACTCACCTTTTCGCCCTTACGGCGAGTCACTTTTTTTCTTGGAAAAAAGTAACCAAAAACCGCTCGCTCCCATCATCCGGCCCCTACGCTGCGCTTCGGGGTCCCCTCAC
>NZ_JABMCN010000015.1 GCF_013179515.1 Pseudomonas sp. CM27
TGCATGCACCGCGAGACAGCCGTCTGTGTCTGCTGCACCGCGACTACCGCACGGGCAACTACCTGGCCAGCGAGCAGGGGCTGGAAGCGGTGCTGGACTGGGAATTCACCGGCTGGGGCGACCCTTGCGAGGACCTCGGCTGGTTTACCGCCCCGTGCTGGCGGTTCACGCGCCCTGACCTGGAAGCTGGCGGCGTTGGCCAGCTGGCGGACTTCCTGCGTGGCTACCACCAGGTATCGCCACTGTGGGTTGAGCCCCACCAACTGCACTACTGGCAGGTCATGGCGACCCTGCGCTGGGCGGTAATCGCGCTGCAGCAGGGGCAGCGCCATCTGTCCGGCGAAGAGCCTTCCCTGGAGCTGGCACTGACCGCGCGCCTGCTGCCGGAGCTTGAACTCGACATCCTGAACATGACCGGAGCCGATGCGCCATGACCCAGCCGCACGCCCATCAATTACTCGAAATCGCCCGCCAGACCTTGCTGGAGCAGGTATTGCCGGCTCTGCCCGGCGAGCTGCGCTACCCGACGCTGATGATCGCCAACGCCATGGCCATCGCCGCCCGCGAAAACCGCCTGGGCGCCGTCCTCGGCCTTCAGGAGCAGGCGCACCTGGCCGCGCTGATCGATGCGCCGGCCCCTTCATTGCAGGAAGCCCGACGCCAGCTGGCACGGGCGATTCGCCAAGGTCACCACGATACCCCGCACAGCGCTCGCACTCTGGTCGAGACGCTGCGCCAGGTGACGCTCGACCGGCTGACGATCAGTAACCCCAAGGCCGTGCGCTGAGCGAGGCGCCCCCCTGTTTCAAGACCGACAAGCACCAACAAGGACCCTCATGAACTTCACCCTCCCAGACGAACTGCTCGAACTGCAGGCCAGAACCAGCACTTTCATTGCCGAACAGGTCATCCCGTTCGAGAACGACCCACGCCAGGATGGCCACGGCCCCAGCGACGACCTGCGTCGGGACCTGCAGGCCCGCGCCCAGGCAGCGGGCCTGCTGACGCCCCACGCCAGCCGCGAAATGGGCGGGTTGGGCCTGAGCCATGCAGCCAAGGCCATCGTCTTCGAAGAGGCCGGCTACTCGCCCCTGGGCCCGGTGGCGCTGAACATCCATGCCCCGGACGAAGGCAACATCCACCTGATGGACGTGGTGGCCACCGAAGCGCAAAAGGACCGCTGGCTGCGGCCCTTGGTCCAGGGGCACATGCGCTCGTGCTTCGCCATGACCGAACCGGCGCCGGGCTCGGGGTCAGATCCGTCGATGCTGCGCACCACCGCCACCCGCGATGGCGACGATTACCTTATCAACGGCCGCAAGTGGTTGATCACCGGGGCCGACGGCGCCGGGTTCGCGATCATCATGGCGCGCATGGAGGATGGCTCGGCGACCATGTTCCTGTCCGACATGCAGCGCGAAGGGATCATCCACGAGCGCCAGCTGGATACCCTGGACAGCTGCTTCACCGGCGGCCACGGGCAACTGCGTTTCGACAACCTGCGGGTACCGGCCAGCGATGTGCTGGGCGAGATCGGCAAGGGCTTCCGCTATGCCCAGGTACGCCTGGCCCCGGCGCGCCTGACCCACTGCATGCGCTGGCTCGGTGCCGCGCGACGGGCCCATGACATCGCCTGTGACTACGCACGCACCCGCGATGCGTTCGGCAAGCCGCTGGGTGAGCATCAGGGCGTAGGCTTCATGCTGGCCGACAACATGATGGACCTGCATGTGGTGCGCCTGGCGGTCTGGCACTGCGCCTGGGTGCTCGACCAAGGCCAGCGCGCCAATGTCGATTCGAGCATGGCCAAGGTGATCAGCGCCGAGGCGCTGTGGCGGGTGGTCGATCGCTGCGTGCAGGTGCTGGGCGGGCGTGGCGTGACCGGGGAGACCGTGGTGGAGCGGATCTTCCGCGACATTCGCCCGTTCCGCATCTACGACGGCCCAAGCGAAGTGCACCGCATGAGCCTGGCGAAGAAACTCCTCGACCAGCGCCCGGGAGCCCACTGATGCAGCCGACTGTTGCCCGACTGTTCGCCCTTGATGGGCGGCGCGCCCTGGTGACCGGCGCCTCCAGCGGCCTTGGCCGACATTTCGCCACTACCCTGGCGGCGGCCGGTGCCGAGGTGGTGGTGACGGCCAGGCGCCTGGGGCCGCTGCAGAGCCTGGTCGAGTCTATCGAGCTGGCCGGTGGTCGCGCGCGGGCCCTGGCCCTGGATGTGACCTGCCGCGACGATGTATGCCGGGTGCTCGATGCCGCCGGCCCGCTGGATGTGCTGGTCAACAACGCCGGGGTGAGCGACAGCCAGCCGCTGCTGGCCTGTGACGACCAGAGCTGGGACCGGGTGCTCGACACCAACCTGAAGGGGGCCTGGACCGTGGCCCAGGAGTGCGCCCGGCGGATGGTCGCTGCGGGGCAGGGCGGCAGCCTGATCAATGTGACCTCGATCCTCGCCAGCCGTGTGGCAGGTGCCGTCGGCCCCTATCTGGCGGCCAAGGCCGGGCTTGCCCACCTGACTCGCGCCATGGCCCTGGAACTGGCGCGCCATGGCATCCGGGTGAACGCCTTGGCGCCGGGCTACGTGATGACCGAGCTCAATGATGCCTTCCTGGCCGGCGAGGCCGGAGAGAAGCTGCGCTCGCGTATCCCCAGTCGGCGCTTCAGCCAGCCACAGGACCTGGACGGCGCCTTGCTGTTGCTGGCCAGCGACGCCGGGCGGGCCATGAGCGGCACCGAAATCGTGGTCGATGGCGGGCACCTGTGCAGCAGCCTGTGATCTGACCCGGCCACAACCCTGATGCGAGAACAACAATAAGCAGGAGATGTGTATGTACCTTCAATGCCTGGATAACCTGTCGATGGGGTGTCAGTGATGATTCACCCAACCTTCGAGCATGAGCTTGCCCCCAACGAAGCCAACCATGTGCCCCTTTCACCGTTGTCGTTCCTCAAACGCGCCGCCCAGGTGTACCCGCAGCGTGATGCCGTGGTGTACGGCGAGCGGCGCTACAGCTACCAGCAGCTGCATAAGCGCAGCCGTGCCCTGGCCAGTGCGCTGGAGCGGGTCGGCGTGCAGCCGGGCGAGCGGGTGGCGATACTCGCGCCGAACATCCCTGAAATGCTCGAGGCGCACTATGGCGTGCCCGGTGCGGGCGCCGTGCTGGTGTGCATCAATATCCGCCTGGAGGCGCGCAGCATCGCTTTCATCCTGCGTCATTGCGCGGCCAAGGTGCTGATCTGCGATCGTGAGTTTGGCGCGGTGGTGCAACAGGCACTGGCCATGCTCGACACGCCTCCATTGCTGGTAGCCATCGACGATGACGCGTCCGAGCCGGGCGAGCTGGCCGATGACCTGGAGTACGAGGCATTCCTGGCCCAGGGCGATCCGGCCAGGCCGCTGAGCGCGCCGCAGAATGAATGGCAATCGATCGCCATCAACTATACCTCTGGCACCACCGGCGACCCCAAGGGCGTGGTGCTGCATCACCGTGGCGCCTACCTCAATGCCTGCGCCGGGGCGCTGATCTTCCAGCTGGGGCCGCGCAGCGTCTACCTGTGGACCTTGCCGATGTTCCACTGCAACGGTTGGAGCCACACCTGGGCGGTGACCTTGTCCGGGGGCACCCATGTGTGCCTGCGCAAGGTCCAGCCCGAAGCGATCCACACCGCGATCGCCGTGCATGGTGTGACCCATTTGAGCGCCGCGCCGGTGGTGATGTCGATGCTGATCCATGCCCAGCACGCTGGCGCGCCGAGCGGGCCGGTATCGGTGATCACCGGCGGCGCCGCGCCACCTAGCGCGGTGATCGCGGCGATGGAAGCACGCGGCTTCAGAATCACCCACGCCTATGGCATGACCGAAAGCTACGGCCCCAGCACACTGTGCCTGTGGCAGCCGGGCGTCGACGAATTGCCTCTGAAGGCTCGCGCCCGGTTCATGAGCCGCCAGGGCGTCGCCCACCCGATGCTTGAAGAGGCTACGGTGCTGGATACCGACACCGGCCGTCCGGTCCCGGCCGACGGCCTTACCCTTGGCGAGCTGGTGGTGCGCGGCAACACCGTGATGAAAGGTTACCTGCACAATCCAGAGGCCACCCGGGCCGCATTGGCCAATGGCTGGCTGCACACGGGCGACCTGGCCGTGCTGCACCCGGACGGCTATGTGGAAATCAAGGACCGGGCCAAGGACATCATCATTTCCGGCGGCGAGAACATCAGCTCGCTGGAGATCGAAGAAGTGCTGTACCAGCACCCTGAGGTGGTCGAGGCCGCAGTGGTGGCGCGCCCGGATTCGCGCTGGGGCGAGACACCCCATGCGTTTGTCACCCTGCGCTCGAATGGGCTCGCCACGGTCACGGAAGGCGACCTGATCCGCTGGTGCCGTGAACGTCTGGCGCATTTCAAGGCTCCGCGACATGTGTCGCTCACGGAACTGCCCAAGACCGCCACCGGCAAGATCCAGAAGTTCGTCCTGCGTGAGTGGGCCCGGCAACAGGAGGCGCCGACCGCCGACGCCGAGCACTGATCGAGCTGTAACACCTGCACATC
Organism: Pseudomonas sp. CM27; assembly: GCF_013179515.1. Classification (GTDB taxonomy): domain Bacteria; phylum Pseudomonadota; class Gammaproteobacteria; order Pseudomonadales; family Pseudomonadaceae; genus Aquipseudomonas. The sequence continues at coordinate 4,549 of NZ_JABMCN010000015.1, forward strand.
CCATAACAACAAGTACATTGACCGAGGTGTCTCATGTCCAGCCTGTTATATGCGCGTGTTCGCGCCAGTGCCCAGTTCCAGCAACTGGTGGCGCGCAGAAACCGCTTCACCCTGAGCCTGTTCCTGCTGATCCTGACCACGTTCTATGGCTACATCGCGTTGGTGTCGCTCTGGCCCGAGCTGATCGCCAGGCGGCTGACCGAGGGGGCGAACATGACTTTCGGCGTCGCGGCCGGCGCCTTCCTGTTCGTGTTCTTCTGCGCGTTGTCGGCGTTCTATGTGTACCGGGCCAATGGCGAGTTCGATCGCCTGACGCAGGCGCTGGTCGCCGGACTGGAAGGGGAGCAGGGCGCATGAAGAAACTACTGCCTCTGGCTTTGTTGCTGCACTCGGGCCTGTCGCTGGCTTCACCTGCGCTCGACGCGGGCCAGCGTCAGCCGCTCAATCTGCATGCCATAGGCATGTTCATGGTGTTCGTGTTGTTCACGCTGTGCATCACCTGGTGGGCAGCGCGGCGCACCCGCTCGACGGCGGACTTCTACAGCGCCGGTGGCGGCATACTGGGCTGGCAGAATGGCCTGGCGCTGGCCGGTGACTATATGTCCGCCTCGACGCTGCTGGGGATCACCGCGCTCATCTACACCTCCGGCATGGATGGTTACATTTACCTCATCGCCTTCTTCGCAGGCTGGCCGGTGTTGCTGCTGTTGATGACCGAGCGACTGCGCAACCTTGGCCGCTTCACCTTCGCCGACATCACCTCGTACCGCCTCGACCAAGGCAAGGTGCGCACCATGGCCGCTATCGGCTCGCTGACCGTGGTGTGTTTCTATCTGGTGGCGCAGATGGTCGGGGCTGGGCAGTTGATCAGGCTGCTGTTCGGCCTGGACTACCACATCGCCTTGGTGATCGTCGGTGCGCTGATGATGCTGTATGTGACCTTCGGCGGCATGGTGGCCACCACCTGGGTGCAGATCATCAAGGCGTTCCTGCTGTTGGTCGGCGGGTCGCTGGTGCTGTTCCTGGCGATGCGCGAGTTCGACTTCAGCTATGACACACTGGTCAGCAAGGCCATGGACACCCATGCCCTGGGCGAACGCCTGCTGGCGCCCGGCAGCCTGTTGGCCGACCCATTGACCGCGCTGTCGCTGAGCCTGGGGCTGGTGTTCGGCACCGCCGGGCTACCGCATATCCTGATGCGCTTCTTCACTGTCAGCGATGCCCGGGAGGCGCGCAAGTCGGTGCTCTATGCCACCGGGTTCATCGGCTACTTCTTCAACGTCATTTTCCTGCTGGGCCTGGCGTCGATCGTGATCGTCAGTCAGCAGCCGCAATTCTTCGAGGGCGGGGAGGTGGGTGGCAAGTTGCTGGGCGGGGGCAACATGGTGGTCATGCACCTGGCCCAGGCCGTTGGCGGCAACCTGCTGCTGGGTTTCTTGTCTGCAGTGACCTTCGCCACCATCCTGGCTGTGGTTTCAGGCCTGGCTCTGGCCGGGGCGTCCGCCATCGCCCATGACCTGTATGCGCGGGTGATCATGAAAGGCGCGGCCAGCGAGCGGCAGGAACTGCGGGTGACCAAGCTGGCTACCCTGGGCCTTGGGTTGGTGGCGGTAGCCTTGGGTATGGTATTCGAAAACATCAACGTGGCGTTCATGGTTGCGCTGGCCTTTGGTATTGCCGCTTCGGCCAACTTCCCGGTGCTGTTCCTGTCGATGTTCTGGTCGGGGCTGACTACCCGTGGTGCGTTGGCCGGTGGCTACGTCGGGTTGCTCAGTGCCATGGGCTTCGTGGTGTTTTCCAAGCTGGTGTGGGTGGATGTGTTGAACTTCGCCGAGCCGCTGTTCCCCTATACACAGCCTGCGCTGTTCTCCATGCCGCTGGCGTTTTTGCTGGCTTACGCAGTTTCCCGGCTGGACCGGACGGCACGGGCCAAGGCGGAAAGGGCGGCTTTCGCCGACCAGTTCGTACGGGGCCAGACCGGCCTCGGTGCCAGCGGTGCAGTCGATCATTGACCTAAAACGGCCGCTGGCGGATGAGTGCCTGCGGCCGCGTTCCCTGCTTGGTATCCCCTTGCCCTGGCTCCTGTTCACGGGCGCATGACTTGGTAGTGGCCACGATGTCCTGGTCGCCGTAGCCCATCGCCGCCGCGCGCTGCACAACCTTGCACACCGGGTCGAAGACCCGCACGCCGTTGCATACGATGGGCCTGCGTGCGGCACCTGCATCGATACAGGCCGCACAGCAGGCCCCTGCATTTACTGGCGCAGCGCTGCCGCGACCGATTCACCAAAGGCTTTCAGGCCTTCCTCCAGTTGGTCGGTCGGGGTATTCACCGGTGGCATCAGCTTGATGATTTCGCCGTTTGGTCCGCAGCGGTCGACCAGTACGCCCGCTTGCAGTACGCGCTGCTGGGCATCCTTGGCCAAGGCCACGTTGCCGCGGCCGAAATCGATGCCGGCGATCATGCCGCGCGAGCGTGCGGACGCCACGCCCGGGATCTCTGCGAAACCGGCAACCGCACGGGTCATGGCCGCGCTGTTGTCGGCCAGCAGCTTCAAGAACTGCTCGTCGCGCCAATAGCCGAGCGCGATCTGCGCGGTCAGGAAGGCCAGCTGGTTGCCGCGGAAGGTGCCGATGTGATCGCCTGGTTCCCAGGCATCCAGCCCGGCGCGGATCAACACGATCGCCATCGGCAGGCCAAAGCCGCCGATGGATTTCGCGCAGGTGATCAGGTCCGGCACGATCCCGGAGCGCTCGAAACCGAAGAAATCGCCCGTGCGGCCACAGCCGGCCTGGATCTCGTCGCAGATGAGCACGACGCCGTGATCGCGGGTCCATTGGCGCAAGCGCTGCAACCACAGGTTGGAAGCCGGGTAGACACCGGCCTGGATCTGCACCGACTCGACGATCACGGCGGCCGGCAGTTCCGATCCGCTGCCCTGGTCGTTGGCCAGGCGCTCAAGGAAGCCCATGCTGTCGAACTCACCGTAAGGGCTGTCTTCGTACGGTACGAACACCACGTCGTTGGACAGCCCGGGGCCTCGGCGGGTCCGGTTGCCGGTGACCGCCAGGGCGCCGGCCGTCATGCCGTGGTAGGCCCCGTAGAAGGAGACGACCTTGGTGCGCCCCGTCACCTTGCGCGCCAGCTTCAATGCCGCCTCGACAGCGTCGGCGCCGGTCGGGCCGGTGAACTGCACTTTGTAGTCCCAGCCGCGTGGCTGGAACAGGTCACGTTCGATCGACTCCAGGAACTGGCGCTTGGTGGTGGTGTGCAGATCGAGGGCGTGGGTCACGCCGTTGGCCGACAGGTAGGCGATCAAGGCATCGCGCATGCGCGGGTCGTTGTGGCCATAGTTCAGGGCGCCTGCGCCGGCGAAGAAGTCCAGGTACTCGCGGCCATCTTCGCCGCGGATCTTGCTGCCCTGGGCGGTATCGAACACCAGCGGCAAGTCGCGGCAGTACATCCGCACATTGGACTCGAGCCTTTCGAACGTTTCGATGTTGTTCATGCATAACCTCTGGCAATGATGGGGTGTCGTGGGGCGTCAGTGCTTGAACATCACGTGGCGGACCACGGTGTAGTCTTCCAGGCCGTACATGGACAGGTCCTTGCCGTACCCCGACAGCTTCACGCCGCCATGGGGCATTTCGCTCACCAGCATGAAGTGGGTGTTGACCCAGGTGCAGCCGTATTGCAGGCGGGCGGCCAGGCGATGTGCCCGCCCCACGTCGGCGGTCCACACCGAAGAGGCCAGGCCGTAGTCCGACTCATTGGCCCACGCCAGTACCTGGGCCTCGTCCTCGAAGGAAGAGACCGTAACCACCGGCCCGAAGATTTCACGGCACACCACCTCGTCTTCCTGGCGGGTGCCGGCCAGGACCGTGGGCTCGAAGAAGAACCCGCCCCCTGAGGCGCGCTTGCCGCCGGTGACGACCTCGATATGGGGCAGCTCCCGGGCACGGTTCACGAAGCCCTCGACGCGTTCTAGGTGCTCTTGGGTGATCAGCGGGCCCATTTCGGTTGCCGGGTCATCCTGCAACCCGCATTTGATGCTGGACACGGCGTGGCCAAGCTTGCGAACGAATTCCGGGTAGACCTCCTTCTGCACATAGAGGCGACACGCGGCGGTACAGTCCTGGCCGGCGTTGTAGAAGCCGAAGGCGCGGATGCCCTCGACGGCGGCATCGATGTCGGCATCGTCGAAGATAATCACCGGTGCCTTGCCGCCCAGCTCCATGTGCATCCGTTTCACGCTGTCGGCCGTGCCTTCGATGATGCGGCTGCCGGTACGCACGGAGCCGGTCAGCGACACCATGCGCACCTGGGCGTGGCTGGTCAGCGGTTCACCTACCGTGGCGCCGCGGCCATGGACGATGTTGACCACACCGGCGGGGAAGATCTCGGCGAGCAGTTCCCCCAGTTTCAAGGTGCTCATCGGGGTGTGCTCGGAGGGCTTCAGGACCACGGTGTTGCCGCCGGCCAAGGCCGGGCCGAGCTTCCATGCCGCCATCAGCAACGGATAGTTCCACGGCGCGATGGAAGCGACGACACCGATAGCGTCGCGGCGGATCATCGAGGTGTGCCCCGGGATGTACTCGCCCGCCGCCGAGCCTTGCAGGCAGCGAACGGCGCCGGCAAAAAAGCGGAACACGTCCGAGACGGCGGGCAGTTCGTCCTGTAGCACGGCCGTAAAGGGTTTGCCGCAGTTATCTGCTTCCAGGCGGGCGAACACCGGTGCCTGGGCGTCGATGCTATCAGCAAGTTTGAGCAGCAGTGCCGCACGGTCCTTGGGTGGTGTTTGCGACCAGGCTTCGAAGGCCGCATCCGCGCACTGCACCGCGGCATTCACCTGGGCACGGCTGGCCTCGTGGGTCTGTACCAGGACGCTGCCCAGGGACGGGTTGTATACCGCCAGCTCGTCGCCTTCGCCGGCCACCAGGGCGCCATTGATCAGGAGCTTTGTTTGCATGTCGATTCTCGTGTTTGAACGGCAAGGCCTGTGGCCTGCCTTGGGATTGTCGTCAGAGGGTTCGATGGAAAGGAGGGGCGCTACGCCAGGGCGTCGGGGACCGGGTTACGGAACAGGCTGGTGCGGCAGGCGAGGTAGACCAGCCCGAGGCCGAGCCAGCAACTGCCCATGATCAGCGCGTCTTTGTCCAGGCTGGCCAGCATCCACCCGGCCGTGACCAGGCCGATGAGCGGGAACGCCACGCCGCGCAGCAACCCGGCCCCGTCCTTGACGCGCGCATCGAAGGTGAGCCGCAAGGCGCACAGGTTGACGGCAGTGAAGGCGAGAAACGCGCCGAAGTTGACCAGGGAGGTCGCGGTGGCGATCGTCAGGCCAAAACCGGCGGTGCCGAACACACCGCACAGCAGGATGTTGAATGCCGGGGTCTTGTAGCGAGGGTGCAGCGCGCCGAACAACCGGCGGGGCAGTTGGTTGTCCCGGCCAAGGGCGTAGAGCAGCCGGCCCACGCTGGCCTGGAACGACATTCCCGCCGCGAAGTGGGCGACGATGATCCCGGCCAGGACCACGGCGAAGAACAGGTCGCCGCCGATCATCCGGGCAATCTCGAAGGCGGCCCCGTCCACCCGTTCGAACGTGGGGGAGGGGTGCGCCAGGTACATGAAGTACGAGGAACCGACGTAGACCGAGCCGCCGATCAAGGCAACCAGCAGGATGGCGCGCGGTAGCGTGCGGCCAGGGTCGCGGGTTTCCTCGCTCAGGGTGGACAGCGCGTCAAAGCCCAGGAACGAGTACGCGGCAATGGCGGCGCCGGCCATGCTGGTGGCGAAGGGCACGTCCTGGTTGAAGAACGGCTTGGCCGACAGCAGCCCGCCAGGGCCGTTGGCAGCTACGATGTAGTGCGCGCACAGGCCGATGAACACGACGATGATGACCAGTTGCACCACCATCAACAGCACGTTGAAGCGGTTGGCCACCTGGATGCCGAGCACATTGAGCAGCGAGGTGGAGACGATGAAGCCGGTGATCCACACCCACTGGGGCACCTCAGGGAACGCCATGTTGAGGTAGCTGGCGCCGAGCAGCCAGATCAGCATCGGGATGAAGAAGTAGTCGAGCAGGGCGGCCCAGCCCACCATGAAACCGAGGTTGGCATTGAGCATCTTGCGGGTGTAGGTGTAGGCCGAACCTGCCACCGGGAACACCCTGACCAGTCGGCCATAGCTCAAGGCCGTGAACACCACGCCGGTGGCTGCAATCAGGTAGGCCATTGCCGTGGTGTTGCCGCTGGCCTGCGTGATCACGCCGTAGGTGCCGAAGACAATCAGCGGGGCCAGGAATGCCAGGCCGAACAGCAGCACGGAAAACGGCCCCAGGGTGCGCCTCAACGAGGCGCCGGAGGTTGACTGACTCATGACGGTGCCCCCTTACGCGACGAAGTGGTAAGCGGTGGTGATGATGTCGTGGTAGGCCGCTACGGACATCGCCTTGGCATTGCTGGCATCCGAGAAGTTTTGCTTGGACTTTTCGGCGATGGTCAGGAAGTCGTCCTCGCGCACGCCCTTGACCTCGGCGAATCGGGGGATGCCCAGCTCCTTGCTCATCTTGAACAGATGGGCCACAGCGGCCTCGGCAGCGTCGACCGGCGACAGCCTGGGGTCGATCCCCAATGCGTAGGCGACCTGGGCATGGCGGACGATATCGGCATCACGGTTGTGGCCGAACACGAAGGGCAGGAAGATCGCGTTGCCCACACCGTGGGGCGTGTCGTACATGCCGCCGATGGCTTCGGAAATGCAGTGCACGCTGCCGACGTCGGCGTTGCCGAAGGCCATGCCGGCGATCAGGCTGGCCACCAGCATCTGCTCCCGGGCCGCCTGGTTGTCGGGCTCCTGCACGGCCGCCTTGAGGTGCTGGCTGATCAGGCGGATGGCATGCAGCGCCAAGCCGTCGCTGATCGGGTTGGCCACGCGGCAGGTGTAGGCTTCGATGGCATGGGTCAGGGCATCCATGCCGGTCGCGGCGGCAATCGACGATGGCAGCGTGTCGGTGATGTGGGAATCGAGCAGGGCCAGTACCGGGCCGATGCGGTAATCCAGCACGTTCATCTTGAAGTGGCGGGCGGTGTCGGTGATCACCGAGAAGCAGGTCACCTCGCTACCGGTGCCGGCCGTGGTGGGAATGGCGACGATAGGCGCAATGGCATGGGTGAGGGTGAACGACCCTTCGTAGTCTTCGATACGGCCGTCGTGGGTGAGCAGCAGGCTGATGGCCTTGGCCGCATCCATCGCGCTGCCGCCTCCCACGGCCAGCAGGCCGTCGATACCCGTGCCCCGATAGCGCTGGGCGGTGTGGTTGATGTCTTCGCTGCGCGGGTTGGCCTTGATGTCCGCCACTTCCTCGTAGGCGATGCCGGCCCTGTCGAGGCTGGCGTAGACGCTGTCCAGCAGGCCTGCGGCCTTGACCCCGGCATCGGTCACGATCAACACGCGGGCCAGGCCGAGTTGCCGCAGGTGTTCACCGGTGCGCTCGCGCAGGCCCGGTTCCATCACGATTTTGCTGGGGAGTAAAAACTTGAATTCCATACGTACCTCTTGCTCAAATTGTTGTCATTGTCGAAAGGGCAGTGGAGGAGCATCCGCGCCTGGCCGTGTTTAACGGCTCGGGCGTGTAATGTGGGCCTGGCGGTTAGCCACGGGCCGGAATGTTGTTGTTTTGGGTCTTGCGTAAACCAGTTGCGAAAAGGGTCCAGCGGAATAAAAAGAGGGGCGACCAAGCGACGGGCCCCTAAAAGAAAATCTGTGCTATCGCATGTGTCCCGTCAGCAGGGACAGCAGCGTGCCCGACAGGCACGTCGGCAAGTCGTGCCCCATCCCGGGCAGCAGCACCAGGTTGGCGCCGCGGATCGCTGACGCCGTGGCAACCCCGCCGTTGGTGGCGACCATGAGGTCTTTGTCGCCATGAATGACCAGCGTGGGGCAGCGAATCCGCTGCAACTCCTGGGTACGGTCACCGGAGTTGATGATCGCGCCGATCTGCCTGGCGGTGCCGAGGTTGCAGGCCTCACCGCCACCGCGCGGCCAGGCCTGCGTGGCATAGTCACGCAAGGCCGGCTCGTTCCACTCCAGCCGCGAACCGATCAGCCCCATGATGTCCAGGTAGTCGCGAACGCTTTCGTGCTGGTTGCGCGGTGGGCGGCGCAGGAGCTGGAACAGGGCTTTGAGCGCCGGCTGGCCGACACGCAGCGAACCCGTGGTAGAGAAGATCGAGGTCAGGGTGCGGACGCGTTCGGGGTAACGTGCAGCGAGGGTCTGGGCGATCATGCCGCCCATCGACATCCCCAACACATGTGCCGTTTCCAGCTTCAAGCTGTCCATAAGCCCGATCACGTCGTTGGCCATATCACCCAGGTCATAGCCGGGTGTGCGCTTGCGCAGGAACTGCTGCAGGCTCGTGGGGGGCACCACATCCGTGAAGAACGAGCGGCCCGCGTCACGGTTGTCCAGCGTGATGACCCGCAAGCCTTGCGCGACCAGCCCGTCGATAAGCGGTTGTGGCCAGTAGGTCAGCTGCAGCCCGAGGCCGACGATGAGCACGACTGCCGGGGCGGTTTCGTCGCCATGGCTGCGATAGCAGAGCTTGCGCGTGCCCGCCAGCTCGCAGAAGCGGTCGGTGCTCATCGGCGGCTACCTTGCTGCTGCAATTGAACATCGGCGTGCGAGTGCGCATTGGGTACTGCAGTGAACTTCAGGCACTTGTCGGCCACTGTGCCGCGGCGCAGCAGTTTGACGTCCCGGAAGTAATCCATCGACATCACCCAGGGTTCGCACGGGCCCTGGCGCGGCATGCTGTCCAACGCGCGCTGCACGTACCCGGCACCAAAGTCGAGCAAGGGGCGGGTTTCGATGCCATCCGGCGCCCGGGGTTCGCAGACGTTGTAGCCTTCGCGCTCCATCAAACCCAGCAAGCGGCAGAAGTGGTCGCACAGCAGGCAGACTTTCAGGGTCCAGGACGAGTTGGTGTAGCCCACTGCGAACGCGAAATTGGGTACGCCGGAAAGCATCATGCCTTTGTAGGCCAGGGTCTCGCTCAACACCACCGGCTTGCCGTCCTTGTGCAGGCTGATGCCACCGAACAGTTGTACGTTCAGCCCCGTGGCGGTGACGATGATGTCGGCCTTGAGCATCTTGCCTGACTTGAGCAATACACCGAACTCGGTGAACCGCTCAATATGATCGGTGACGATATCGGCTTTGCCCGCGCTGATGGCTTTGAACAGATCGCCTTCGGGCACCGAGCACAGGCGCTGGTCCCAAGGGTTGTAGGGCGGGTTGAAATGCTCGTCGACCGGGTAGTCTTTTGGCAGCTCCTTGCGGGTCAGCCACAGCAGCAGTTTTTTTGAAAGCTTGGGGAAGCGCTGGCAGAAGCCCCAGAAAGCCAGGGTGATCTTGGCGTTCTTGTAGCGCGTCAGGGAATAGGCGGTTTGCGCGGGCAGGATCTTGCGCAGGAACGCTGCCACCCCATCATTGGCCGGCTGGTTGATGATGTATGAGGGCGTGCGCTGCAGCATGGTGATGCTGGCGACCTTGTCGGCCATGGCAGGAATCAGGGTTACCGCAGTTGCGCCACTGCCGATGACCACGACGCGCTTGCCGCTGTAGTCGAGGTTTTCCGGCCAGTGTTGCGGATGGATGATCTGGCCTTTGAACTGTTCCGAGCCCTCGAAGCGAGGGGTGAAACCTTGGTCGTAGCGGTAGTAGCCACCTGCGCTGAACAGCCAGCGGCACTCGAGGGTGCGCACCTGCGCCGTTTGACCCTCTTCGATGCGCACCGCCCACAGGCCCTTTTCACTTTGCCAGTTGGCCGAGACGACTTTCTGCTGGTACTGGATGAAGGGGGCCAACTGGTGCTCGTCGATGGCTTCGCCCAGGTACTCGAGAATATCCGCGGCGTCCGCCAGCGACTTGGCCTTGGTCCAAGGCTTGAAGTCGAAGCCGAAGGTGTACAGGTCCGAGTCGGAGCGGATGCCGGGGTAACGGAACAGGTCCCAGGTACCCCCCATGCGCTCGCGGGACTCGAGAATGGCAAAGGTCTTGTTCGGTTGATTGCGTCGCAGGTAGGCCGCCGCGCCAATGCCAGACACACCGGCCCCAATGATCAAAATATCGAGCGGCTCAACCGGAAGAGCAGTGTGAGAGGACATCTCGCCTCCTGATTATTGTGTTATAGAGACTGATCTTATGACTTGATCAAGTGACCAGAATAGGGCGGCCAACAATGCGCGACAAGGTGCAAAATGCACCAGGGCGCCATCGTTTTAGGATGATTTGCACATTCGTGGGCGGCGGAGCGCTGACTTTCGGGATGTCCCGGGACCCCGTTGAATCAGAGATTTACGATGTGTTCCATGAGGGGTGGATGTATTCGCGGGCAGGGCGGTGAGCGGCATGCTCGCTGGTGAATTGTCACAAACCTCTCGGATGCGCCGCGCCTGGTTACAGCACAGCGCATCCGCAAGGTGCCTCAGTAACTGGCCACCAGCAGCTTGACCGCCTGGCAGGCCGTGTCGGTTTCGGCCTCCAGGCGCGCGCGGTCGCCGTGGGCGGACCAGGCGAGCATCAAGCCGTCGAACAGGTTGATCAGTAAGCGGCTGATGGTGGTCAGTGCGGTTTGATCCAGCGCGCCGTCGGTGACTTTCACGATGGCCTGCTGGGCCGCGTCGAGGGAAACGGCATAGATCTTGGTCGCCATCTGCGGGTTGTTGCGCAGGTTCCAGCAAAACAGTTCGAACTGGGTGGTGGCCATTTCCGGGTGAGCCGTGAACCAGTTGACCAACTGGCGCAACATCTCGCCCACCGATTCCGCTGCCGTGGCGCCTGTGGGCACGTGTTGCAACGATTGTTGCGGCATGTTGATCAAGGACTCGTAGACCGCATAAAACAACTCGTCCTTGGTGTGGAAGACATAGTGCAACGACGCCAGAGGCGAGTCTGCCGCCGCTGCGATACGCCGGGTGGTGGCGTTGGCCACGCCATGTTCCGCGATCACCTTGACGGTGGCCTCGATGAAGTCCTGCCTGCGCTCTTCAGCGCCAATCCGAGCCATTGAGTTCTCCCTATTCGGTAGTGCCGCCAGCCCTTGGTCGGGTGTCGGCGGTGACGAATGCTATCGCAAGGTCATGTCTGGATCCATGCGTCGATGCAATCCCATGCCCTAGGGATAGCACAGCACGAAAATTAGTTTAATCAAACGACTTGATCAGCTGACCATGTTCGGTAATGATGAGTTCTCCACCGTGGCATCGCTGGACGAAGGTCGCGAACACTGTGGTTGGCACCGGTGGGCTAAGCCGGGTGGCCGAGGCTCACTGGACAGAACAACGACAAAACCAGACAGGTAGAACGCAGATGGATACACGAAAACTCTCGACGGTCGGCAGCGATGCCTCGGTCGAGCAAGTGGTGGAGATCATCCGGCGTGACGGTGGGGTCATCATTTCCGACTTCGTCTCGCCCGCCACACTGAAGTCCCTCACCGAAGAGCTGGACACCTGCTTGAAGGCCACGCCTTGCGGTGTCGACCCCTACTTCGCAGGCACGCAGACCCGGCGTGTCGCCCGTATCATCGGGCGCAGCGACACGGCGGTGGAGGTGGCGCTGAACCCGCTGTTCATCGGCGCGGCCCGGCAGATCCTGCAGACACCTACTCACGTCTGGGTAGGGAGCGACCGCATGGAGATCGCGCCTGATATTCAACTCAGCATTACCCAGGCCATCCAGATCGGGCCGGGCCAAGGTCTCCAGCCCCTGCACCGTGACGATGCGACTTCGCTGTGGCGCCACCCCCAGTACGGGCGTGAGGCGCGGCTGCAGATGATGCTGGCCATCTCGGATTTTACCGAAGAGAACGGTGCGACCCGGGTCATCCCCGGTAGTCATCTGTGGGATGACGAGCGTATGCCGACTCAGGAAGAGACTGTTGCCGCGCAAATGAAGGCCGGCTCGGTGTTGCTCTGGATGGGGTCGGTGTATCACGGCGGCGGTGCCAACACGTCCGACGCTCCACGCACCGGCCTGACGATGGCCTACGACCTGGCCTTCCTGCGCCTTGAAGAGAATCACTTCCTGTCCATTCCCATTGAGCGCGTGCGCCAGTTGCCTGCAGAAATGCAACGCCTGCTGGGCTGGAGTGCGAGCTCCACATTGCTGGGGTGGGTGGAAATCGATGGCCAGATGCGCGACCCGCAAGAGCTGCTGGGCATGGCGGACTTCACCGAACCGGGCAAAGGGTTCTGACGCTTCTGGGCCGCCATGTGGCGGCTCAGGGGGCAAGCCACAGTCGATTTTCCGGGAGCCATGTAAATGAATGCGTTGAACAAAGCAGCCCAGGGCAATGCAGCACCGTTGACGTTTCGTAGCCTGGGTGGATGGGTGGAGCGGCCAGGCGATTTGCAGCCGACGCTCCAAGGGCAGGCGCAGGCCGATGTCATCGTGGTCGGCGCCGGCTTTGCCGGCCTGTCGACCGCGTTGGAGCTGAGGGCGCTCGGCGCGGATGTCATCGTGCTGGAACAGGAGTTCGCCGGCTTCGGGGCCAGTGGCCGCAATGCGGGCTACCTGCTGGGCAGCATGGGGATTGAGTACGATATGTTCGTCAAGCGCGTGGGCATGGAGCAGGCAACGCAATTCGTCAGGTTCTATGACGAGGCTGTGCCCTACGTGGAAGGCCGATTCAAGACGCTGGCTATCGACTGCGACTACAACCCTTCGGGCGTGCTCCGGGCATGTGTTCATCCCAGCCAGGAGAAGCGCTTGCTGCAAAGCATGGCGCTGGGTCGCAAGCTGGGGGCGGTGAGCCGCTTTGTGGACGGTGTCGAGATGCGCGCGCGGGGTATCCCCCCCGCCTTTCTATTTGCCGCCGAGCAGTGTGGCGGCACCTTGAACCCAGGGAAGTACGTCGCCGGCCTGAGGCGTGCGGCCATCGAGGCAGGGGTGAAGCTTTACGAGCGCACACCGCTGCAGTCCTTCAGCGAAGGGCCGGTCATTACCTGCAAAACCGCGCAGGGCAGTGCGAGCGCCCCGGTGATGGTGCTGGCAACCAACGCCTATACGCCGCAGTTGGGGGTGTTGCGCAACAAGGTCGCGGCGATTCGGGTGTCGGCAATCGAAACTCAACCGTTGTCGACGCAGCAGTTGGCTGATCTGGGCTGGCAAGGACGGGAAGGGATCATCACCCCGCATTACACCATGGAGAGCCACCGCCTGACGGCGCACGGCACGATGGTACTGACCGTCAAGAAACTCGGTTATGTCTACGGTTCGAACACGCCCAATATCCCTGACCATACCGCCTACGCGGCATTGGCCCAGGTGCTGCGCGAGCGCTATCCGGCACTGCAAGGCCTTGGCGTGAAGCACTGTTGGAGTGGTTATGTCAGTGGCGCCTACGACTTCCTGCCGGTGATCGGCACCATGGGCGCGACACAGAATATTTACTACACCACTGGCTGCTCGGGCCACGGACTGGGCACTCAATCCTTGATCGGGAAGCTCTTTGCCGAGCAAATCAACGGCAAGGCGCCTGAACTGCTGGCGGCATTGCAACACAAAACGCCCTCCATGTTGCCTGAACCCTTGCAATGGTGCGTCATCCACTCTGGCTTTGCGGCAGCCAAGTTGCTGGATGACTGGACCGATAGAAAAGTGCGTAAAAGCAACGCCAATAAGGGCTGATTGCATTTGCTGTGCTTGTTCTATGCCCGGCATTTTAAAACTACGGCGCGCCCCTTTTGACAGAGGCTGTTATTGTGGAACTCATAGACGTATTCGCGTTGATCTCATGCGTGTTGCTGGTGGTGTGTGGCTTGGGTTATGGCACAGCATTTATCAGGCGCAAAAATTATCTGCTGGGTGTGGAGTTCTTGATTGTGGGTATTTCTGCAACGAACTTTACGGCGTTTATCGCGACGGGGTGGCAGGCTAATTATAATGTTGCCATTTTTCTCGATGCGTTTTCCCGCGGGGTCGGCGTGCCGATTATTGTCACACTCGGTTTGATGGCCGTGACGCATAATTACAAACCGTCGCCGACGAAGGATGTCCTATTGTTTTTGGCGGCTTTTATTTCTACGGCTATCTATTTCATGTCGTCGGCATTCAAAGCCTGGCTTCCCTATTTCTATGTACTGATGTGGTTGCTCGCCACGCTGTACCTGCTCTACTTCATGTGGCGGCTGGCGCGGGCGGGCGAGTTTCGGCACGCGCTGGCCACGCTCTTGGGCGCGGTCGCGGGGCTGACCATAGCGCTACGGTACGATTTCTTCCCGATTCCGGGGGATGAGACGAAGATGATATTCATGACCAGCGCGTTTCTGGTCTGGTCTTATTCCATGGCCCAGTTGTTCTATGCCTACCGTGCACTTCAGCGTTCCACTAAAGCTTCCGCCCAGGCCATGTCTCACTCCAATTGATATCAGCAGCAGCACCCTATCTTTTTGAAGATGGTTTCCGTGTGTGCAGGGTATGTTTTTCGGGACTCGCGGTTACTCCATGGCGGGCCGTAGGCCTGCTTTTTTGCCGCCCCTCGGGGCGGTTTTTTTATGGGTGATCCATTCGTATTGATAATGAGCCTGGATAAGCGGCGTGCCTAGGGTGTGCGGGCGCGCTAGTTGGCGAAGTGTTCAGGCGGTGCATTATAAACGAGCATCTTTCGGTAACACATGTTTCCTTAATTCCCAGTAAAGGGCAGGCGCCTGGCACGTATTAAACGACAACCAATGTTAACTAGCTGATTTACCTGATGTAATCCACCTGTCAAGCATTATGGCATGTGGTTTGCGTGTTGATCATCCGACATGGTCAGATGACCATGTCGGATGATCAAGATGTGCCAGGCACCGATTTTTCCGCCCGGAAAGATCGAGCAGCCGGCCCAAGCCCTATGTTCGAGGAACCCCTTATGAAAGAAGTCACTGCACGGCCGGAAGGTGAAGTTTCCGCCCGCCGTATTTTCAGGCAGCTGCTGGTTACCCTGGCGGCATCGGCCGCCATCTGTTCGGTGCAGGCCGCGCCCCAGGGGGCCGAGGCGCTGGGTTCGAAGCTGACGCCACTGGGCGGGGAGGTCGCCGCCAGCCCAAGCGGCGATATTCCGGCTTGGACAGCGCCGGGGCCGCAAGGGGCGGGCTGGAGCTATGGCCAGGTACGAGGGGAGCATTGGAAATTCAAGGGCGACAAACCTCTGTACAGCATCGACTCGAGCAATGTGGCGCAGCACGCGAGCAAGCTTGCTCCCGCCCAGCTGGAACTGTTCAAGAAGATTCCGGGCTACCGGATGGACGTCTACCCGACCCGCCGCACCTGCGACGCGCCGAATTTCGTGGCGCAGAACACTCGGCAGAACGTGGGTTTCGCCAAACTCGATGGCACAGGACTGGCGCTGGAGGAAGCCCATTTGCCGGGTGCGCCGTTCCCTTTGCCGAGCAGCGGCGCCGAGGTGATGTGGAACATGAAGATGCGCTACCGCGGCGTTGGCGTTGAACTGCCAAAAAGCATCTCGGGCATTTCCCCGCGCAAAGGCGGGGAGTGGCTGCGCCAGTCCACTGACCTCATCTTCTATACGCCCTGGGGCAAAAAAGGCAGCACGCTGTTCTCATCCGTCGGCCGTCTGGAGAACGCCGGTTTCTTCAGTTACCTGGAGCCCGCCGCACTGGCCGGCCAGGCTGCAGTGCAGACGGCCGTGGCCGGCGAGCAGGCGACGACTTTCTACTACTTCCCCGGCCAGCGGCGCGTGCGGCGCATGCCGTCGTATTCCTACGACGCGCCGCAGATCGGGCTGGATAACCAGTACAACGTCGACGAGGCGAATGTGTTCTTCGGCACCATGGACCGCTTCGACTGGAAACTGGTCGGCAAGCAGGAGCTGCTGGTGCCGTACAACGCCTTCGGCGCCTATGACACCAGCGCCAAGGCAGAGACCTTCGCGGGCAACGATTCGCTTGCGCCGCAGTCGCGCCGCTACGAGCTGCACCGCGTCTGGGTGGTCGAGGCCAAGGTCCGCGAGGGCATGCGCCACCAAGCGCCCAAGCGCATGTTCTACATCGATGAGGACAGCTGGAACCCCCTGCTGGCTGTCGACTACGACAAGCAAGGGCAGATCTGGAAGGTGCGTGAAGGCTTCTCTATCCCCGTGTACGAGACAGGTGCTTGCGATGTGCAGGCCCAGGTCCAGTACAACCTGGTCGATGGCCGTTATCTGTTCGACATGAGCTCGATCGGCGCGGGCAAGAACGATATCCGCTGGCTCACCGAGGACGGTAGCAGCCCCCGCCTCAAACGCGATTTCTTCACCTCCGACAACCTGCGAGCCATCAGCGAACGCTAAAACGACGTCAGATCGAGAGCCAGCATGAAAAAAATAATTAGCAAAGCATCAGGCCTTGTCATCGTGTGCGCGACCCCATTGGCAATGGGGTTCACCTTCGAAACCGAAACCCTTCATGGCTCGTTCGACTCCACCATCACCGCAGGCATGGGCCTGCGTACCGAGTCGCGCGGCTGCAACCTGATCAACCAGGGACCGACCGGGCACAATGTGCCCTCCGGCTGCCTGGCGCAGAGCTCGGGCGTGGCGGATCAGGGCGACCTGAACTACGACCGCGGCGATATGTTCACCAACTACCTCAAGGGCACCCACGAGCTGTTGCTGAAGATGCCCGAGGACGTCACCTTCATGGCGCGTGGCACCTGGATCCGCGACTTCGCCGCCACCGATACCACCGGCACGCTGTCGTTCAACACCCCTGAGAGTGTCGGCAGCAACGGGCTCAGCGACAATGCCCGTGACGACCTCGCTTTCAAGGCACGTCTGCTGGACCTCTGGGTGAGCAAAAGCTTCGACGTGGACGGGCAGCGGGTACGGGCGCGCTTGGGCAATCAGGTGATCAACTGGGGCGAGAGCCTGTTCGTGGCGGGCGGTATCAACAACACCAATGCCTACGACTATCAGGCCTTGGCGCGCCCCGGCGTGCAGCTCAAGGAGGCCGTGTTGCCGGCACCGATGCTCAGTGTTGCCTCGGGCCTGGGTGCTGGGGTCAATGTCGAGGCCTACTACCAGTTCCGCTGGAACAAGAGCGAGCTGCCGCCAGTGGGCAGCTACTGGTCCACCACCAACGCCCTCGGCGAGGGCAGGGGAGACTACGGGTACTCTGAGAAGAAGGCCAAGGACAGCGGCCAGTGGGGGCTTTCGCTGCGTTGGCAACCCGAGGACAGCGACGTTAACTATGGCTTCTATGTGATGCGCTATCACGACAAGTTGCCGTCTTTGCGCGTGGATATTCTTGACCCGGACACCTTCGCGGCGGCACCGACTTGGCGCTACCAGGAAGACCGGATGATGTACGGCATCAGCGCCAACATGCCGATCGGCGACTGGGCGGTGGGGACGGAGCTTTCGTACCGGCCGAAGGATTCGGTCATGCTCAACCCGGTCGTCGACCTGTGTGCGAGCAATGACGGCAAGTGCTGGAAGGACGAAAAGAAATTCCAGTGGCACCTGACCGGCCTGTACAGCTTCACACCGTCCAACTCCCCCACGCTGCTCGATTTCAGCGGGGCCAGCTCGGGCACCTTGGTGACCGAGCTGGTGGTCATCAGGTACCCGGGGCTGCATGACGAAGTGAATGGCGAGCCATTGGCTGCGGGGCTCAATACCTGGCAGCTGGACCCTGCAACCGCGCCGAAGCCGCGAGGCGACAAGACCTCATCGGGTATCAACCTGGATTTCAGCATGACCTACGACGGCACATTGTTGCCGGGCTGGCAGGTCACCCCGGGCATCTTCTACGCGCGGTCGCTAGGCGGGCGCACGCCGAACCTCACTGCCACCTTCACCGAAGATGCGAGCAGCATGAACCTGTACCTGAACTTCGTGCGCAACCCGGCCAGTTGGCAGATTTCCCTCAACTACGCCAAGTTCATGGGCGGCGATACCCCTTACGACCAGCTGTACCGTGACCGCGATTATGTCGGCGTCGCGATCTCCCGCACCTTGTGAGGCCTGCCGTGAACGGTTCCGTGAAACTCACTGAAATCCAGGCGCGAGGCGTGCTGCCGCGCGTCGAGCGTGTCCTGTTCGGGCATCGTCGGCTGGTGCTGGCGAGCCTGGCCGTGTTCACCCTGGTCATGGCGTGGTTCGCTGTGCAGCTGCGCATGGATGCCGGCTTCGAAAAGCAGCTGCCGGTCGGCCATGAATACATCGACACATTCCAGACGTACCGCAATGACCTGATGGGCGCCAACCGGCTGACCCTCGTGGTGAGGTCGCGCACAGGTGATATCTGGAGCGCCCCAGGCCTGAAGCGGCTGTATGACGTGACCCAGGCGGTGAGCTTCCTGCCAGGGGTTTCCCGCAGCAGTGTGCGTTCGTTGTGGACGCCCAATGCCTTCGTCAACGAGATCACCGAAGAAGGTTTTCGCGCCGATCCGTTGGTGCCGGGAACGGTTTCTCCCGAGCACTTGAACGACCAGGTCATCGCGGCGATCGCCAGCTCCACCTCGCAAGGGGGCTTTATTGGCACGCTGGTGTCCCGTGACCAGCGCAGTGCGATGATCACGGCGGAGCTCAATGAGTATGAGGCCGATGGCACCCACCTTGATTATGTCGCGTTCAATCATCGGCTGGAGCAAGCGATTCGTCAGCAGTTCGAGGACGGCGACTTCGAAATCCAGATCATCGGCTTCGCCAAGCAGATCGGCGACATTGCCGATGGCGCTTCAGCCGTGCTGGAGTTCTGCTTGCTGGCACTGTTGCTGACCGCCGCTGCGGTTTATTGGTATTGCCACTCGCTGCGCTTCACGCTGCTGGCGCTGGTGTGTTCACTGGCCTCGCTGGTCTGGCAGTTCGGCAGCCTGCGCTTGCTGGGCTTCGGCCTTGATCCGCTGGCGGTGCTGGTACCTTTTCTGGTGTTCGCCATCGGGGTGTCCCATGGGGTGCAGCAGATCAACTTCATCGTACGCGAGATAGCGGTTGGCAAGAGCGCAGAAGCGGCGGCGCGTTCGAGCTTCACCGGTTTGCTGATCCCGGGAACTCTGGCCCTGGTGACTGCACTGGTGTCGTTCGTGACGCTGCTGCTGATTCCTATCCCGATGGTGCGGGAGCTGGCCATCACGGCCTCGCTGGGCGTGGCGTACAAAATCATCACCAACCTGCTGATGCTGCCTTTGCTGGCTTCCATGCTGCGGGTCGATGACCGCTATGCGGCTACCCAGGAAGTTTCCCGGCAGCGCCGTACCCGCTGGCTGCGAGGCCTGTCCCGGCTCGCCGAGTGGCGTAACGCACAGTGGGTGCTTGGCGTGGCCCTGGTGATCTTTCTGGTGGCGATCTGGCAAAGCCACGACCGGGTCGTCGGCTCGTTGCAGGCGGGGGCCCCGGAGTTGCGTGAGGACTCGCGCTTCAATCGCGATGCCGTCTCCATCGCCACTAGCTACGACATTGGCCTGGACTGGCTCAGCGTGGTTTTCGAAGCCGGCCAGGGGGCCTCTGGTGAAGGCGGGGCGGCGGCCTGCGAGGATGTCGCGGCGGGTCAATACCAGGATCGTTTCGTCTGGGCCATGCAGGGTGTGCCCGGAGTGCTGTCGGTGGCTTCGTTCTCCAGCAACATGCGTCAGTTCAACGAGGGGTACAACGAGGGTAATCCCAAGATGGCCGCGGTGCCCATCGACCCTATGAACTACGCCGCGCTGGCCACCGAGGTGGCGCGTACGCCCGGGCTGGTGCGCACCGACTGCAGCATGTCCGCCGTGCACCTGTATCTGGCCGACCACAAGGCCACGACCATCAACCGGGTGGTGGAGGCCGCCAAGGCGTTCCGCAGCGAGTATCCGCAGCCCGGCCTGTCGATCCGCCTCGCCTCGGGCAACGCCGGTGTCCTGGCCGCCATCAACGAGGAAGTGGAGAAGAGCGAAACCCCCATGCTGCTTTACGTCTATGCCGCGATCGCGCTGCTGGTGTTCGCCGTCTACCGCGACCTGCGGGCGGTGCTGGTGTGCTGCCTGCCGCTGACCATCGGCACCTTCATCGGCTATTGGTTCATGAAGGAGCTGCAGATCGGCCTGACCATTGCCACCTTGCCGGTGATGGTGTTGGCCGTGGGCATTGGTGTCGACTACGCCTTCTACATCTACAACCGCCTGCAATTGCACCTGGCCCACGGCCAGCCGATTACCAAGGCGGTCGAGCACGCCTTGCTCGAGGTGGGCGTCGCCACGATCTTCACCGCCATCACCCTGGCCGTGGGCGTGGCCACCTGGGCGTTCTCGGACCTCAAGTTTCAGGCCGACATGGGCAAGCTGCTGGCCTTCATGTTCATCGTCAACATGGTCATGGCCATGACCGTGCTGCCGGCCTTCGCCGTCTGGCTGGAACGGGTATTCCCACGTAAGCGCCCTGTGCGCATGATCGGCGCGCTGGTGCACTGAGGAGAGAAGCATGAAGTTCAGGGTTTCATTAACCGCGGCCTTGCTCGCAGCCGCATTGCCGCTGATGTCGCTTCAGGCCGCGCCGTTGCAGGCCGTGCCGGCCATACAGGTGAGCAATGCCACGCAGGCCACCATGCTGGCCGCCGGCTTGGCGGGAGGGCGCATGGTGGCCGTGGGCGACCACGGTGTCGTGCTGTTGTCCGACGATCACGGCATGCAGTGGCGCCAGGCAAGGTCGGTACCGCTGTCCACACCGTTGACGGGCGTGTCTTTCGTGGATGCCAAACGTGGTTGGGCGGTTGGCCACTGGGGCGCGATCCTGGCCACCACCGATGGTGGGGAGTCCTGGCAGGTCCAGCGCCTGGCCACCGAAGAAGACCGGCCACTGTTCGCGGTGCACTTCTTCAATGCCCGGCAGGGTGTGGCGGTAGGCCTCTGGTCGTTGGTGCTGACCACCGTGGATGGAGGCCAGACGTGGGCCGAGCAGCCGGTGCAGGCCCCCCCTGGGGCCAAGCGGGCCGACCTCAACCTGATGGGGCTTTTTGCCGACAGTCGCGGCACGCTGTACGCCCCGGCCGAGCATGGGCAGGTACTGTACTCCGAGGACGAGGGGACAAACTGGCGTTACCTGGATACTGGCTACGAAGGCACACTGTGGTCAGGCGCGGTAATGGCCGATGGACGTCTGCTGCTGGGTGGCCAGCGCGGTACCCTGTTGCTGGGTTCAGCGGACGGCAAGGGCTTTCGCCGAGTGCCAACGCAAAGCAAGGGCTCTGTCACTTGCGTCGCGGTAGCCGGCTCTGGTGTGCTGGCGGTCGGGCTGGATGGGCTGAGCGTCAAGAGCAACGATGGCGGGCACAGTTTCCAGGAAACGCAGAGCGCTGATGGCCTCTCACTGACGGCGGCGTTGTTCAACGCCGAAGGCGTGCCTGTATTGTTTTCACGCCGAGGGGTAATGCCTGAACAGCACCATTTACCAGACGATTTTGAGTGATTTGCCCTGCCCATGACCAGCACACCATCGTCCTGGCCACGCCCCTCGGAAGCCGTTCGCGCGCTCATGCGCAAAGGCGCCGAACTCGCTCAGGCGCTGCCGTCGGAGTGGGTCGAGCGCCTCAATCAGGCGCTTTTGTCTTCAGCGGAAGATGCCAAACTGCTGGAGGACCCGGTCATCCTCGCGGCATGCCGGCGCGCCAACCGGGCAGAGTTGCTGCATTGGGCAAACGCCAATCTGCAGCGCCCTGGAGAGCCGGTGGAGCCCTACGTGTCTGCTGATATGGTGGACACGGCCAGGGAGCTTGCCCGCAGGGGGGGGGCCGAACTGCTGATGAATGTGGCAAGGTCGACACAAAACGCAGCCTGGGAGCTGTGGATGAAGATGGCGTTCAGCCTGACACAGGATCCACTGGAGCTCGAGGAGTTCCTGGAGGTTTCGTCGCGGTCGATCTCGGAATTCATCGACAGCAACATGCGTGTGGTGACCCAGATTGTCCTGGAAGTAAAGAGCGCCCAGGCGCATGACGATCCGATCGACAAACGCAGCCTGGTCACTCGGCTGCTCGATGGCAGGGATGTGGACGCGGAGCAGTTAGGCAGGCGACTGGGCTACAGCCTGGCTCAGAGGCACCATGCCTGCCTCGTCTGGAGCGAAATCCCGGACGCCGAGATTCGTCCTCTGGAGGATATGGCGCGCGCCCTGGCGCAGCTCACGGGTACGCTAGCGCCTCTGATCGTGTTCGCGGGCCCAGCGACCCTGTGGGCCTGGAGCAATGCGTCAAAGCCGCTGGATCTGCACCTGCTGCAAGGCGTCGCCCGGCAATTTCCGAAGATTCGCGCGGCGATCGGTTCGGCGGGCGCGGGGGTGAATGGCTTCCGGCGCTCGCACCTGGAAGCCTTGACCACCCAGCGGTTGATGGGGCGTTTGGCGGGTTCACCCGCAGTCGCCACGATCGATCAGGTGAGGATGGTGTCGTTGATGACACAGGATGCCCGCGCAGCCAGGCAGTTCGTCTTGAGCACGCTGGGGCGCCTGGCGACCGAGCCCTCGGTGCTTCAGCATTCGTTGCACGTCTTTCTGGCCAATGGCTGCAACGTCACCCAGACCGCGGAGGTGCTGGGTACCCATCGCAATACCTTGCTGCGCCGGCTCGAGCGCGCACAGGACCTGCTGCCTATCCCGTTTGCCGACCATCGCATCCAGATCGCTGCCGCACTCGAACTGGTGATCTGGAATACCCCATTAGCAAACGACGAGAAATAGAGGTGAAGGCAGACTTGGCTTCTGGCTGCGCACCGATGCCCAGGGACGTTTCGACAGCTTGTCGACTCCTCTAGTGGTAGCCAGCCACGTCAAAGGATCGGTTTACCGCCGGTGACAGCGTACCGGGAACCACTGATGTAGCTGGCCTCATCGGAGCCCAGTAATACATAAACTGGTGTGCTGCGAACGCTGCGTTCGCTGCGTTCGCTGCGTTCGCTGCGGCGCGCGGCGGTGCCGCCACTGCGAACAACATTGAAGCACGCCGCGTAAAGCTTAACCCGCGCCTGCGCGCGGGCTGCTGCTATCACTATTTTTTGCCGGGCAGTACTGAGCTCAGGACCTGCTTGGCGGTCTGCACGATGACACCTGCCTGATCGGGGTCTCCCTTGAGCAAGGTGCTGGCAAATTTCTTTGCCTGTTCCAGCTTGATGTGCGGGGGAAGGGGAGGCACGTTCGGGTCGGTCTTGAATTCGATCAACACCGGCCGGTCAGCCGCCAGCGCGCGTTCCCAAGCGCCGGCAATGTCTTCCTCCCGCTCCACATAGATGCCCTGCAAACCGATGGAAATGGCGAACAAGTGGTAGGGCACGTCGGGGATCGACTGTGACGCCTCGAACTTGGGGTCTCCTTCCATCACGCGTTGTTCCCAGGTGACCTGGTTGAGGTCTTCATTGTTGAACACCGCGCAGATCCACTTCGGGTTATCCCACTGGCGCCAGTACTTGGCCACGGTGATCAGTTCGGCCAGGTTGTTCATCTGCATCGCACCGTCACCTACCAACGCCACCACGCTTCGCTGCGGGTGGGCGAATTTGGCGGCGATGGCATAGGGCACCGCCGCGCCCATGCTCGCCAGTCCGCCGGACAGCGAGCACTGCATGCCCTGGCGGATCTGCAGATCGCGGGCAAACCAGTTGGCGCATGACCCCGAGTCGCTGGTGACGATGGCCTGATCAGGCAGGCGAGGGGAGAGTTCATGCACCACGCGTTGCGGGTTGATCGGGTCGGCTTTGACCAGCGCGCGTTTCTCCAGGGTCTTGTCCCAGTGCGCGCGCCAGCTTACGACCTTGTCGCGCCAGCGTCGCTCGCTTTTGCGCTCGAGCAGCGGCAGCAGGGCGCGCAGGGTTTCGGCGGCATCGCCCACCAGGTTGACTTCCATTGGATAGCGCAGGCTGAGCATGTCTGGTTGCAGGTCGATCTGCACCCCACGGGCCTGGCCTTCCTTGGGCAGGAACTCGGCATAGGGGAAGCCGGAGCCGATCATCAGCAAGGTGTCGCACTCGTTCATCAACTGGTAGCTCGGTTCAGTACCGAGCAGGCCGATGGCGCCGGTGACCCAGGGCAAATCGTCAGGCAGCACGGCCTTGCCGAGCAGCGCCTTGGCCACGCCGGCACCGAGCTTTTCGGCCACGGCTACGACCTGCTCGGTCGCTTGCAAGGCGCCGGCACCGACCAGGATTGCCACCTTTCGCCCGGCATTGAGCACTTCGGCCGCCCGTTGCAGGTCAGCGTCGAACGGCACGACCTTGGGCTTGCTGTAGCCAACGCCCGAATGCACCGTGCCGTGTGCCCTTGCCGGCTCCTGATAGGGCAGGTCCTGTACGTCATTGGGCAGGATGATGGCGGTGACCCGGCGTTCGCCGACGGCCGTCCGCACTGCGCGGTCGAGCAGGTGCCGCACCTGCTCCGGGGTCGATGCCTGCTGCACGAAGGCGCCGGCCACATCCTTGAACATCGACAACAGGTCGAGTTCTTGCTGGTAATGCCCGCCAAGCGCCGCACGCGCTTGCTGCCCGACGATGGCCAGTACCGGTTGGTGATCCATGCGAGCATCGTAGAGGCCGGTCAGCAGGTGTGAGGCGCCGGGGCCGGAAGTGGCGATGCACACGCCGAGCTCGCCGGTGAACTTGGCGTGAGCGCTGGCCATGAACGCGGCCATCTCTTCATGGCGGGCCTGAATGAATTCAATCTTGCCGTTGGCGCGGCTCAATGCACCAAATACGCCATTGATGCCATCCCCGGGATAGCCGAAGATTCGTCGAACGCCCCACTGGTACAAACGCTCGACCAGAAAGTCGCCTACTGTCGTTGTCATCGTCTTTTCCCTATCTGTGATCGATAGGGTCTGGACTGGGCCGCAAAGTGGAAAGTTTCAACAGGTTGTTCGTGGTCAGCCTGCAGGAACCTCTGATAGGTATGGCTTCTCAAGGCCTTCATCGCGCAAGAGCATGCGCAAGGTGTCGACTGGGATGCTTTGCCCCGCTGTGGGCGCGGGATTGCCGCCCCACAGGCATCGCGTCAGTTTCGCGCGGGTCAGCCGACATCATCCCCCTGAACCGCCACCTCCCGTGCCACCACCGCCCGAACCTCCACTTCCGCTACCTGAACCGGTGCCCGTGCCGGTCCCTGTGCCTCTGCTATCCGAACCGCCCATCCCGCTGCCACTGCCCGAACCATCGGTAGTGCCATCTCCGCCGGTATTGTCAGTGCCGTTGCTACCGGTACCGCCTGACCCGGTGCCCATGCCATCACCCGGTGTACCAGACCCGCTGGCGCCGCCGTTCATCTGGCCATCGTCTTGTGTCTGTGTGCCAGGGGCGCGCTGATCGTTCATGTTGGTAGCCGCCAGCACAATGGGGGCGCTCGCACCCAGGCACAGCGCCAATAGCCATGTATGAGGCTTCATTATCTTCATGATGAATCTCCTGTTTGCGGTAATTGCCTAGCGTTCGGCCAGGGGGAGGAGTGGGTCGTGCGATGCGGTCGACGGACGGGCCGACTTGTCAGGTCATCGAGGGGATCAACCGTCGGACTGCTCCTCAGGTGGAACCTGGCCGTCGGGCCAGTCTGGTGCCTCTTGCTCCGGTTCAGGCCTGGGGGCCGGCTCGCCGGGGTTATGTAGTACCTCGTCGATGTAAGGGTCGGGGCGGTCGGGGTCAATCATGGCGGGATCCTCTACGGTGGTTACCCCGCTTAGGTCGCCCTGATGAAGTGGCTGTTCCATCCGATTGCGTGAACGGAACGACAACCGGCCGTGGCGACTCCATTGCAGCAACAGCGTGCCAAGGAGTGCCATGATGATCCACGTGGGATGCGCGGGCTGGAGCTTGTCCCGTCAGTACGCCGATGAGTTCCAGCAGTCGGGTAGCCACTTGCAGCGCTATGCTGCGCGGTTTGGTGCCGTGGAGATCAACACCTCGTTCTATCGGCCGCACCTGCCTACCACTTACGCCCGCTGGGCTCACTCGGTACCGGAGTATTTCCGCTTCGCCGTCAAGCTGCCCAGGATCATCACCCACGAACTGCGTCTGGAAGGCTGTGAGGTTGCGCTAGATGTGTTTCTTGGCCAATGCCAGCAATTGGGTGACCGCCTGGGCTGCCTGCTCGTACAGCTGCCGCCATCGCTGGCCCATGATGCCAGCCGAGACCGGCGTTTCTTTGAACGCCTGCGCCAACGCCATGCCGGGCCGGTGGCGGTAGAGCCAAGGCACGCCAGTTGGCAAGCGGCGCAGCCGATGCTGATCGACTTGCGTATTGCCCAGGTGGCGGCGAGCCCTTCACGCTTCGTTGCCGATGCGCAACCTGCTGGCTGGCCTGGGTTGGTTTACTGGCGACTGCACGGCGAACCGAGGATCTACCACAGCGAGTATTCGCAGCAGTACCTGCAACAGCTGGCTGAGCGGCTGCAGCGCAGCCACGCTGCAGGCGCAGCTACCTGGTGCGTGTTCGACAATACGGCCTCCGGGGCGGCACTGGGTAACGCGCTGAGGCTCGAGCGGTACCTGCGCTGACGCGATCGGATCAAACTTTTTGCTGCCGTCGGGCTCTTCTGAGAACACTTTGCAATGTGAGGAGCAGCCCATGAAACATGACGATGGCAAGACTGGCGATGGTGATAAAGTCCCGCGGGTGCTTTCTTCTGAAGAGGCGCAGCAAGGCGAGCGAACCCCAAATCCGGTGCTCGAGCGCCCGGACCGGAATACCGAGGCAGTGGACAAGGTGATTACGCCTACCTCCATCAAGAAACAGGAAGAACAGACGCACCAGATTAATCAGCATCTTGCCGAGGCCGAAAAGAAGACCCGCCGCTGAAGACCTGATCAGGTGGCCGGGCGCTCGGCCCGGTTTGCCTGCCTGTGGTCTTATCTAAACAGTCTTTGCAACGCAAGCGAAGTCGAGCGGTAACATCAGATCGATGTGATGCCATGGCATTGAATTCAATTCGTTGCCTGAAAGAAATTTCACCTCAACTATTGGCGTCTTCGCTCGTGGTTTGAGCAGGCTCGGCGTCGGCATTAGCGCTGCCTGGTGGTGCTTCCTGATCACAGTTTTCGCCCATCCCGATATTCCTTGCGCAACGCATGCAACTGCCGGTTGTCCAGCCCTTCGAGGGCAAGGACGGAGCGCTCGGCGGACTTCGTCGCCCGGATCAGCTGGTTCAGCTTGAGGTGGATGAAACCCATCAGGCTGACCGTTGTGGTCTGGTCATGACTGCACCTGCGCCGCTGTGTTCTTTTTCCATCCCCTGAGGTTCATGAGACACAGCACTACCTGGAGCACAATCAACGCCCACGCTTGGGCATGCCATCCCCACACGGCCCACAGAACGTTACTTGCGATGAAGCAACAGAAGCCGACTTTTCGCCGCCCAGGGCGCCGCGATCCTATCCACCAAGCTGCCAATACGGTCACTGCCATCGCAGGCCATTCCAGCATTCCGATCCAGCTTCCCATCACGTCATTCCAATCGTTTTCATTGAGTCCGATACGGGTGTGTTGCGGTCAATTCGCTTGCCCGGTAACCAGGTGTCCCTGAGGGTTTCGAGTACAGTATGAAGGGCTGGGTTCCACATCCAAGGCTGCTGAACGCTCTGCCGTTTCAACTACTCGGCGCGCTCGCTCGGCTGTTCGCCTCGTCAGCTGTCGATGTGGCGGGGCGGTGCAGATGGGCTCCGGTTGGATCGGTGATCTGAATGACGGTACCGTGCTGCCAGCCATTCGCCAGAGGATCAGCCGCAGGTACTTGAATATCAGCTCGCTGAGCCTTTGTTTTTGCCGCATCCACTCGCAGGCGCCGATTGCGTTGTTCGACCATCGTTGGGTCAGCCTGGCCCTCGGCAGTGAAGCCCATCATCAACTGCGGCACGCCCACAGGGAGCGCTTTGTCCTGGTCGGTATGCCACGTGTGCCAGGTCTTCCCGTAGGTACGGGCAAGCCGTTTCATCAGCAGATGTTCAGCAGGCGCAGGGATGCCGGGAGCGACCAGCTGCCCAGAGGAAACCTCAAAGCCATGACTATGCCACATAGCCTTCTCCTTGGCCGCAAGCCCAGCAAAGAGCTTTTCGTCGATGATGTACTCGACGCCCATGATCTTCGCATCTTTCGCATTGCCATCGAATATCACGCACTGAATGACATCCTCGTTGAGGATGGAGCAGTAGTGATGCGCTTCCATCTGTACACCGGGGTGGCCGTTGTAGAAGTGGAATCCATCCAGATAGGCGTTGATGGCGTCGATGGGGGGCTTGGACTGCAACGTCGCCGCTCCGGCTTCAAGCATCTGGGTTTGAACTGACGCGGGCCTGCCTGGTGGCTCTACAGGTGACTTGGTCTCGGGCGTAGAGCAGGCCCACAGTAGGCAGCAGGTAAGGGGCAGGGCTACGGCTGGCAGGAACTGTCGCATGAGAAATGCTCTGGCTAATGTCAATAGACGACAGCACCAACCTGTAAAGGAGGCAGTTCGACCGACAAACGGCACCCTTCGACATCAAGGTTTGCGCGCGGGCCAGGCGAGGTCCTATCACCCTGCGACCACACCTGCGCCAGCGCGCACGTATGGTTCGAAGACGAGATGCTCAACCCATTCATCGGTGCCCGCCTGGGTATTCCGGTGGACGACTACAACGGTGAAAACTTCGACCACAGCGGGCTGGACTTCATCGGTGACGCCAGTTTGCTCACCGTATCCCGCGAGGGGATGCCGACCGGTCGCGCAGGCCTGCTGCGGCCGGGCGGCTTATGCTTTGGGCGCGTGGCGATTTCATGGATGGCAGGCATGAGCGTTCTCCCGGATCTATTGAGGGGATGGCAAGGAATAATCCTTACGTGGTCAATCTTGGTTTTGCTGATCGGGCGCTAGGCACTGTAAGAAATCCCGAGAAACCCAATCGCCGCGCCTCCGGCGCTGAGATTTTGTAGAGTCCCCGCCATCTGCGGAAAGGAATCCTGTGATGGCAAAGCGTTATGAACTCTCGGACGAGGCCTGGGATGTGGTCTCCAATCTTTTCATCGAAAACCATGGCCGGGGCCGGCCGCGCCTGAGCGACCGCCTGATGCTCGATGGCGTGCTCTGGGTGCTCTGCTCGGGTGCTGCATGGCGAGATATGCCAGAGCGATTTGGCCCGTGGTCAACGGTGTATCAACAGTTCCGAGGTTGGCGAAACCAGGGGACATTCGATCAGATGCTCAAACGCTTGCAGCTCAGGCTGAATGAAAAGGGCATGATTGAACCGGCCCGACCACCCTCTGTTAGGTATGCTTCCACCATTCCCTTCCGTAATTTTTTATTGACACCCCAAAAGCCTCTCAGTATCGTCCTTCTTCCCTCCTTTCCGGCTACTTCCGCCGTGAACCGCCCAGGCGTTAACTCGCGAAGCGGTCATACAAGTTGCCGACACTTATACGGTCGCTATCTACTAGCGCGCCTCATTTCCGATATCAAGTGTTAAGGATGATTCTATGATCATTCGTCAGGCTACTAACGCCGACCATCCGCAACTGCTCAACATTTGGCTGCGCTCCGTTCGCGCCACACATCACTTCCTGCAAGAATCCGATATTGAGGCATTGCTCCCTCAGCTCCGCGATATTTACCTGCCCGCTGTTGAATTATGGGTTGCGGTAGATGCCGAGGACTGCCCGCTAGGGTTCATCGGTCTTGATGAAAACCACGTAGAGATGCTCTTCATCGAACCAGATCTGCGAGGGAAAGGGATTGGCCGCGCACTGCTGGATCATGCCCGCAGTTCGCGCAGTCAGATGAGTGTTGATGTGAATGAACAGAACCCCGAAGCGGTAGGGTTCTATTTACATTACGGATTTGTTCAAACAGGTCGTTCTCCGCTGGATGGCGAGGGCCGCCCCTTCCCCTTGCTGCACCTGAGCCTGCCCGGCTAGAGCTGTAGTAGTGAATCGCTCCTAAGCTTCTGCTTCGGGGCGATTCATTATTCAGCAGGCCGGCATCCATTGATTTCATCGCTCATGCCCCGCGCTTGGCGTTCGATCTCGTATAAGCCGCTGATTGAGTGCAGGGCCTGTTCGGCCAGCTGACTTTTGTTCGCCATGTGCAGATCAAAGAACTTGCGACGGGCGTGGGCCATGCAGCCGATTTCAGTGATGCCTTGTTCGAAACCGGCTTTGTAGCCAGCGAAGTCGTCGCAGACCAGCTTGCTGTTCCAGTCGCCCAGGAAGTTGCGCGCATGTTCGCCAGCACGGCTTGGGCTGAAGTCGTAAACCACCGCTTTGAGCACCGAAAACGGCGTCGTGCTGTAGGCCCAGACATAGGCCCGATCGGCAAACTTGGCCACCATCACGTGGGCCAACAGGCCTGCGGTTTCTTCAGTCCTCTTCCCTATTTGCCAAGCTTTCCCTGCAAGCCAAATGCTTAGGAGTTTTTTTTGTGTCGGGGGCGCTGAGCGTCTTCGGTTGGTGGCATCATTTTCAAATCAGCCACCGCATCCCCTCAAATATACCCAAAATGTCGCAATTAGCAGAAGTAGACGGCCATTCGAGGCATGAAAAAGGCAGAGATGATCAGCTAGCAAGCAGGCGCGAAGCCCCTAAAGACTATCAGGGTCGCCAAAAAACATCTGTATCCGCGACCGCAACCACCGCTCCGCCGGGTCATTGTCCTGCGCCCCGCGCCAGGCCATGTGCAGCTCGAAACTGCGCACCGGCAGCGGAAGATCCTCGGCCCGCAAGCCACCGGCCGCGGTCAGCACCTGCGCCGTATAGTCCGGCACCGTGGCGACTATATCGGTCCCGGCGAGCAAACTCCCCAGCCCATTGAACTGCGGCACCGCCAGCACCACATGACGCTTGCGGCCAATCTCGTCCAGGGCTTCGTCGATAAAGCCGGACAAATCGCCGGCAAACGACACCAGCGCATGCGGCCGGGCACAGAAGTCGTCCAGGGTGATGCTGCCGGGCACGCTGTCGGCCCGCAGCAGTTTCGGCATGCTGCGGCGCAATATCTTGCGCTTGGCGTTGGCCGGCAGGTCACTGGTGTAGCTGACCCCCACCGAAATCTCACCCGAGGCCAGCAGGGTGGGCATCAGCAGGTAGTTGACCCGCCGCACCACCAGCACGATACCCGGCGCTTCGGCACGGATGCGCTTGAGCAGCTGAGGCAACAGGGCGAATTCGGCATCGTCCGAGAGGCCGACGCGGAACACGGCGTTGCTGGTGGCGGGGTCGAACTCGGCGGCGCGGCTGACGGCGGTGGAAATGGAGTCCAGCGCTGGCGACAGCAGGGCGAAGATCTCGTTGGCCCGCGCCGAGGGCTCCATGCTGCGGCCGGTGCGCACGAACAACGGGTCGTCGAACAGGTTGCGCAGGCGCGACAGGGCCGCGCTGATGGCCGGCTGGCCGAGGAACAGTTTTTCCGCAGCGCGGGTCACGCTGCGCTCATGCATCAGCGTTTCGAACACGATCAGCAGGTTGAGGTCTACGCGACGCAGGTCGTTTCGATTCATCGGTGCGCTTCGCCTAAAGTGGGGCAGGGGTGAATCTTAAGGCCAAAGGCTGTTACCCTGCACGGGTTTAGGGGTACCAATCGCAGGGAAAGTCGGGTGCCCAATCGATGACAAGCATGTCGACTATTAATGACCACTGATGGTCTAACTGGAAAAGCCCGGATAAAGTCAGTGGTAATTAGAGGTTCACAAAGGCGAGGTATGCGATGTCCCGCATGATCCGTTTCCACAAGTTCGGCGCTGCCGATGTGCTCCGTTGCGAGGAGCAGGCCGAACCGTCACCGGCAAACGACGAGGTGCAGATCCGCGTCGAAGCGGTGGGCGTCAGCTGGTATGACGTGCTCTGGCGCCAGAACCTGGCGCCGTCCCAGGCGCGCCTGCCAGCGGGCATCGGCCACGAAATGGCCGGGGTGGTGACTGCGGTCGGTGAAGGGGTCGAGGACATTGCGGTGGGCGATCGGGTTGCCAGCTTCCCGGCCACCAGTGCCAACGACCACCCGGTGTATGGCGATGTCATCGTGCTGCCGCGCACGGCCATTACCCGCTACCCGGATGTGCTCACGCCGATTGAGGCCAGCGTGCACTACACGCCCCTGCTGATTGCCTATTTTGCCTACGTCGACCTGGCCCGGGCCAAGGCCGGGCAGACCGCGCTGGTCACCGATGCCAGCCATTGTGCAGGCCCTGCCTTCGTGCAGTTGGGCAAAGCCCTGGGGTTGAAGGTGTTCGCCGCTACCAAAGAGCCCGAGCAGCGTGAATACCTGCTGGGCCTGGGCGCCGACAAGGTGATCGTCACCGAAGAACAGGACCTGCTGTTGCAGGTGGGCAAGTACACCGATGGCCGTGGTGTGGACATGGTCCTTGACGGCATGGGCGGGCCGCAGATGTCGCTGTTGGGCGATGTGCTGGCGCCGCGTGGCAGCCTGGTCCTGTATGGCCTGCAAGGCGGCAACCAGACGCCGTTCCCGGCCTGTGCGGCGTTCCAGAAGAACATCCAGTTCTACGTGCACTGCATCGGCAACTTCACCGGCAAGCCGGAGCTGGGCATCAGTCAGGACCAGGTCGCCCTGCAGCGCGCCTTGCGCGATATCAACCAGTTCACTGCCGACCAGTTGCTGACACCCCAGATCATAAAGGTGTACCCGTTCGAGCAGGTCGTGGAGGCGCATCGCTACATGGACCAATGCCCCTGCGGTGGGCGGGTGGTGCTGGACATGGCGCAACACGCATAGCGGCTTGCCGTATGTGGAAACCCGGGCGAAGTCCCGGGTTTTTTGTGGCCGGCACAAAATTATTTACGCGCTGAAAATAGGAAGATTCCTACAATAAAAAGCGGAGTGCCTTACATATAATTCGATAGCTTCTGCGTTCTCGGAAATATCCCGCCAATTATTCATCCTTGAACTATTCATGCTTGCCCTTCAATCTGGTCGCGCTCCTTGGCTGAATGGTTTTTTTACCCGGATCTGTATCTTTCATTCGCACTGCATCCCTCGATAATGGCCCAATGATAGTTTGCGCAAGGAGCGTGATATGAGCATGGCTATGCCTGGGTCAATGGGGTGTGTGGCGGCTGAGGGCTGGTGTGTCGGTGCGTTTTTCTCGATGGCCTGGCGACAGTGATTGATTGCGTCATTACTTCTTTACGTGTGTAGCAAATTTCTGCTGGGTAAGCGCAATACATGTTGAGTCCGAAGTGCTCGATTCTTCATGTATTGACTGCCTGATGTTGATGAGGTGATTTCGTGACTGCTATTCACGACCAGGCAATGCAGTATATCTACCAGCAAGTACTCGAACGCTTGCTGAGTCATATGTCCCAGGCTCAGCGCGCGTCCGTGCAGTTGCTGATACAGCGGCTGCTGGTTGCCGCCGGTGGCCCTGAGTACATCGGTACCTTCCGTTTGCTGGTGCTGCAAGGCAGCGATCGGCGCAGTGTCCGGTTACTGGCCATGTTGCGCGCCGCGCAACTGAGTATCGCCCTGCGTTCTCCGGTAACCTTTCAGTTGCGGGTACTGGTGGCCAGCCTGCCAACAGCCGACAGCACCACGCTGGAGGACCATGAACGCAGTTTCAATGCCCTGTTCATGCAGGACGACTCGCGGGTGCAGTTGCAGATGATAGAGGGGCGCGAAGCGGTGGCATTCGGCAGCCGCCCCTCGGCAGACACTGAACCCTGGCTACTGGCGAGGGATGCCATGCTGATGTTCGGCCACCTGGTCGATGCCCGGCCCGAAGCCCTGCTGGGTAGCCGCCTGCACCTGGAGCTGGCGGACGCCGTGGGCTTTGCGCTGCAGGCACCTGCACCTGCCGACGCGCTGGTTACGGCCATTCCGGCGCTGCAGCGGCGCCGTTACCTCGCCTGGGCACGGCGTAACCTGCGCCTGGCAGGCGCGCGCGGCCCACATGGGCTGCAGTGCCTGGCGGCGCTGGCGCGCGGGCTGAGCCGGTTGCACGGCGCCGCCAGAATACCGCCGGCCAGTTTCGCCGAGCCGGCGGCGGGCGCGGCAGTGGATGATGCGCCGGTGCGGGTGATCGCCGTTGATGACCTGCTGCCACATTTGCTTGAGGAGCAGCCGCTGGATGCCATGCTGGGTTTTACCTTCGAGGCTGGCGCGGATGCCTGGCCGTTGGCGGCGTTCGCTGACCCGCTGGCACTGGCCCGACTGCACGAGCTGCGTGCCCGCAGTATCGAGCCCCAGGCCGGTCGCCCGGCGTTGCGGTTGGCGGGGCAGGCGGGCGATGAGCAGCGGCGCGACATGCATCAACTGCAACTCGGCAAAGCCTACGGCATCAACCAGACCCAACTGGTATGCCTGCTGTTCAGCCCCTTTGCCAGGCAGGGGAAAAATCTCGAGCGTTTTCTGTTGTGCAGGCACGCTGACATGC
>NZ_JABMCN010000150.1:0-6686 GCF_013179515.1 Pseudomonas sp. CM27
GGCGTGGCCGCCACCTACAAAGCGGATCTGGGCGGCGCGGAAGTCTTTGCCAGCGCCGGTCAGTACACGTTGAAAGACAACGTCGATGGCGACGGTGTTCAGTACAAGCACGACGCGCAGGTCTACCATGGCCAGTTGGGCGCCAAGTTCGCCCCAGCTGATGTGCTCAAGCTCACCGTGGGCGCCAGCATCTATGGTTACGACAACGACAAGGAAGCAGCCATTCTGCAGTCGTTCGGCAACACCACCAATGAATTCAACCTGGTCGAGGGCTTCGGCCAGGTTGACTTCACCGGCTTTGCCATCCCGCTGTCGGCTTACGGCCAGTACGTGAAGAACACCGAGAGCACCGATGGCGAAGACCAAGCCTGGCTGGCTGGCCTGAAGACCAAAGTCGGCGCCTGGAGCCTGGACTACAACTACCGCGACGTGCAGCGTAATGCCGTGGTCAGCCTGTTCACGGACTCCGACTTTGGCAACGGCTTCACCGGCTCGCGCGGTCACAAGTTCAAGGTCGGCTACGAGATCGACAAGAACTTCTCGCTGGGCGCGGCCTACCTGATGGCCAAGACCGACCTTTCGCAGCTGCCTAACAGCAATGCCGACGTAGACACCCTGCAGGTAGACCTGGAAGCCAAGTTCTAAACGAAACCCTGCTCTGCTTCACACTGAAGCGGGAAATGCCGACCCCATCCGGCATTTCCCGCTTTTTTTGCCTGTGAGATTGTAGGGGGCTGCTTTGCAGCCCCGACATTCCGAAGCAATCAGCGCTTGCGCAGAATCACGCTACCAATCGAATACCCCGCACCAAACGAGCTCAACACCCCCAGCGAGCCCTTGGCCAAGTCATCCTGGTACAAGTGGAAGGCAATCACCGACCCCGCCGAACTGGTATTCGCGTAGCGGTCGAGAATCACCGGTGCATCCTCTTCGGCCACTTCACGCCCCAGCAGCTTCTTGACGATCAGGTGATTCATGCTGAGGTTCGCCTGGTGCAGCCAGAAGCGCTTGACGTCCGACGGCTGCAGGTCGTTCTCGCCCAGATGCTTGCCGATCAGCTCGGCGACCATCGGGCAGACTTCCTTGAACACCTTGCGGCCTTCCTGCACGAACAGTTTGTCGCGGGTGTCGATACCCTCTTCCGCCGCGCGGTTGAGGAAGCCGAAGTTGTTACGGATGTTGTTGGAAAACGCGGTTTGCAGCTTGGTACCGACGATGTCGAACTGGTGCGCCGAGGTTGCCAGGTCGGCACGCTCGACCAGCACGGCAGTGGCAGCGTCGCCGAAGATGAAGTGGCTGTCGCGGTCACGGAAGTTCAGGTGCCCGGTGCAGATCTCCGGGCTGACCACCAGCAGTGCCCGGGCCTGGCCCAGCTGCACGCTGTTGGCGGCAGTCTGGATGCCGAAGGTGGCCGACGAGCAAGCCACGTTCATGTCGAAGGCAAAGCCCTGGATGCCCAGCGCCTGCTGCACTTCGATGGCGATGGCCGGGTAAGGGCGCTGCAGGTTGGAGCAGGCGACGATCACCCCGTCGACATCGGCAGGGGTGCGGCCGGCGCGTTCCAGTGCCTGGCGTGCGGCGGCAACGCCCATTTCACAGAGGATCGACTGTTCGTCGTTGGAGCGCTCTGGCAGGCGTGGTTTCATGCGTTGCGGGTCGAGGATACCCGCCTTGTCCATGACGAAGCGGCTCTTGATGCCCGAGGCCTTTTCGATGAACGCAGCATCGGACACTGGCGCCGCTTCGACTTCACCGCGCGCGATGGCGTCGGCGTTGTCCAGGTTGAACTGCTGCGACCAGGCATTGAAGGAAGCCACCAGTTCTTCGTTGGAAATGCTTTGGGCCGGGGTATACAGGCCGGTGCCGCTGATCACGACGTTATGCACGGTCGTTCCTCTGGTCAAAGGCCATCGCCACAGGGCGCTGGCTGGGAATATGACAGGTTAATGGCACTTTAGTACCAACTAGACAGCGAGGGCGGTGCCCTCGTTCGCGGGTGAACCCGCTCCCACAGGGGCCGTGCACCGGCCCCAAATTGCATCAATACTGCCACAACTGTGGAAGTTTAGCCCTCCACCTGGCTCCACTGCTTGCTCAATCTTTTATCCGAAATGGGCACTTTGGTACCCAGTTGCTGGGCAAACAGCGACACTCGGTATTCCTCCAGCCACCAGCGATACAAAGCCAGCTGCTCGTCACGCTTGCCCTCCTGGGCATGCTTGTCGGCACGAGCCTTGTACTGCGCCCACAAGTTGGCCAGCTCGCCACTCCACACCCGGTCCTTCTGCACCTGCGACCCCAGCTTTTCAAGGCGCAGCTCCACCGCCTTCAGGTAACGCGGCAGCTCCTTGAACCAGATACCAGGCGTCTCGCGTACGAAGCCCGGGTACACCAGGTTGCCCAACTGCTGCTTGATGTCGTTCAGCGCCACTGCCTGGCTCAGGTCGATCTTGCCCTTGAAGCGCTTCTGCAGCCCATGCCACAGCTTCAATACCTCCAGGGTAAGCCGAGCCAGGCGCTCGGCGTGCTCGGCCCATGCGCCACGCTTGCGCTCTGCCAGCCCGGCCAGTGCCGCGCCATCACGGGGCAAAGGCTGCTCGCCTTCGAGAATGCAACTGTCCAGGCTGGCCAGCAGGATGTCCTCGACCAGCGCATCGACCCGGCCCATGTCACGGTACAGCAGCCCCAGTTCGGTAAGCCCCGGCAACTTGCCGCGCAGGAACTTGGCCGGCTCGGCCAACTGCTGCAGCAGCAGGCGCTGCAAGGCGCGGCGGTGCTGGAACTCGGCTTCGGCCTGGGTCGAGAAGCGCCCTTCACGCACCGTACCGTTGTCTTCCACCAGCGCCGGGTACACGGTCATCGATAGCCCGGCGATCTTCTGCTGGGCGGTCTGCTTCACTTCGCTGAAGGCCTTGGCCTGCACCGGTTGTTCGTTATTGGCATCACGCGGCACGGCCAGCGCCGCCTGGCTGGCCGCGGCAAAGCGTGCAGTCAGCTCGGCGAGATCGCGGCCTTCACCGAGGAACTTGCCCTGGCCATCGACCACTTCGATGTTCATGCGCAGGTGGCCTTCGACCAGCTTGACCGACTCCTCCCACGCCTCATCAGAGACACGCGCACCGGTCATGCGCAGCAGCTCCTGGCCCAACGCCTGCGGCAATGCCCCTTGGCCAAAGGTCATGCGCGCCAGTGAAGCCTTGACGAAGTCCGGCACCGGCACGAAGTTCTTGCGCAGAGCCTTGGGCAGGTTGCGCACCAGTGCCACGCACTTGGCTTCCAGCAGGCCTGGCACCAGCCATTCGAGACGCTCGCCCGGCAGGCTCGGCAGCAGCGGCGCCGGCACCCGCACGGTCACACCATCACGGGGGTGGCCAGGCTCGAAGTGGTAGCTCAGCGGCAAGCGCAGTTCGCCCACCTGCAGGCTGTCGGGGTACTGCGCGGCAGTCACTTCGCTGGCCTCGCGGGCCAGCACGTCTTCCTCGCGCATGATCAGCAGGCTGGCATCCTTCTGGCTGCCCATGCGGTACCAGCTGTCAAAGGTCGCGGTCTGGTGGATCTCCGCCGGCAGGCGTGCTTCGTAGAAGGCGTACAGCGTTTCTTCGTCAGCCAGAATGTCGCGCCGGCGAGCCTTGGCCTCGAGTTCATCGAGTTCTTCGAGCAGGCGCTTGTTGGCCGCCAGGCACTTGGCCCGCGACTGGATTTCGCCACCCACCAGGGCTTCGCGGATGAACAGCTCGCGCGAGGTGACCGGGTCGATCGGGCCGAAGTGCACCGGACGGCGGCCGACCAGGATCAGGCCGTACAGGGTGATCTGCTCATAGGCCACCACTTGCCCGCGCTTCTTCTCCCAGTGCGGTTCGAAGTGGTTTTTCTTGACCAGGTGCCCGGCCAGCGGTTCGATCCAGTCCGGCTCGATCTTGGCCACCATGCGTGCATACAGCTTGGTGGTCTCGACCAGTTCGGCAGCCATCATCCACTGTGGGCGCTTGCGCCCCAGGCCCGACGACGGGTGTACCCAGAAGCGCCGCTGGCGGGCGCCCTGGTAGTCGCCCTCTTCGGTCTTCTGGCCGATCTGGCTGAGCAGGCCACTGAGAATGGCCTTGTGCATTTTCTGGTAGTCGGACGGTTCCTTGTTCACCGTCAACTGCAGGTCGCGGCAGATCAGCGCCAGTTGGCGATGGGCGTCGCGCCACTCGCGCAGGCGCAAGTAGTTGAGGAAGTTCTTCCGGCACCAGTTGCGCAGCGGGCTGGCCGTCAGCGCCTGGCGTTGCTCTTCGAAGCCGCGCCACAGGTTGACCAGCGCGGCGAAGTCGGAATCCACGTCCTTCCATTGTGCGTGCGCCTGGTCGGCCGCCTGCTGGCGCTCTGGCGGGCGCTCGCGCGGGTCCTGCACCGACAGCGCACTGGTAACGATCAGCACTTCCTGCAGGCTGCCCTGGCGGGCGCCCTCCAGCAACATGCGGCCCAGTCGCGGGTCGATCGGCAGGCGCGCCAACTGGCGGCCGAGCGGCGTCAGCTGGTTCTCGCGGTTGACCGCCGACAGCTCCTGCAGCAGGTTGAAACCGTCGCTGATGGCCTTGCCATCTGGCGGTTCGATGAACGGGAAGGCATCGATGGCACCCAGGCGCAGGTGCAGCATCTGCAGGATCACCGCGGCCAGGTTGGTGCGCAGGATCTCCGGGTCGGTAAACGCAGGCCGGCCGTTGAAATCCTCTTCGCTGTACAGGCGCACGCAGATACCCGGCTCGACCCGCCCACAGCGGCCTTTACGCTGGTTGGCACTGGCCTGCGACACCGCTTCGATGGGCAGGCGCTGGACCTTGGCGCGGTAGCTGTAGCGGCTGATGCGCGCGGTGCCGGTGTCGATCACGTAGCGGATGCCGGGCACGGTCAGCGAGGTCTCGGCGACGTTGGTGGCCAGAATCACCCGGCGCCCGGTATGCGACTGGAAAATGCGTTGCTGCTCGGCGGGCGAAAGGCGCGCATACAGCGGCAGGATTTCGGTGTGACGCAGTTGCGCCTTGCGCAGGATTTCGGCGGCATCGCGGATTTCCCGCTCGCCCGGCAGAAAGATCAGCACATCGCCTGGGCCCTTGCCCTCGCTGCGCTCGTGGTGCGCAAGCTCGTCCAGCGTGGCGAGGATGGCCTGGTCGACGGTCAGGTCGTCCTCGATCTGGTTACCTTCTTCGTCCTGCTCGCTGGTGAGCGGTCGGTACCAGGTTTCTACCGGGAAGGTGCGCCCCGACACCTCGATGATCGGCGCGCCGTCGAAGTGCCTGGAGAAGCGCTCCAGGTCGATGGTCGCCGAAGTGATGATCAGCTTCAGGTCCGGGCGGCGGTGCAACAGGGTTTTCAGATAGCCGAGCAGGAAGTCGATGTTCAGGCTGCGTTCGTGGGCTTCGTCGACAATGATGGTGTCGTAACGCTCCAGAAGGCGGTCGTGCTGGGTTTCGGCCAGCAGGATACCGTCGGTCATCAGCTTGACCAGGGTATTGGAGTCACTCTGGTCTTCGAAACGCACCTGGTAGCCAACCAGCCCGCCCAGGGGCGTGCCCAGCTCTTCGGCGACCCGCGCTGCCACGCTGCGTGCGGCGATCCGGCGCGGCTGGGTGTGGGCGATCAGGCCATGGCTGCCACGGCCCAGTTCCAGGCAGATCTTCGGCAGCTGGGTGGTCTTGCCCGACCCGGTTTCGCCGGCGATCACCAGCACCTGGTGTTCGGCCAGGGCCTTCTTGATTTCGTCACGCTTGGCGGCGATCGGCAGGCTGTCGTCGTAGCGCACGGTGGGCACGCTCTGCTGGCGTGCAGTGACCTGGGCGCAAGAGGCCTGGACCTTTTCCACCCATTGGGCCAGCTTCGCCTCGTCGGGGCGCTTGCGCAGTTCATGCATTTGCCGGCGCAGGCGATGGCGGTCGGCGATCATGGCGTGGTCGAGGTTTTGCAGCAGTTTGTCGATGGCGTGGTCAGTCATGGGGCTTTTTAGTGACGCAGGTGAGCCTGCTTTTTCATGATCGGCATTCGAAGGATGCGCGATTGTCGCAGATTTGGCCCTACTTTGCTGTGCAGGCTGGACCTGCTCCTACAGGGTTCGCACAGCGGCAGAATGTTTAGTCAGGCTCGATGTAAAGGTTGCCATTCACTGCTTTAATCAACCTTACGCCGCATGTGAGTATC
Source organism: Pseudomonas sp. CM27 (assembly GCF_013179515.1). Classification (GTDB taxonomy): domain Bacteria; phylum Pseudomonadota; class Gammaproteobacteria; order Pseudomonadales; family Pseudomonadaceae; genus Aquipseudomonas. Next base: position 6,175 of record NZ_JABMCN010000150.1, read on the forward strand.
AAAGGCATGACTCCCGCCCCAGCCATCGCCCCACCGTCTTCCCGCCCTTCGCTACCGAAGGCCCGGAGCCGTGCCGGGGAAAATCCGCTGGTGCACATCATCCTCGCCTTCTGGGCCTTGTGGCACTGCCGCCACGCACGCCCACCGGATACTTCGCACACGCCATCGTGACCAAACCCGGCCGCCTTCTGGCCGTTTGACTCAGCTGGGCCGCCCGTTTGCGCGGTGGCCAGTGCGCCCGTGAGCGAATCCATCATGCCCTTTGCACCTGTAGAGCAGGCCAGCCGTTTCCTGGCCGACAACCCCGATATCGAGCTGTTCGAACTGTTCATCCTCGACGCCAACGGCGTGCCGCGCGGCAAACTGCTGCACCGTGACGAACTGCTGGCCGTGTACCAGACCGGCCGGCCACTGCCCAGCACCATCCTCGGCCTGACCCTGAACGGCGACGACGTGGAAAACTCCGGCCTGGTGTGGGACGTGGGCGACATCGACTGCCGTGCCTACCCGCT
>NZ_JABMCN010000150.1:6784-8774 GCF_013179515.1 Pseudomonas sp. CM27
GCTGGCCGTGTACCAGACCGGCCGGCCACTGCCCAGCACCATCCTCGGCCTGACCCTGAACGGCGACGACGTGGAAAACTCCGGCCTGGTGTGGGACGTGGGCGACATCGACTGCCGTGCCTACCCGCTTGAAGGCAGCCTGGTGCGTTTGCCCTGGCGCCGGGTGCCGACCGCTGCGGTGCAGGTGAGCATGCACCCGAGCGAGGGCCTGCCCGCCAGCATCGCCGATCCGCGCCATGTCCTGGTACGCACCATCGATGCGCTGAAAGCCGACGGCTACCACCCGGTGATGGCCTGTGAGCTGGAGTTCTTCCTGCTCGACCAGCAGCGCGACGCCCAGGGCCGCCCGCAGCCGGCACTGGACAACGATGGCGGCCGCCCCCGATCCACCCAAGTGTATGGCCTGCGCGAACTGGAGCAGATCGAGCCGTTCCTCGCCGACCTGTACGCCGCTTGCAAAGCCCAGGGCATCCCGGCGCGAACGGCAATTTCGGAGTACGCCCCGGGCCAGGTGGAGATCACCCTCGAGCACGGCGATGCGCTGCAGGCGATGGACCAGGCCGTGCGCTACAAGCGCCTGGTCAAAGGTGTAGCCCATGCCCATGGCATGCAGGCCTGCTTCATGGCCAAGCCGTTCGCGCAACTGGCCGGCACCGGCATGCACATGCACCTGAGCCTGGCCGACAGCGCCGGCAACAACCTGTTCGCCAGCGAAGACAAGGCCGGCACCCCGCTGCTGCGCCATGCCGTGGCCGGCATGCTGCGCCACCTGCGCGACTCGCTGCTGCTGTTCTGCCCCAACGCCAACTCGTTCCGCCGCTTCCAGGCCAACAGCTACGCACCACTGGCGCCAACCTGGGGCGTCGACAACCGTACCGTGAGCCTGCGCGTGCCGGGCGGCCCGGCCAACAGCCGGCATGTCGAGCATCGCATCTGCGGCGCCGACGCCAACCCGTACCTGGCTGCCGCAGCGATCCTCGCCGCCAGCCACTGGGGCATCCGCCAGCAGCTTGACCCAGGCGCACCGGTGGAAGGCAATGGTTATGCCCAGGCCACCGAGCACCTGCCCACCGACTGGCTGACCGCCCTCGACGCGCTGCAGCAGTCCAGCTGGGCCCGCGAAGCCCTGGGCGAGGACTTTCTGGGCGTCTACCTGAAGGTCAAGCGCGCCGAGTACCGTCAGTTCATGGCCGAGGTCAGCGAACAGGACTGGCGCTGGTACCTGCACCAGGCCTGAGCCCCAATACAACAAGGAACACCCATGAACGCAGCATTGAACAAAGGGCCGGCGCAGCGCGCGCCGTCCTACTACAGCGCCACCCTCAACGACCACACCGAGTACCCGCAACTCAAGGGCACGGTACAGGTGGATGTGGCCATCATCGGTGGCGGCTTCACCGGCGTGGCCACGGCAGTGGAACTGGCCGAACGGGGCCTGAAGGTGGCCATTGTCGAGACCAACCGCATTGGCTGGGGCGCCAGCGGGCGCAATGGCGGCCAGGTCACCGGCAGCCTGTCGGGGGACGAGGCCATGCGCGCGCAGATGCGCAACCGGCTGGGCGCCGAAGTCGACGATTTCATCTGGCACCTGCGCTGGCGCGGGCATGAGGTCATCGAGCAGCGCGTAGCGCGCTATGGCATCGACTGCGACCTCAAGCGCGGCCACCTGCATGCGGCGATGAAGCCTTCGCACATGAACGAGCTGCGTGCCTTCGAGGCCGAGGCCCGGCGCCGGGGCATGGGCGAGCAGGTGCAGCTGCTGGACCGCGATGGCATGGCCGCGCACCTGCAAAGCCCGCTGTACCTGGGTGCGCTGAAGAACCTGCGCAACCTGCACCTGCACCCGCTCAACCTGTGCCTGGGCGAAGCCCGCGCGGCGCACAGCCTGGGTGCATTGATCTTCGAGAACTCCGAGGTGCTGGACATCGTCCACGGCCCCCGCCCGGCAGTGGTCACAGCCCATGGCCGGGTCGAGGCACGCCAGGTGATG